>NZ_JABUCO010000009.1:0-161993 GCF_019835205.1 Rhodococcus sp. BP-261 | reverse complement strand
ACGCCAGCAGGATCAGGATCGAGGTGACCAGAATGTTCCAGGTGAAGATCGGCATCCGGAACATCGTCATTCCCGGCGCCCGCAGACAGATCACCGTGGTGATCATGTTCACGCCACCCAAAATGGTACCCAGACCAGCAACCGCCAGACCCATGATCCACAGATCCGCACCCACACCCGGCGAATGCAACGCCGACGTGAGCGGGGTGTACGCAGTCCAGCCGAAGTCCGCCGCGCCACCGGGGGTGATGAACCCGGCCGTGGTGATCAACGCACCGAACAGATACAACCAATACGAGAACGCATTCAACCGCGGGAACGCCACATCCGGGGCGCCGATCTGCAACGGCAGAATGTAATTGGCGAACCCGAACACGATCGGCGTCGCATACAACAGCAACATGATCGTGCCGTGCATGGTGAACAACTGGTTGTACTGCTCGTTCGACAGGAACTGCATCCCCGGCACAGCCAACTCGGCGCGCATCAACAACGCCATCAACCCGCCGACCAAGAAGAACGCGATCGACGTCGCGATGTACATGATCCCCAACACCTTGGGATCAGTCGTCGTCACCGCCTTGTGAATGAAAGAACCCTTCGGTCCCATCCGCGGCGGAAACGGCCGTGCCGCTTCCACCGCGGGAGTCGGCCTAGGCGCTAGGGCAGTCACTGATCCTCCTGAAGATGCGTCCCGTCGGCGAGCATGCGAGGGCACGTCCGGGTGTCTTGCGCTACGTCGAATCGTAGACCTTGACTCGGCGCCTCGCCTCACCGGTCCTACCGAGTGTCGTACTCGAACGTCGCACCTGCCCGGAAGCGCGGCCGGATAGGGTGTGACGGCATCCGACTCCCGTTAGGAATTTCACGAGTTGTCCAGACAGTCGTTTCGGTCAGTCCCTGCTTCACTTCCGGCTCATCGCATCACCGCACTCGCGCTCGCGGTCGGTGTTGCACTGACCGTCACGGCATGCTCGGGCACCTCCGAGTCCGAGGACAACGCGTCGACCATCGTGCGTAGTACGACCAACATCGCGGGGGCAGGCGTCGTCGGAAACAATCGTCCGACGACCGGGCTGTGCCCCGCGACCGCGCCGCTCGACCCGACGGGCATCGAAGGTTCGGTGCGACCTGTCGGCCACAGCGAAGGAATCAGCGAGATCCCGGCGGACCCCATGCGCATCGTCGTGTTGGACGCGGCCGCACTGGACGCCACCTGCGCGCTGGGAGTGTGGGAACGCGTCGTCGGCGCGTCGACGCTGGATCCGGACTTCCGCGGTGACGGAGACCAGGAGTTGTATCTCGGTACCGGAATTGCCGAGATCCCCGGCGTCGGAACGGTCGACTCACCGGATCTGGATGCCATCGCCGGGCTGAACCCCGATCTGATCATCGGCGCCGACTCGCTGGGCACAGAGACCTACCGATCGTTGAGCGGGATCGCGCCGACGGTCTTCACCTCGTCGGATTCCGGGTGGAAGGGCACGTTTCTGCAGTCCGCAGCCGCGCTCGGACGTGGACAGACCGGTTTCGACGAGCTGGCGCGCTTCACCGCCGACGCCGAACAGGTCGGGCGCGATGTGAACGCCACCCAGACCCAAGCATCGGTCGTCCGATTCCTGCCCGACTCGATCGTCACCGACGGCCCGTCGTCGTTCGCGTCCGAGGTGCTCGCCGAGGTCGGCGTCGGCCGGCCGCCGTCACAGCAGGACGCCGAGAACACGGTGCCCGCCGACGATCTGTCCGCAGTCGAGGGCGACATCGTCTACGCCCGATTCGACGGAGACGACGGCGAGTCGTTCGGCACCGACGTGATGGACGGGGACGGCTGGAAGGACCTCGGCGCCGCGAAGGACGGTCGAGTGTTCGTCGTCGACGACACCGTCTGGTCGAGCAGCGGCATTGTCGCGGCTCGCGCGATGCTTGCGGATGTGACGAACTCGTTGAACGCGTACGTTTCCTGATATGCCGATCCCCGAGTTCGTCCTCGCCCTGCGCAGTCGGATCGGTACGTCGCCTCTGTGGCTGTCGGGGGTCAGCGCGGTGGTCCTCGACGCCGACGGACGAATCCTGCTGACGCGTCGCCGCGACAACGGGCTCTGGGCCATCGTGTCCGGCATCCTCGAACCCGGTGAAGAACCCGGGCCCGCCGCGCTGCGCGAGATCGCCGAGGAGACGGGCCTGGGCGCCGAACTCGTCCGACTCACGAGCGTCGACGTCACCGAGAAGATCACCTACCCGAACGGCGACGTCGCCCAATACCTGGACCTCACCTTCCTCGCCCGCCACACCGACGGCGAAGCCCGCGTCGCCGACGACGAGAACCTTGCGGTCGGCTGGTTCGACGTCGACGCATTGCCCGACGACCTGACCGACACCTCGCGGCTGCGAATCTCCAAGGCGCTCAGCGGGTCTGCGGAAGCCTGGTTTCGGCGCTAGCCCCCACCCCGCCCGGACCGAGGGCGTCCCCTGCTCACTCCGAGTGACCGAAGGCGCCCCTCGCTGGCATCCCGCGCCCAGCCCGCCCGGACCGAGGGCGTCCCTTGCTCACTCGAAGTGACCGAAGGCGCCCCTCGCTGGCATCCCGCCCCCACCCCGGCCGGACCGAGGGCGTCCCTTGCTCACTCCGAGTGACCGAACGTGACATTCGGTCGGTACGTGCGGCGGAAATGTGATATCACTTTAGTATCACTACGACGCAGGGAGACCGAAATGTCCACACCCACGACCGTCGCCGAGAAGCCGACGGGCACCCCCACGACGACGATTGCCGAACGCCCCGGTTGGGATCTGCCCGGTTGGTGGATGCTCGGGGCCGGCACCCTTCTCTTCCTCGGAAGCATCGCCGTGTTCGTTCCTGCAATCCTGTCCGAATCGATCCCGGGGGTCATCGGCAGCGTCGTGATCTTTCTGGTGGCGCTGACGGCATTGATGGGTCTCACCCTGGTGCAGCCGAATCAGGCTCGGGTGCTGCAACTTCTGGGCAGTTCGTACAGCGGAACGCTCCGCACGCCTGGGCTGCGATGGACGAACCCGTTGACCATCCGTAGAGCGATCTCCACCCGTATCCGCAATCACGAGACGGGTCAGTCGAAGGTCAACGATGCCGACGGCAACCCGATCGAGATATCGGCGATCGTCGTCTGGCAGGTGGCGGACACCGCATTGGCATCGTTCCAGGTCGACGACTACGAAGAATTCGTGGCCGTGCAGACCGAATCGGCGGTGCGGCACATCGCCGGCAGCTATCCGTACGACGCCGAAGGTCGAATGTCGTTGCGCGAGAACGCAGACGAGATCACGGCGGCGATGTCCGAGGAGGTGCACGCCCGGGTCAGGTCGGCAGGCGTCGAGGTCGTCGAGACGCGTATCAACCGTCTCGCCTATGCACCGGAGATCGCCCAGGCGATGTTGCGACGTCAGCAGGCCGGCGCCGTCATCGCAGCCCGTCAGCAGATCGTCGAGGGCGCCGTCGGAATGGTCGACATGGCGCTGTCGCGACTGGAGGAGAAGCACGTCGTCGAACTCGACGAGGAGCGAAAGGCCACGATGGTGTCGAACTTGCTCGTCGTCCTCTGCAGCGACCGGGATACTCAGCCCGTGGTGAACACCGGATCGCTCTACCAGTGACCCATGGCAGTCGAACGTAAGAAGCTGTTGCTGCGGCTGGACCCGGCGGTGCACGACGCACTGGCCCGCTGGGCCGCCGACGACCTCCGCAGCACCAACGCACAGATCGAGTTCCTGCTTCGTCGAGCGTTGACGGAGCAGGGACGAATGCCGAAGGACGCGGAGAAGATACGCAAACAGGGACGACCCCCGGGCTCGTGACGGCCCGGGGGTCGTCCCCGTCGCGACAACTACCGGAGGATCAGAAGTCCCAGTCTTCGTCTTCGGTGTTGACTGCCTTGCCGATGACGTACGACGAGCCGGATCCGGAGAAGAAGTCGTGGTTCTCGTCGGCATTCGGCGACAGCGCCGACAGGATCGCCGGGTTGACGTCGGTCTCGTCCTTCGGGAACAGACCCTCGTAGCCCAGGTTCATGAGCGCCTTGTTGGCGTTGTACCGCAGGAACTTCTTGACGTCCTCGGTGAGACCGATCTCGTCGTAGAGGTCCTGGGTGTACTCGACCTCGTTGTCGTACAGCTCGAACAGCAGCTCGAACGTGTACGCCTTCAGGTCCTCGCGCTCTGCCTCGGTGAGCTTTTCGAGTCCGCGCTGGTACTTGTATCCGATGTAGTACCCGTGCACTGCCTCGTCACGGATGATCAGACGGATCAGGTCTGCCGTGTTGGTCAGCTTTGCGCGCGACGACCAGTACATCGGCAGGTAGAAGCCCGAGTAGAACAGGAACGACTCGAGCAGCGTCGACGCGACCTTGCGCTTCAGTGGGTCGTCGCCCTTGTAGTAGTCGAGAACGATCTCTGCCTTGCGCTGCAGGTTCGAGTTCTCCTCGGACCAGCGGAACGCGTCGTCGATGTCGCGCGTGGAGCACAGCGTCGAGAAGATCGAGCTGTAGCTCTTGGCGTGCACCGACTCCATGAACGCGATGTTCGTGTAGACGGCCTCTTCGTGCGGGGTGACGGCGTCGGGAATGAGGCTGACGGCGCCGACCGTGCCCTGAATGGTGTCCAGCAACGTCAGGCCGGTGAACACCCGCATCGTCAACTGCTTCTCGGTAGCGGTCAGCGTCTGCCACGACGGGATGTCGTTCGAGACCGGGACCTTCTCGGGAAGCCAGAAGTTGCTGGTCAGCCGCTCCCAGACTTCCGCGTCCTTGTCGTCCGGGACGCGGTTCCAGTTGATCGCGGAGACGCGGTCGATGAGCTTGATCTTCGCCCCGTCCGCAGGCGAATGCGGTGCTGCTGTCATGAAATGTCCTTGCGTCGGTTCGACTCAGTCTAGATCAGTGAGCACTGCTCACTACAGCATGCAGCTGACGCAACCCTCCACCTCGGTGCCCTCGAGGGCCATCTGACGCAGACGGATGTAGTACAGCGTCTTGATCCCCTTGCGCCACGCGTAGATCTGCGCCTTGTTGATATCGCGGGTCGTCGCGGTGTCCTTGAAGAACAGCGTCAACGACAGTCCCTGATCGACGTGCTGCGTCGCCGCGGCGTACGTGTCGATGATCTTCTCGTAGCCGATCTCGTACGCATCCTGGTAGTAGTCCAGGTTGTCGTTGGTCAGGTACGGCGCCGGGTAGTAGACGCGACCGATCTTGCCTTCCTTGCGGATCTCGATCTTCGACGCCACGGGGTGAATCGACGACGTCGAGTTGTTGATGTACGAGATCGACCCCGTCGGCGGGACGGCTTGCAGGTTCTGGTTGTAGATGCCGTACTCCTGCACCGACTTCTTCAGCGCGGTCCAGTCGTCCTGCGTCGGGATGTGTACCTCGGCGTCGGCGAACAGCTTGGCGACGCGCGCCGTGCTCGGCTCCCACACCTGATCGGTGTACTTGTCGAAGAATTCACCCGACGCGTACTTGGACTGCGGGAAGCCCTTGAAGTACGACCCTCGATCCTTGGCGAGCTGATTCGACGCCTGGATCGCGTGGAACAGCACCGTGTAGAAGTAGATGTTCGTGAAATCGATGCCCTCGGTCGAGCCGTAGTAGATGCGCTCTCGAGCGAGGTATCCGTGCAGGTTCATCTGGCCGAGACCGATGGCGTGAGAGTCGTTGTTGCCCTGCTCGATCGACGGCACCGAGTAGATGTGCGTCTGATCGGAGACGGCCGTCAATCCGCGTATCGCGACGGCGATCGTCTTGCCGAAGTCGGGCGAATCCATCGTCTTCGCGATGTTCAGCGAGCCGAGGTTGCACGAAATGTCCTTGCCGACATGGCTGTACGACAAATCGTCGTTGAACAGCGACGGCGTCGAGACCTGCAGGATCTCCGAGCACAGGTTCGAGTGCGTGATCTTGCCCTCGATCGGGTTCGCCCGGTTCACGGTGTCCTCGAACATGATGTACGGGTAGCCGGATTCGAACTGCAGCTCGGCGAGCGTCTGGAAGAATTCGCGTGCCTTGATCTTGGTCTTGCGAATTCGCCTGTCGTCGACCATCTCGTAGTACTTCTCGGTGACGTTGATGTCGGCGAACGGGACGCCGTAGATGCGCTCGACGTCGTACGGCGAGAACAGGTACATCTCTTCGTTCTTCTTCGCCAGCTCGAACGTGATGTCCGGGATGACGATTCCGAGCGACAGCGTCTTGATACGGATCTTCTCGTCGGCGTTCTCACGCTTGGTGTCGAGGAACTTGTAGACGTCGGGGTGATGGGCGTGCAGGTACACCGCACCCGCTCCCTGACGCGCACCGAGCTGGTTGGCGTACGAGAACGAGTCCTCGAGCAGCTTCATGATCGGGATGACGCCGGAGCTCTGGTTCTCGATGCGCTTGATCGGCGCGCCGGCCTCGCGAATATTGCTCAGCAGCAACGCAACTCCGCCTCCGCGCTTGGACAGCTGCAGAGCCGAGTTGATCGAACGACCGATGGACTCCATGTTGTCCTCGATGCGCAGCAGGAAGCACGACACGGGTTCTCCGCGCTGCTTCTTTCCCGAGTTCAGGAACGTCGGCGTGGCCGGCTGGAACCGACCGGCGATGATCTCGTCGACGAGATCGGTTGCGAGAGCTTCGTCGCCGGCGGCAAGCGTCAGCGCGACCATGCACACACGATCCTCGAAACGCTCGAGGTAGCGCTTACCGTCGAACGTCTTCAGCGTGTACGACGTGTAGTACTTGAACGCACCCAGGAACGTCGGGAACCGGAACTTCTTCGAGTACGCGTGGTTGATGAGGAACTTCACGAACTCGCGCGAGTACTGGTCGAGCACCTCGGGCTCGTAGTAGTTCTCCTCGACGAGGTAGTCGAGCTTCTCGTCGAGGTCGTGGAAGAACACCGTGTTCTGGTTGACGTGCTGCAGGAAGTACTGGTTGGCCGCTTCGCGGTCCTTGTCGAACTGAATTTCGCCGTTGGGTCCGTACAAATTCAGCATCGCGTTCAGCGCGTGATAGTCCAGGTCGCTCGCCGACCGATCGGCCTTGACGGGTGCTGCCTCTGTGATGGTCGGTGCCACGGCGATCGCTCCAGTTCCTCGTGTGTTCCGGTGTGTGACTAGTGAATTTGTTCTGCGCGGCGGGACTCGCGTTCCCAGAAGTCCTCGAGCCCATCGCGTACTCGGTGAACATCCTCGGGCGTGCCCATCAGCTCGAATCGGTAGAGATACGGAACTGCGCACTTCTGTGAAATGACGTCGCCTGCAAAGCAGAACGAGTCACCGAAGTTGGTGTTGCCCGCTGCGATGACCGCTCTGATCAGAGATCGGTTGTGCTTCTGGTTGAGAAACTTGATGACCTGCTTGGGAACGTAATTGGTGTCACGTCCCAGGTACGTCATTCCCCCGCCATAGGTGGGCACGATCAGCACGTACGGCTGATCCACCACGAAGTTCTCAGGATGATGCAGGGGAATCCGACTGGCCGGAAGACCGAGCTTGACGACGAATCGGTGCGTGTTCTCGGACGCACTCGAGAAGTACACGATCGGATGCGTCGACCGGGGAGTGAGAGCGGAAGTCACACCTGCTCATCTCCATTTTCTGTTCAAGCAACGCTCGCGCTGAGCGCCTTGATGCGGTCGGGGCGGAAGCCCGACCAGTGCTCGTCACCGGCGACGACGACGGGAGCCTGCAGGTAGCCCAGCGCCATGACGTAGTCACGGGCCTCGGGGTCCTGCGAGATGTCGACGACGGTGTACTCGATGCCCTCTTTGTCGAGGGCGCGGTAGGTGGCATTGCACTGAACGCAGGCGGGCTTGGTGTAGACGGTGATGCTCATGAGGGGTCCCTTCTCCCTGGCCGAAATCGCGGTAAGTGTCCGAGATGTCGATATGCGCTGCGTGTTCTGTCGAGCGTTCGAGCCGACGCGTTCGTCTTCGAACTCGTCGACTTGCCCAGACCCGTGAACGTTCACAATTTCCGCGATCTCGGCAGGAGTTCCACCCGCTGCACAAGCCCATCGCCCGGTGGGATCAGCGGCTTGTCGCGTTGTGGCCTCTCGACGGTTCAAACACTACACCTAGTGGCCGACATATACCTACAACACGAGATGTTGCGAACAACATTGATGAAATTCCTGGTCATAGCCCTACGCATCTCGGAACGTCGTGGTCACGTCAGCGTGTCGCAGATCACAGGCTCGCGGTGACGTCGAACACAGAAGACGACGACTGCCGCCCGCCGTCGGCACGCAAGCCGACACGCCACACACAAAGGGTGAAAACTGCCTTCTCTCCGTCCGCACCGTCTCACTGGAGTGCCCCGAGCTCACCCGGCCCGAAACGTGCGAGACCCCCGAACTTCGCGAGTTCGGGGGTCCGGCAGAGGAAGCCCATTCAGCGCTGACGCGCTTCCACGTCTCAGCGCTGACGCGCTTTGAAGCGAGGCTCCTTCTTGTTGATGACGAACACCTTGCCGTGACGTCGCACGACCTGGGCGCCCGGCTTGTCTTTCAGCGATTTCAGCGAGTTGCGTACCTTCATGCGACAACCCTACCTGAAAACGATTGTCGTTATGCGCTGACCAGTTCGTTCGACGCCTTGACGAGCTCGGTGACGACCGTGGAGATCTGACCGGCCACCTCGGCGTTCTCCCGTGGGTGTCCCGTACCGAACTTGTCGATGGTGCCGCCGATGGTGAGTTCGACGTCCTCGAGCACCTTGCCGCCTGCGATGCCGACAGCCTTGCGGGCGTCGTCGTGCGCCCACTTCGCGCCGTTGCCACTGGGGGACGCGCTGATGACGGCAACAGGCTTGCCGACGACGGCACCCGCGCCGTACGGGCGCGACAGCCAGTCGATGGCGTTCTTCAGAACGGCAGGGATCGTGCCATTGTACTCGGGCGTCACCAACAGGAATGCAGTGGACTTCTCGGCGGCGGCGCGCAGCTCGAGAGCAGCGGCGGGAACTTTGCCGTCGACGTCGATGTCCTCGTTGTAGAACGGAACCTCGGCCAGGCCGGAGTAGACGACCACCTCGGCGCCCTCGGGGGCCAGCGATGCCGCGGTCTCGGCGATCTGCTTGTTGACGGAGTCGGCGCGGAGGCTTCCGACAAGTGCGAGTACCTGAGCGTTGCTCATGACGATCTTCCTTCGATGTATGGGTGAAAGCCGGTGTTCGATCAATTCCTACCACTCAACCGGACCGCGGTCCACTTTCATTCCCAACCGGGTAGACTGTCCGTTGTGACCGACTTCATGCTCCCCATCGCAGGCGAGGAGACCGAGCGCTGCGACGCGGCCCGCAACCGACGCCTTCTGCTGGATGCAGCTGCAGAGATGGTCGCGACCGTCGGCGCCGACGCGGTGACCATGGACGGCCTCGCCGCCAAGGCCGGTGTGGGCAAGGGCACAGTCTTCCGGCGGTTCGGAAGCCGATCGGGCCTGATGCAGGCACTCCTGGACCACACCGAGAAGGATCTGCAGGCCGCGTTTCTGTTCGGCCCTCCCCCACTCGGCCCCGGGGCCGATCCCATCGACCGCCTCGTGGCCTTCGGCCGCGCTCGCCTGGATTTCGTCCATGTTCAGGGCGAGGTGATGCGAGCGGCGGAGAATTCCCCGGGACTGCGCTATTCCGCGCCTGCCCACATGGTCAACTACACCCACGTGCTGAATCTGTTGCGCGCGGCGGGCGTCGACGGCGATCTCGAACTTCTCGCGTACGCATTGTTGACCCCGCTCGAGGCGACTCTCGTACTCCACCAGTTCCGCGACCTCGGAATGTCCATGGAACGCCTCGCCGACGGATGGGAAGCATTGGTGCGGAGGGCTACTCGCAACTGACGTGGTTCAGGAGAGTCGTGCGACGGCGTCGGCAGCCCGTCGTAGAGCAACTCCGTAGGAGGGTCCGTGACCGGCGGCATGCACGGCGAGTGGATGCAGCTGATGCAGTGGTACGCGCTGTTTCCAACCGTCCCGCAGCGGGTGCACCGACCGATATCCGTCGACGATGTCGTCCAGCAACGGCGCACCGAACAACGGGAGCATCGCGAGATCGGTCTCGCGGTGGCCGCCGTGCGCGGCCGGGTCGATCATGACGACACCCGATGCGGTCCACACGACGTTTCCCGTCCACAGGTCGCCGTGAATGCGCGCGGGCGGGTCGGCGTCGTCGAACACCCCGTCGGCCACCGGACCGCACGCGCGCTCGACGTCGGCCGCGTCCGAGGTGGAGATGTTGCCCGCGTCGACCGCGGTTCGGAGGAACGGAAGAACACGTTCGGCGATGTAGAACGCACCCCACGAGGGATGTTCGACGCTGGACATCGGCCGAGCGCCGATGAACATCTGACCCGTGAAACCCTCCGGCGGACAACCGAACTGACGCGCGCCTGCATCGTGTGCGCCGGCAAGCTCGGCTCCGAACCTGCGGGCGGCGTCGCCGGTGGGCGACGTCGGAATCAGCCGTTCCAGTTCGATGTGAGTTCGATCGACGTCCAGGACGTCCACCACGGTTGCTCCCCCGTCGCGAAGCCACTGCAAGCCAGCGGCTTCCGCAGCGAAGAAATCCGGGTGTGCACTGCGATCGGTCTTCGAATACGTATCGGCAGACATCGCGCACCAGCCTACCGACCGCCTTAGGATGGCCCGATGGCCCTTCTCCGTTCCGAGCTGCGTACGCGTATCCAACGCGAATTGGCAGTCCAGTCCACCATCGATCCCGCCACCGAGATCACCCGACGCGTCGACTTCCTCAAGGCGTACCTCCGGTCGACGCCCGCTAAGGGCTTCGTTCTCGGGATCAGCGGCGGCCAGGACAGCACCCTCACGGGCAAGCTGTGTCAGCGAGCCGCAGCAGAGCTGCGCAACGAGGGGGCAGAGGCCGAGTTCCTCGCCGTCCGACTGCCCTACGGGGTACAAGCCGACGAAGCCGACGCCGAGGTCTCGTTGAAGTTCATCGATCCCGACCGCACGGTCACGGTCAACATCAAGGACGCTGCCGACGCGTCGGCGGTGGCCGCGGCACGGGCGTTGGGCACCGAGGCGACACGAGACTTCGTGCGCGGCAACATCAAGGCCCGCGAGCGCATGGTGGCGCAGTACGCGCTGGCCGGGGAGCTCGGCTACGTCGTCGTCGGTACCGACCATGCAGCCGAAGCAATCACCGGATTCTTCACCAAGTTCGGCGACGGCGGCGTCGACATCACTCCGTTGACGGGGCTGTCCAAGCGTCAGGGCGCGGCATTGCTGCGCGAACTCGGAGCGCCCGAGAGTACGTGGAAGAAAGTACCGACTGCCGATCTGGAGGACGACCGCCCGGCCCTGCCCGACGAGGAAGCCCTCGGCGTCACGTACACCCAGATCGACGACTACCTCGAAGGCAAGGAGGTCGACGACGACGTCGCCGAGAAGCTCGAGCGAATGTTCTTGAACACCCGGCACAAACGAGCCGTACCGGTCACACCCTTCGACGACTGGTGGACCACCGAGAACTGAACCGTTCGGACCGAGCTCTCTAGCCCCCCGCGAACGGCGGCAGGACATCCACCCTGTCGCCGAACGTGGCGGTCTCCTCGCGCGTGAGGTCGTCACCGACGAGAAACGCCGAGACGCGCAGCACATCCGCCATGACGTCGCCGTGCCGGTGTGCCACAGCCGCTTTCAGCTCTGCGATCGTGCTGCCCGGCTGCAGATCGAACGTCTCTTTCGCGCATCCCGCCTTGTCGGCTGCTCCTGCGAAGTACCGAACCTCAACCACCGATCGCTCCCATGCTTCTGGCCGGCGGCACGAAATCGTCCGCATCTATTCCATGGCCCGCCCACTTGTTCCACATTGCACCGCGCCACAGATCTGCGATGTCCTCGTCCGACGCTCCCCCGCGCAGCGCCGCACGCAGGTCGGTTTCGGAATCGCTGAACAGGCATGACCGGACAGTTCCTTCCGCGGTGAGACGCGTGCGGTCGCACTCCGAGCAGAACGAGCGGGTGACCGACGCGATGATTCCGACGGTGTCGGAAGTGCCGTCGACAGCCCACTCCTCGGCAGGCGCCGACGGATCCTCACGGCCCACCTCGCGCAGATCGAATCGGGCGGACAGAACGTCGAGCAATCGAGCCGCGTCGAGCATGCGCGAACGTGCCCACTCGTGATCGGCGTCGAGCGGCATCTGCTCGATGAAACGGAGCCGGACTCCCTCGTTCAGACACCATTCGAGCAAATCGGCTGCACCATGCAGTGTTTCGGGCATGAGCACCGCGTTCACCTTGACCGGCGTCAGGCCTGCCCGCTTCGCGGCGCGGATTCCCGCGAGAACCGACGGAAGCCGATCGCGTCGAGTCAGCTCCGCGAAATGTGCTCGGTCGATCGAATCGAGCGACACGTTGACGCGGTGCAATCCGGCGGCGGCAAGGCGCTCGGCACGGTGTTCGAGGCCGACCGCATTGGTGGTCATCGCAAGCGGAACGCCGGGTGCACGGGCGGAGGTCTGCGCGAGTATGTCCGCGAGATCGGCGCGCATCAACGGCTCGCCGCCGGTGAACCGCACTTCCTCGACGCCGAGGCGGGCGACGGCGATACCGACCAGACGCGCGATCTCCTCGGCCGAGAGCAAGTCGGGCGCCGGGATCGGTGGCAGGCCTTCCTCCGGCATGCAATACGTGCAGCGCAGCGAGCATTTCTCCGTGATGGACACGCGAAGATCGCGAGCCACACGCCCGAAACGGTCCAACAAACCAGGGACGTTCGGTCGATCGTCGGTAGTCGGAACCGCGGTGTTCTTCACCGAAGGGATGCCGAGCCCGACGACGCTGCTGACGGTCATGCACACCTTCTTTCCACGCAGACGTGGTCGTCGAAACTTCTTCCAGTATGCCGTTCCCTTCGGAGCCTCGACGATCGCTCCCCCTAACGGGGTCGTTCCTGCAGGCTCCACTCCCGGCAGAATGGGGTCGTTCCTGCAGGCTCTACTCCCGGCACCATAGGGTCGTTCCTGCAGGCTCCACTCCCGGCCTAGGATCGGTCACATGACGAAATGTGTTGCTCGGACTGCCAGGACGTGTCCGGCGTGAGCGCGGCCTCGGTCGAGGACCACGCAGCCCACGTCCGCGAACTGTTGCAACCGATGACGAATCGGACCGCCGAATCGGTCACCGTCGCCGACGCGGTCGGCCGCGTCGCGCACACCGACGTCGCGTCGCCGGTGGATCTGCCACTGTTCGAGAACTCTCAGATGGACGGGTACGCCGTACGTGCTGCCGACATCGCCTCGGTGCCCGCGGTTCTGCGCGTCGTCGGCACCGTCGCGGCGGGCGGTGCGCACGATCGCACTCTTCAGCCCGGTACCGCGCTGAAGATCATGACGGGCGCTCCCGTTCCCGACGGCGCCGACGCGATCGTGCCCGTCGAGAACACGACGAGTGACGGCGACGACGTCACCATCAACGTGTCACGTGAGGCCGGCGAGTACATCCGTCAGCAGGGCAGCGACGTCCGCCGAGGAATGGTGCTGGTACGCGCGGGACAACTGCTCGCGCCCCGGCACGTCGCCGTCCTCGCCGCCGTCGGACTGTCGCACGTCGACGTGGTCTCGCGGCCGCGCGTCGCGGTGATCACCACCGGAGCCGAACTCGTCGACGCAGGCAGCGACCTGCAGCCCGGACAGATCTACGACTCCAACGGAATCACGCTCGCAGCGCACCTTCGCGCGAACGGTGCCGACGTCGTCGCGGTCCTGCGCAGTTCCGACGACCCCGAGGTGTTCCGAGGTGTTCTGGCGAGCGCCGTCACCGCAGCCGATCTCGTCATCACGTCCGGCGGCGTCTCGAAGGGCGATTTCGAGGTCGTCAAGGACGCACTCGAGCCCATGGGCGGCACGTTCGGATCCGTACGCATGCAACCCGGCGGACCACAGGGCACAGCCGTCGTCGACGGTGTACCGGTGCTGAACTTCCCGGGAAATCCGGTCAGCACCGTCGTCTCGTTCGTGGTGTTCGCGCGCGACATCGTCCGCGAGGCGGCCGGACTGTCGCCGCTCCCGAAACACACCGTGCCACTGAAGAATTCGATCGACTCGATCCGGGGAAAGAGACAGTTCCTCCGCGGCAGCGTGCAGGACGGTCATGTCTCGCTCGTCGCAGGACCGGGCTCACACCTCGTCGCCGCGATGGCATGGGCGGACGTGCTCGTCGACGTCCCCGCCGACGTCACTGCCCTCGATGCGGGCACCGAGGTATCGGTGGTGGCATTGTGAGCGGCTTCTCTCACCTCGACTCCGAGGGCCGGGCACGCATGGTCGACGTCTCGTCGAAGTCCGACACCACCCGAATCGCCGTCGCCGCAGGAGAATTGGCGACGACGGCAGAAGTCGTCGCTCTCGTACGCGCCGACGGTATGCCCAAGGCCGACGTGCTCGCCACCGCGCGCATCGCCGGGATCTCGGGCGCGAAGAAGACCTCCGAGCTCATTCCGCTGTGCCATCAGCTGGCGTTGTCGTCCGTCGATGTCCGGTTCGGGTTCACCGACACCACCATCACCGTCGAGGCCACCGCCAAGACGAAGGGGGCGACCGGCGTGGAGATGGAGGCTCTGACCGCTGTCGCCGTCGCCGGGCTCACGCTGCACGACATGGTGAAAGCCGTCGACCCCGCCGCGACGATGAACGGCGTCCGACTACTGACGAAGGAAGGCGGCAAACGCGGCCGTTGGTCGCGCGACGACGCGGCAGTCGCGACGTCGGAACCGGCAGGGCCGCGGTCGGCCGTCGTTCTGGTCGCATCGACCGGCGGCGCGCGCGGAACCCGCGAGGACACGACCGGCCCGGCGATCGCACGATGGCTGTCCGAGCGCGACTTCACCGTGCGCGGACCGTTGGTCTATGCCGACGCCGACATCGCAGCCGGCCTCGACGACGCCTTGTCGACGCGGCCCTCGCTGATCGTCAGCACCGGGGGTACCGGAGTGTCGCCCACGGACGCGACACCCGAGGCCACCGCGGCCGTTCTCGACCGCGAGCTTCCCGGCGTTGCCGACGCCATTCGGTCGAAGGGCACCCACGTCACCCCGCACGCGAATCTCAGCCGAGGGCTCGCAGGCCTGGCCGGGTCGACCGTCGTCGTCAACCTCCCGGGATCCCCGGGTGGCGTGAAAGACGGTCTCGCAGTACTGGATCCGATCGTCGACCACCTGCTGGCTCAGGTAGCGGGCGGCGGTCTCCACGACGACACAGAAGGACAGTGAAGTTCATGCTCGCCAGGATCTCGTCCGAACCGCTCGACGCCGCGGCCGTCGAAGCCGCCGTGTCCGGCCCGGAACACGGAGCCGTCGTCGTCTTCTCCGGGGTGGTGCGTGACCACGATGGCGGACAATCGGTCTCGGCACTCGAGTACCAGGCGCATCCCGACGCGGAGAAATTCCTCGAACGATGCTGCGCGGCAGTCGCATCGGAGTCCGGGCTACCCGTGGCCGCGGTACATCGAGTCGGCGATCTCGTCGTCGGCGACATCGCGCTCGTGGCCGCGGTTGCGTCCGCGCATCGCGCCGAGGCCTTCGCCACCTGTGCGACGCTCGTCGAGCGCATCAAATCCGAGGTGCCGATCTGGAAGCGTCAGCAGTTCGCCGCGGGCACGTCCGAATGGGTCGGACTGTAGGTCAGTTCTGCGACGTGTATCGATGCACCGGCAGCATCGCCGACGCATCGGTCGCGTCGCCGGGCCTGCGGACGCAATCGAGGAAACGCACCTCGGCGTACTCGGCGTCGATGTCGGTGCCGATCAGCACGATCCGCGTTGCCTCGACCTCACCCGGATCCCATCGCGCCGAATTCAGTCGGATATGTCGTCCGACCGTGTTCAGCACGTACTTGCCGCGGTACCCGTCGACATCGAAGTGCACGAAACCCTTGCTCCGATAGACGTCACCCGACGGATTCTCCAGTAACTCGACGAACCGACGAGGATCCATCGGCTCGTCGCTGAACAACGTCGTGGTCGAATAGCCGGCGTGGAGATGCGACGAGTGGTCGTCCTCCTCGTACAGAAGCTCGTCGAACGACAGCTGACGAGCCGCGGTGCGGTCGACGGTCCGTTCGGGAACGTCGAACAACAGTTGCGCGTCGACGCGTCCGTGTGCGGTCTCGAGGATCGGCACCTCCCCGACGATGTCGCGCACCACGTCTCGCACGACCGCACGCTCTGCGCTGTCCAGGCGGTCGATCTTGTTGAGCACCACCAGATCTGCGAGTCGGAGATGGTGGTCGATCTCGGGGTGCGACCGACGAGTGCCGGCGAACTCGACTCCGTCGACGACACCGACCAGGCCACCGTAGACGATGCGACGGTTCTCGCTGGCCAGGACGAGGCGGATCAGGTTTCTCGGCTCCGCGAGACCACTGGCCTCGACGACGATGACGTCGATGTTCGACGCGCTGCTCGCCAAGGCGTCGAACATCGTGTCCATCTCCGCCGCGTCGACGGCGCAGCACAGACACCCGTTGCCGAGGGACACCATCGAGTCGACCTGACCCGCGACCATCATGGAATCGATGTTGATCGACCCGAAGTCGTTGACCACCACGCCGATTCGGATCCCGCGGTTGTTGCGCAGCAGGTGATTGAGCAGCGTCGTCTTCCCTGAACCGAGAAAGCCCGAAACGAGAACGACGGGGATCTGACGGTCTTCTCGCGCGCGTGCCACGCACGAAGACGCTACTCGGGTGCCAGTATCTGCTGGAGCAGACCCTGAGCGAAGGTGGAGACGGCACCGACGTTGTCCTCGGTCACGAGGTCGGTCAGCCCGTCGACGCCGGCGGAATCGATGTAGGGCGCGATCCCGGCGAGCACTCGCGACAGCGCGCTCTCGCCGACGGTGGCACCCGCGGACGGAGACGCGGTCGTCGACGGAGACACCGACGCTGCCGGGCTTTTCGCGACGACGTCGGGTGTCTCGGACTCCAGCGACGACTCGGCGGATCCGGCGTCGGGACCGAGCAGATAATCGATGACGCCCGTCGACAGTGCGATCGCGTGCTTCAGCTGCCCCTCCGAGCTTTCGAGCACCGACGCGTCGTCCGGGTCGGAGCCGTTGCCCATCTCGACGAACACCAGCGGAACGCTCGTCAGGGCGGGTCCCGCGACGTCGGAGCGCTCCTGGATGCCGTCGACCGCTCCGGCGTAGTTCGCGGGCGAGAAACCGGCCCTGGTGTACGCGTCGCGCATCGCGTTCGACGCCGCGCGACCACCCGCGGACTGCGCGGCGTTCGCCGCCGCGTCGGGAATCGGCAGCGTCGGAACGATGAGGTGGAATCCGCGCTTGCCCGGATCGGATCCGGTGGACGTGGAGTCGGCGTGGATGCTGACGGCGACGTCGGCTCCGGACGCGCTGGCCGCTCTCGCTCGGTCGTCGACGCATCCGCCCCATCCGGAATCGTCGTCACGCGACAGAACGACGGTCGCTCCGAGGCTTTCGAGGCTCGACTGCACCAGCTTCGCCACGTTCCAGTTGATGGTGTGCTCGGCGACGCCGTTCACCGTCGTCATACCGGTCGTCTGGCAATCCTTCGTACCGCCGCGGCCGTCGTCGACCTGCTTGCCGAGATTCTCGCTGTGGCTCGTTCCCTGGCGCCCGGGGTCGAGGAACACAGTCTTGCCTGCCAATTCGGTGCCGGTGGCGGGTTCGGCAGCGGCAACGCCCGGTGCCAGAAGCGCAGCGGCGACCACGCCCGCGGACCACACGCCGAGCAGCGCAGTTCTCTTCATCGCGATGTGGACCCATCGACCGTCGCCGATGAGCCGCTCCCCTTCCGGATTCGAACCTCGACAGCCACTGCGGCGAACATGGGCAACAGCAGGCACTTGCGCACCAAGTGAAACAGACGTGCGGAAGCCACACCAGCCCGCCGAGTTTCGATGACCGATCGTGAGCATGCCGTGACCGAACTGTTGTCGAGGTTCCTCCGATCTCGACACGGGCGGAGTGACCCGAGCGGTAGAACGACTACATGACGTTCGTGATCCTCCAGCAGTGCTGCAACGACGCGTCGTGCACCGATGTCTGTCCCGTCGACTGCATTCATCCAACTCCCGACGAACCGGAATTCATGACGTCGGACATGCTGCACATCGAACCCGACGTCTGCATCGACTGCGGCGCGTGTGTCGACGAATGCCCGGTCGACGCGATTCGGGCCGATCACGAACTCGACGCCACCCAGGGTCGGTATCTCGATCTGAATGCCGACTGGTTCGAGTTGCACCCGTCGGGAGCCCGTGTCTACGACGAACCACGGAACTGGGCGGGAGTGGATTTCTCCGGCCGACGCGTCGCCGTCGTCGGTACCGGGCCTGCCGCGTTCTATGCGGCGACGGAATTGGCCGGCATTCGCGGCATCGAAGTCGAGATGTACGACCGACTTCTGACGCCGTACGGCCTCGTACGTTCGGGCGTCGCTCCCGATCATCCGGGCACGAAGGCCGTGACGGACCTCTTCCGCAGCGTTGCGGGCCGGAAATCCGTGCGGCTACACCTCGGCGTGGAGATCGGTTCCGATCTCACCCATGACGACCTGATCGCCCACCACGACGCCGTTCTGTACGCGACCGGAGCCGCCGACGACCGCACCCTCGGGATTGCGGGCGAAGAACTGTCGGGCAGCCATTCGGCCCGCGAGTTCGTCGCCTGGTACAACGGCCATCCCGAGTACGCAGATCGCACCTACGATCTGAGTTCGCCCCGTGCCGTGGTGGTCGGCAACGGCAATGTCGCCCTCGACGTCGCCCGAATCCTGTTGGCACCCATCACGGAACTGGAGAAGACCGACATCGCCGATCACGCACTGGAGGCGTTGCGTTCGAGTGCCGTTCGCGAGGTCGTCGTCGTCGGACGACGAGGTCCCTCGCATGCCGCGTACACCGGGCCCGAGTTGCTCGAGATCATGGCATCGCCGTGGATCGACCTCCACACGCCCGAGAACGACGTCACCACGGACGAGGCGACGAGGACTGCGATCGACGCCGGTTCCGCAGAAGCGACGACGGTGATGAAAGTGGCTCTAGCACGGGAGATAGCTGCTCGCCCGACATCGGACCCGGTCGACGAGGCGAAGAAACGGCTGATTCTTCGGTTCGGGTTGTCTCCCGCCGAGATCCTCGGGGACGAATCCGTCTCCGCCATCCGGTTCGTGCGTGCGACGTCGACCGTGCACGACGACGGAACGGTCACGACCGAACCGACCGGCGAGGAGGAAACGATCGACACCGGTCTCGTGCTTCGCTCGGTGGGATATCGAGGCCGCGCTGTCGAATCGGTACCTTTCGACCACACCCGAGGAATCATTCCGAATCGAGACGGACGTGTGATCGACGACGACGGATCGACGGTCCCGGGCGTCTACGTCACCGGGTGGATCAAAAGAGGACCGTCGGGTGTCATCGGGACCAACAGAAAGTGCGCCGCGCATACCGTCGCCGCCATTCTCGAAGACATTGCCGCGGAATCCATTCCGCGCGCCCCGCACGGACGCGTCGAACTCGATGCGATACTCGCCGAGAAATGCCCTGACGCGCTGGATTTCTCGGACTGGTCGCGAATCGACGAAGCGGAAAGAAACGCGGGCGCAGAGCACGGCCGCCCACGCATCAAGTACGTCGGAGTCGACGACTTACGTTCTGCCGTCGTGCGCGACCGTACCGATCGTTACTGATTCGCAATTGTTCCGTTCCGCGATCTTGCTATTTCGGATCGCGCGTCGGAAAGAAAAGCGTTCTGATGGAGACCGTGCATGGATTATTCGGGATCGCAGTCGTATAGTCGTTTCGTTCGCACCGACGCACCCCGAAAACATCATTGGAGAACTTCGGAAATGGCCAAGAAAGTCTATGTTCAACTCGTCGACGATATCGATGACAAGCCCATCGAGTCGGGCGGCGAACACATTGCATTCTCCGTCAACGGCGTCGACTACGAAATCGACCTGAGCGACAAGAACGCGAAAGAATTTCACCGCAAACTGAACTACTACATCGATCACTCGGCGCGGGTCGGTGGAAAACGAACCAAGAAGTCCGTCGGGACGGCGACTGCGGGCGGTAAACGCGACGCCAATCAGACCAAGGCAATTCGAGAATGGGCGAAAGCGAACGGCTACGCGATCTCGGCGCGAGGCCGAATTCCAGCCGACGTCGAGCACGCTTTCGACGCAGCGCACTGACGTAGCCACCCGACTCGGGTCGGACTCGGAGGCGTCGACGACAGGGGTGCGGGATCGCCGACGTCTCTGCAGTGCGAGACGAGCGTGAAAAACCAGAAAAGGGAGTCACCTCGCGGTGACTCCCTTTTCGGTGAAGCTTGTGTTCGAGTGGAGCTAAGGGGACTCGAACCCCTGACCCCCACACTGCCAGTGTGGTGCGCTACCAGCTGCGCCATAGCCCCGTACTTCGCTCCCGCACCGCAGTGCGTTTGCTTGAACGAAGTTACACCATGCCGACTTGGAGCTACAAATCAGCTGGTCGGAGCCGCGGTCGCCGTCAGCCGATCGACTCGACCCAGCCGGAGTCCCGGAGCGCGTCGACGAGCGAACCGTCGACGAGTACGCCCGGGGTCCCCGCAGCCCCGGTTGCCGCCAGAGCTTCACGGGCACCGTCGGCGTCGGCTGCCGCCTGCTCGGCCATCGCGCCCGACGTGATGCACTCGGCCGTGACATCCGATGCGCCGCTGCGACGCGCGAGATCGGCGAGTTCGGAATCGGACCGGTCCGAGTCCGCGTTCTCCTCGGGCTGGAAATCCGCCGCGAAAAGCCCGGAATGGAACGCCGAATAGACAACCGCGTTCTCCGAAGCAGCAACGCACTGCGACGCGGCCGCTGCGCGGCTCGAATAGTTGCCACTCGCCGACACCGCGTCGAGGCCCGGCAGAACGACCATGTGATAGCGGACGGCGACGGCGCCGTCGTCGATCTTCTGCGCGAGTTCCTGACCGTGCTTGATCTCGAGCTGGCCGCAGAACGGACACATCGGGTCCTCGAAGAGATCGACCGTCGTGGTCGCGCCCGGCCGTGCGAGCTGAACGACCCCGCCGTCCTGCACCGTCAGCGCGACGTCGGCGTTCTTGACGGAACCGTATCCGTCGTTGCGTGGTTCGTCTCCGCCGCGCTGCCACAGGATCGCGACGACGACAACGATCACCACGACGACGAGCGCGACGCCCGCCAGAATGTAGGTGGACGTGCTGGAGGTGGGTTGCGGCGTGTGCTTGACGCTGGACGGTCTGTTCTGACTCACAGTCCGAATAGTACGGATCTACATGCGTCGACGACTCGTCACGACGCGCGTTCGGCCGGTTTCGATCGATCCAGGGTGTCGGGAACGCACATCCACCACACCGCCGCGACGAACAGAATCACGCCGGACATGACGAAAGCCGCTCCGTACGAATAATGTTCGACGACGGCGCCTGCAATCACCGGACCGAGAATCGCGCCGACGTCCGCCACCATCTGGAAGGTCGACAGCACGGGACCACCGCGCGCCTTCGAACCGATGATGTCGGCGACCGACGCCTGCTGCGGCGGCGTCATCGCTCCGGATCCGACGCCCGCCACGAACGATGCGATCATGAACGGGACGATGTGCTCGGTCAGACCGATGGCCGCTGTGCCTGCCGCCGAGACGACGAGGCCGAGTACGACGAACGGCTTCCGTCCGCGTACGTCCGACAGACGACCCGACCCGATCAGGACGAGCGCGTTGCCGACCGCGAACACCGCGAGCGCGATCGCAGCCACGGCAGCGGACCGGTCGAGTATTTCGATGACGAACAATGGAATGAGCGCGACACGTACACCGAAGACCGCCCACCCCGTGGCGAAGTTCGACGAGAGCGCGGCTCGGTACGCGGGCACCTTCAACGCAGCCCGCAGAGACATCACCGGCACGGACGAGTCGTGTTCGTCTTGTCGTCCGGCGTCCTTTCCGAGACTGAAGAAGACGACCGCCGCGGCGACGACGAGGGCGACGGCATAGACGACGAACGGCACGCGCAGACCGAAGTCGACGAGAGCACCGCCGACCAGCGGGCCCCCGATCGACCCCATCAGGAAGCTCGTCGCGTACATGCCCGAGACCCGGCCACGGCTCTGCGGTGGACTCATACGAATCAACAGGCCGAGCGCCGACACCGAGAACATCGTCGATCCGATACCGCCCAGGCCACGGAAGATCAAGAGCTGCCAGTAGGTCTGAGCGACCGCGCACGCACCCGTGGACGCGGCGACGATGAGCAGGCCCGTCAGGTAGACGGGCCGCTCGCCGAGTTTCTGCACGAGTGCTCCACTCGCGGGCGCGAACACCAATCGCATCGCGGCGAACGTGCTGATGACCGCCGACGCCGCGACGACGCCGACACCGAACTCGGTAGCGAACTGCGGCAACGCAGGCGAGACGATGCCGAATCCCAGCGCGATGACGAAGCTCGCCGAGACGAGGACCCAGATCTCGGAGGGAAGTCGATCCGTGCGTTCCGAAGAGCTCGAAGGGTTCGAACTCGTCACGATTCCTTCAGAGCCTGCGACACGAGTTCTTTCGCGGCGGACTGAACTTCGGCCAGGTGCTTCTCACCGTGGAAGGACTCTGCGTAGATCTTGTACACGTCCTCGGTCCCCGACGGTCGCGCCGCGAACCACGCATTCTCCGTCGTCACCTTCAATCCGCCGATCGCCGCTCCGTTGCCGGGCGCTGCGGTCAGGGTGGCGGTGATCGTCTCGCCGGCGAGACTGGTCGCGGTGACCTGGTCGGGAGACAGCGCGGCCAGAACTGCTTTCTGCTCGCGAGTAGCGGGCGCGTCGACGCGCGCGTACGCCGGATTGCCGTACTGCGCGGTGAAATCGCCGTAGCGCTGCGACGGGGTCTTGCCGGTGACCGCGGTGATCTCCGACGCCAGCAGCGCGAGGATGATTCCGTCCTTGTCGGTGGTCCAGACACTGCCGTCGGTGCGCAGGAACGACGCTCCGGCGCTCTCCTCGCCACCGAAACCGAGGTCGCCGGTCACGAGCCCGGACACGAACCACTTGAAGCCGACCGGGACCTCGATCAACGACCGGCCGAGCCCCTGGACGACGCGATCGATCATGGACGACGACACCAGCGTCTTGCCGACCTTCGTCGCGGGCGACCAGCCCGGCCGGTGGGTGAACAGGTAGTCGATGGCAACGGCGAGGTAGTGGTTGGGGTTCATCAGACCACCGTCGGGTGTGACGATCCCGTGGCGGTCGGAGTCGGCGTCGTTACCCGTCGCGATGTCGTAGCTGTCGCGCGCCGCGATCAGCGACGCCATCGCGTTCGGCGACGAGCAGTCCATGCGAATCTTGCCGTCGGTGTCGAGCGTCATGAACCGGAAGCTGGCGTCGACGAGCGGATTGACCACGGTGAGGTCGAGGTTGTGACGTTCGGCGATCGCGGTCCAGTAGTCGACGCTGGCACCGCCCAACGGATCGGCCCCGATGCGCACGCCCGCAGCCCGAATGGCGTCGAGATCGACGACGCCCGGCAGATCGTCGACGTAGCTACCGAGGTAGTCGTACTCGCCCACCGTCGTACGCAGCGCCGTGGCGAGCGATACTCGCTTCACTCCGGCCAGATCGTTCTTCAGCAGTGCGTTCGCACGTTCCGCGATGACCTTGGTCGCGTCGCTGTCGGCCGGGCCGCCGTGCGGAGGGTTGTACTTGAACCCACCGTCGCGCGGCGGGTTGTGCGATGGGGTGACGACGATGCCGTCGGCCTGAGCCGACGGCCCGGATGCGTTGTGTCGCAGGATCGCATGACTGACCGCGGGCGTCGGTGTGTATCCCTGCCCGGAATCGACGAGAACCGAGACATCGTTGGCGGCAAGCACTTCCAAGGCCGTCGTCCATGCAGGTTCGGACAGCGCGTGGGTGTCGCGGCCGATGAACAACGGGCCGGTGATGCCCTGCGATGCCCGGTACTCGACGATCGCCTGTGTCGTCGCGAGAATGTGGGCCTCGTTGAATGCGCCGTCCAGGCTGGAACCGCGGTGTCCCGAGGTACCGAAGACGACCTGTTGACCCGGATCGGACACGTCGGGCGTGCGCGAGTAGTACGCCGTCACCAGGTGCGGAAGGTCGACGAGATCCTCCGGTAGGGCCACGGTTCCTGCTCTGTCGTGCGCCACGATGCGCCTCCCTCTGCCTTGCTCGATTCGCCTGCGGTCAACACTAGTTGCCCGCACCGACTTTCTCGTGGCTGGCGTCCCGAGAGCGGAGCGGCTACTTCGGAGGGCGCGGGAGGAAGTAGCTGGTCCGCTGTTGGTACTCCTCGTATCCAGGCCGCTGCGACATGCTTTTCTCCAACAACCGAGCACCGGTTGCGAAGACGAGGAAGTACGTCATGGCCACGGGTGACAGCACCGTGACGACGCCCGGCCACGCCGATGCCGCGATCAGGTAGATGCCCCACCACACGCACGCGTCGCCGAAATAGTTGGGGTGACGCGTCCACGACCAGAGACCGCGGTCCATGATCTTGCCCTTGTTCGACGGGTCGGCCTTGAACGCCTTCAGTTGCGCGTCGCCCGTGGCCTCGAACGTGAGCCCGACGGTCCAGAGGACGATTCCGACGAGTGCAACGACCACGACCGAGCCGTGTGCCGCCGAGGACACCTGGATCGGCAGCGACACGAACCACAACGCGAGGGCTTGGGTCAGATAGATCTTGCGCAGCGCATACAGGGTGCGGTTGCCGGACGCCTTCGACAACATCTCCTCGTACCGCGGGTCCTCGCCCTTCCCGCGTGAGCGCTGGAACATGTGCGACGCCAGTCGCAGTCCCCAGAGTGCGACGACGGCAGCCAGCACGAGCCGGCGCCACAGCTCACCCGTGCCGACCGCAGCCGCGACGGCCGCGATGAGCACGAAGCCGGCGCCCCACGTCACGTCGACGACGTTGTGCCGACCGATGCGGGACCCGATCACCGCAGTCACGATCATCAGCACCGCGGTCGCAGCAGCACTGCTCAGCGCGACGACCAGGAAATCGGACCATTCGAACGACGTCACGGTCTCGCGCCCACCCACTGTGGGCGCACCATGTCGATGCCGACGTGCCCACGCTCATCCGGTCGCACCGCGAGAATCTGGTCGACGCCCATGCGACCGTCCCGGAACGCCATGCCGCCGCCGACGAGGTAGAGGCGCCAGACCCGGGCGACCTCCTCCCCCACGAGCGCGACGACGTCGTCCCAGCGAGCCTCGAACCGTTCGGTCCACACGTCGACGGTGCGAACGTAGTGTTCCCGCATCGCGTGGACGTCGCGTACCTCGAGTCCGGATTCCTCGATCATCGCGACCGTTCGTCCCACCGGTCGCATGTACATGTCCGGTGCGATGAACGATTCGATGAATGCGCCGCCTCCGGGGTTGTCCCCCTCCTTGCGCGACATCTGCTGCACGAGCACACGTCCGCCGGGTCGGACATTGGAGAACAGCGCAGCCGCGTACGTCGGATAATTCTTCTCGCCGACGTGCTCACCCATCTCGATCGACGCGACGGCGTCGAACGGGCCGTCCGGGATCTCGCGGTAGTCCTGAATCCTGATCTCGACACGGTCCTGCAGTCCGCGGTTCGCGATGCGCTTGTCCACGAACGCTTTCTGCTCCCGTGAAATCGTGACGCCGACGACGCGTGCGTCGTAGTGCTCGGCGGCATGCAGACTCAGTGACCCCCAACCACATCCGACGTCGAGGAACCGCTGCCCCGGTGCGGCGTCGAGCCCGATCTTGCGACAGACCAGATCGAGCTTGTCCCGCTGGGCGTCGTCGAGGGTGTAGTCCGGTGCATCGGACGTCCAGTAGCCGGACGAGTACGCCATGTGCGAGTCGAGAACCAACTCGTAGAAGTCGTTCGACAGGTCGTAGTGGTGACTGATCGCGGCCCGGTCGCGCAGCAACGAGTGCAGTCGCCCCTTGACGACGGCCTGCGAGCGTGGGGGTGCGAGCGGCTTTCCCAGCGCGCCCAGGTCTTTCGCGAGCTTCGCCAGCTTCACCAGCGCCGCAGGCGTGGGACGCACAGCCGTCAGATCACGCGAACGCACTTCGGACCACACGTGATCCAGCGCGTCGGCGATACTGCCGTCGACGTCGAGTTCCCCGGTGACGTACGCCTGCGCGGCCCCGAGTTCCCCTGGGCTCCACAGCAATCGACGCAGGACGCTCGGACTGTTCACGCGAACGTGCGGAGCGCTCTCCGGACCCGCGACGCTGCCGTCCCACGCCTCGAGGTGAACGGGAAGCTCGCCCCCCACGAACGGCGCGAGAAGGTCGGCCAGACGTGGCGCGACGCCGGTCGGTGCAGTGGTGTTCATTCGCCTCTCCTTCGATCGAGCACGACTTGTTGGACGTCGAGGTACCCCGACCGGAAGCCTGCCTCGGAATAGCACAGATAGAAATGCCACATTCGGGCGAACACGCTGTCGAATCCGAGTTCGGCGACGTGCTCGGACTTGCGGCCGAACGCTCGATCCCAGTGACGCAACGTGCGAGCGTAGTGATCCCCCATCGACAATCGTTCGCGCACACGCAAGCTCGTGTGCTGCTCGGTCACCTCCTCGATCGCCCGGATCGACGGCAGGAATCCGCCAGGGAAGATGTACTTGTGCACCCACGTGTAGGTGTTCCTGGTGGCGAGCATGCGATCGTGCGGCATCGTGATCGCCTGAATGGCGACGCGTCCGCCCGGCGCGAGAACGCGGTCGATCGTCCGAAAGTACGTGCCCCAGTACTGATGTCCGACGGCCTCGATCATCTCGACCGACACGACCGCGTCGTATTCTCCGTCGACGAGCCGGTAGTCGAGCAGATCCACCTGAACACGCTCGGCACATCCGGCCGCTGCGATGCGCTTGTCCGCCAGGTCTTTCTGTTCGGTCGACAGCGTGACCGACCGCACCGTCGCGCCGCGCCGAGCTGCACGGATCGCGAGTTCGCCCCACCCCGTGCCGATCTCCAGCACACGGGTTCCTTCGCCCACTCCGGCCTTGTCCAGTAGCCGATCGATCTTGCGACGTTGGGCGTCGGCGAGCGATTCCCCGTCGTCGACGGTCCCGGTCGAAGCGAAGAGCGCACTCGAGTACGTCATCGTGTCGTCGAGGAACAACTCGAACAGATCGTTGGACAGGTCGTAGTGCCGCGAGATGTTCGACCGCGTGTTCTTCGTCGTATTGCGCTCGGTGCGTGGCGGTTTCGCAACGTACAGTCCTCGGAGCCGCTGCAGTGACGTCGGAATCAGGGTGGCCATGCGCGTCGCGAAGACCTCGAGAACGGCAGTGAGATCCTCGGCGTCCCAGTCCCCCGCCATGTACGCCTCGCCGAACCCGATGAGTCCACTGTCTCCGACACGGGCCGCGAAGTCCGCGGACCGCCGGATCGTCATCAGCGGCGATTCCGCGGTACCACCACCGATCAGCGTGCCGTTCTCCAGAAGGACCCTGATCGGAAGGCGGTTCACCGCACGGCGGAACAGAGCATCCGCGATGGGCCCGGCAACCGTGGCCTTCACCCCGGCAGGGGCACACGCGATCCCAGGCCACACGTCGCGGTCGATGTTCGAGACGTGTCGCGTCAGCGTTGTCGTCATCCGATTGCCTTTCCTACTGTCGAAACACGCGGGCGTGGACGGATGGGAAGTCCCCTCGCCCACAGACGAATTCCTTGAAGTCGTATCTGCATCACCACCCGCAGCGGCGCGAGCGGTACCGCGACTGCGGATTTCACGGCTGCACGGGTATCTGCTTCACGACGCGAGCCCGAAACGGTGGCGACGAAGGGCGGCGACCCCTCTCGCTCGAGCACGATCGACAGCCGAAGCGCGTCGTCGGGTTCGGGGAGCCGCATCCGATACTCACCGTCGACGTCGTTGAACGGGGACACGTAGAACTCCTTGCGCGTACGCGCACGGCCGGTGGAGTCCGTGTGGAGCAGGTATGCGTACCGTTCGCCGTACGTGTTGTGCACTTCGGCGACGACACACTTCACGTTCCCCTCCGGGTCGTGGCACCAGAACACACTGAGCGGGTTGAAGGTGTGCCCGAGCACTCGGGCGTTGGCCAACATCGTGATTCGTCCGCCGCGTAGATCGATGTCGTGTTCGGCGAGGAACGCGTCGATGTTCGCGCGGATGGACTTCGTCGGGTCGCCGATGTGGTCGCGGGGATCGAACACGGCCAGAGGCCGCGCCATCCGATGCAAGCGAGGCAGGTCGTCGAGGTCGACGAACCAGCTGTAGCTCCGGTATCGAAACCTGTTCCGAAGCGGCGCTGTCCGTACGTGCTCGATCGTGGTCGAGTAGATGGCGTTCGACGCCGTCACGTCCATCGTCCGCCGAGCCGTTCCGCCGCCGAGAGCCCCGATCTCGCGCCGTCCTCGTGGAAACCCCAGCCGTGGTAGGCACCCGCGAACGCGACGGTGTCGCTGTCCAGTTCGGGAAGCCGTCGCTGCGCCGCACGAGATTCCGGCGTGTACTGCGGATGCTCGTAGGTCATCTCGTCCACCACCTTCCGAGGATCGACGAGATGAGATCCGCCCAACGTCACCAGGTATCGACGCGGTCCGCCGAGTCGCTGCAGTCGAGTCATGTCGTAGCTGACCAGCACGGTGTCCGGTGCGGCACCACAATCGGGAATTCGGTAGTTCCACGACGCACGCGCCCGCTCCGTCGTCGGCAGTACCGATTCGTCGGAATGCAGTTGAGTTCGGTTGACCGAATAGGGCATGGCGCCGAGCACCGCGTGTTCGAGCGCAGTGGGCTCGGCCAGGATCTTCAGGGCCTGCTGCGGATGCACCGCCACGACCGCCGCGTCGAACCGTCGTAGCTCGTCACCGTCGTCCCTGATGTCGACGCCGTCGTCGTGGCGATACACGGCTCGAACCGGCGTGGAGACGCGGATCTCGTCGATGCGCTCCGCCACTCGCCGTACGTATTCGACCGATCCGCCGGTGACCGTCCTCCACACCGGCGACCCGGAGACGCTGAGCATTCCGTGGTGGTCGAGGAACGAGAACAGATAACGCGCGGGATAGTTCAGTGCGGTGACCGGGTCACACGACCACACGGCCGACACCAACGGCGCCATGAAGTGCGACGTGAAGTAGTCGGAGAACTCGGTGCGGCGGAGAAACCGGTCGAGCGTCTCGTCACGGTCCGGCGAATCGGACTGCAGCACAGCCGTCGCCTCGCGGTGGAATCGCTTGACCTCCACGAGCATTCCGAGATACCGCGGGCGCGTCGCCGTGCGCACCGACGGCAGAATCCCGCGGAGTCCCTGTCCGCCCGAGTATTCGAGGCCGCAGCCGTCGCATCTGATCGACATGCTCATGTCCGACTCCTGCGTCGGCACCTCGAGTTCGGCGAACAACCGCAGCAGCGTGGGGTACGTGCGGTCGTTGTGCACGATGAAGCCGGTGTCCACTGCGGTCGGCCCGTCCGGACCGTCGACCATGTGCGTGTCCGCGTGCCCGCCGAGCCGAGAGTCGGCCTCGAACAACGTCACTCGCGCCGATTTGGACAACACGTACGCAGCGGTCAGTCCCGCCACGCCGCTACCGACGACGGCGATGGAACGAGTGGTCATCGCGTCGCCTCGTCACGGTCCGTCGTCGACCGTCCGGCGGCGGCCATGACGAACTCCTGCGTGATGCGCACCCATCGGCGCGCACCGCGAATCATGAAGTGCCCACCCGGCATCGACACGAATCGGGCGTCGACACCCCGCTCGGCGGCAGCCTCGGTTTCGCGGCGCGCCCGCACCGGGTCGGTCCACGTGTCGTCGGCGCCGTGCACGACGCGCACGACCTGGTTCGCTCGCATCGCGTTCAGCTCACCTCCGTCGGGCCACCAGGGCGCCAACGCGACCACGCCACTCACCAGAGGATCGTCGGCGACGGCGGCAGCCGTCCGGCCGCCCATGGAATGGCCGACGACCACGACGTGAACGTCCGGGTGATCACGGTGAATCTCCCGAAGTGCCCACCGCGCGTCCTGGACGGGGCTCTGCTCCACCCCGTTCCATCCGCGGAATCGGTACTGGAGTTGAGCGACGACGACGCCCTCGGACCGGCCTGCCCGTCGAAGCGCGCACGTGAACTGCCACATGCGAATTCCCGACAGATGCCACGGACGACTGCGCCTGACGCTCGTCACCTTGCCGCCGTGCAGAACCAGTACGACACACGTCACCGGTGTCGATGACTTCGGTGACGGACCCGTCCACAATCTCGGTCGTGGGCTGTTGCTCATATCCGCTATTCGGCACCGAGGCGGCCCCGGGTTGGATTCTGTACCGATGTGACGTGGGATACGTCCGTGAAGACGCACAACGAACCCCTACGGACGAAAAAGCCGGGCCGGTGAGCTTTCGCTCTCCGGCCCGGCTGTTTCAGTGGAGCTGCCGGGAATCGAACCCGGGTCCTCCGCTGTATCGGCAGGGCTTCTCCGTGTGCAGTTTGCTATGTCTCTACTTGGATCTCCCGATCTCGCAAACAAGTCAGGATGACGATCCCAGCCACTGTTTGATGTTCCTCACCACTCCGTAGCCGAGTGATTCGGTAAGCCCTCTAGCTGATGCCAGTACCCGGACCGAGGGCGAATCCGGACTGACAGACACGCAGTCGCTACTTAGGCAGCGAGTGCGTAGTCGCGCTGATTGGAATCGGCGCTTATATGTTTGCGATGACGCTTACGGTGGTCTCTCGCCTGCACCGACACGCTTCCCCTGACTCAACATACAGAGTCGAAACCGTTCAGCCCCGTACGTCCCCAGCACCTTGCTCGGGCTGTTCAGTGTAACAAGCGACCCACGAAGAATCATCCCGATATCTCCGCGTGGCCTTCGTCTCCGGTCAGGCCCGGTCGATGTCGCCGACGACCCGAGCCAACATGCGTCCGGTCAGCACCTTGCGGAGCGGGAAGGACCCGTACCAGACCGCCCGGCCGGCGAGACCGCGGGGAAAGTAGTCGATGCGCTGCTCCACACGCGTTCCCCCTCCTGCCGAGGTCGCGCGGTAACGGAGCCATGCGGTGCCTGCGATCCGCGCGGTCGAACGCAACCGAACGTCGTCGGATCCGTCGTCGTCGAGCCGCCAGCCTCTCGTGTCGTCGGAGTGGATCACGTCCCCCAGCCTGCGACGAATGACGCTGGGTTCCGATCCGAGGAACGCACCCTTGACGTCCGAATAGACGACCTCCCCCGCCCAGTGCGGGTCCGACGGGAGCGGATCCGCGGGAGCGGTGACCGTATCCGCCCACGACGACTCCGTCTCCCCTTCCTCGATGTTGCGCAACGCAAGGCGAACGGACTCGCGGTAGGGCGTGAGACCTCCCTCCGGCCGGTCGACGACGTCGTCGATGTCGTGTTCGTGTGCCACGGCGTCGTACTGGAGCGACTCGATGAGGGGCATCGCGAGTCCACGCGGCATCGGGGTCACCAAGCCGATCCAATGCCCGGCGAGCCGCGGGGTGAGTACCGGTAGAACCAGGATGCGTCGCTGGCGAAGCCCCGCGACGTCGGCGTAGATGTTCATCATCTCGCCGTACTCCATGACATCCGGTCCTCCGACGTCGTACGCACGACTCTGCGGCAGCTTCGCCTCGGCAGCGCCGAGGAGATAGTGCAGCACGTCCCGTACCGCGATCGGCTGAATTCGGTTGTGCACCCAGCGAGGTGTCGTCATGACCGGGAGGCGGTTCGTCAGGTGCCGGATCATCTCGAACGACGCCGAACCCGACCCGATGACGACGCCTGCCTGCAGCACGAGCGTCGGCGTCGGGGACTCCATGAGAATTCGGCCGACTTCTGCGCGCGACTCCAGATGTGGAGACAGATCGCCGCTCTGCGGATGCAACCCGCCGAGATAGACGATGCGGCCGACGCCCGCATCGGCGGCCACCGCCGCGACGTTCTCCGCGCTTTCCCGTTCGGTTTTCGCGAAGTCGTCGTGACCTGACGTCCCCATGGAGTGCACGAGGTAGTAGACGACGTCGACGTCGGCGAACGCCGACTTCAGCGAATCACGGTCTCCGAGATCGCCTTGCGCGACCTCGACCTTCTCGGCCCACGGGACGCCACGAAGCTTGTCGGGGTTACGGGCCAGAACTCGCACCGTGTAGCCGGCGTCGAGCAGTCGTGGGGCGAGCCGGCCACCCAGATAGCCCGTCGCACCGGTGACGAGAACTCTGGATGGTCGTGGGGTCTGTTCGGCGGTCATTGCGGGTCGATACCCTCGCCGAGCCCGGTTCAACCGGGCGTGCGCGCCGCGGCACTAGGCGACGGCGATCAGCCCGACCGCCCCGAGAGCCAACAGCATTCCGGCCTGCTGCAACCGACCGACGCGCTCGCCGAGCATGACCATCGCGAGCATGACGGTCGCCGCCGGGTACAGCGACGCGATGACGCTGACGAGCGACAGCAAACCACCTTGATAGGCGTACAGCAGTGCGGCATTCGCGACGACGTCGAGCACACCGACGAATGCGGCCAACTTCAACACGCTGCCGTGGGGCAGGACGAAGTGACGGGACGCCACGGCGACGCACCAGACGACCGCGGTGGCCGACGCCCGCGACGCCGCGAGCGGCCACAGGCCAGTACCGTCCTCGATCTGGTGGAGACAGATGAACGCGATCGCGAACGTCACCCCGGACCCGATCGTCAACCATGCGACCGAACGGGTGAACTTCATCTCGCGGCCGCCCGCCACCTCGCCGGTGGTTTCGTCGGGCGACTCCTTGCTGACGAGAACGACGGCGACGAGCGCCAACGCGATTCCGACGAAGGCGAGCGCGCCGGGTCGCTCGCCGATGGCGAATCCGGCGACGACGGGAATGCCCGCGACGAGCACCGCGGTCAACGGCGACACGACGGCCATGGGCCCGGTCGCGAGTGCCAGGTAGAACCACCAGACGGCCAGTGCACCCGCGACGCCCGACGCGAGACCCCACAGGATCGGCGTCCACGAGATCGTCCCTCCGACGAACGGCGCGATCAGGAGGACGACGACGAGCGAGAACGGGTACGAGACGATGACGACCCGGAGAGCTGCCACTCGCCTGGACGCGACACCGCCGACGAAATCACTGACCCCGTATCCGACAGCTGCGACCAGAGCGAGCAGAACGGCGGTCAGCGCATACCTTTGATGCGACGCCCGAGCTCGCGGGTCACTTCGCGCTCGGCGGTACGACGCGCCAGATCCTGACGCTTGTCGTAGTCCTGCTTACCCTTGGCCAACGCCAGTTCGACCTTCACCTTGCCGTCGGAGAAGTACATCGACAGCGGCACGAGGGTGAGACTGCCTTCCTTGACCTTGCCGACGAGGCGTTCGATCTCACGCTTGTGCAGCAACAGCTTCCGGGTGCGACGCGGGGCGTGGTTGGTCCAGCTGCCCTGCGTGTACTCGGGGATGTGCAGCCCGCGGAGCCAGATCTCGCCGTCGTCGACCGTCGCGAACGCATCCGCGAGCGACGCCTTGCCCTCTCGCAGACTCTTCACCTCGGTGCCGACCAGCGCGATGCCGGCCTCGTAGACATCGAGAATCGAATAGTTGTGTCGCGCCTTACGATTGGTCGCGATGGCCTTACGGCCCTTTTCCTTCACTGCAGGGCCCTTTCCTTCCGAGCGCCGTCTAGGTCGTGCACGCGTCGTGCACAACCGCTCCAGCATAGAACTGCACGGCAAGTGGATTTACTCCCGCACGTACAAGCGCAGGGTGATGTACGCCGTGACCGCTGCCATGCCGACGCCGACGAGTACCAGGAAGGGCGAGACGAGCAGTACGTCACTGTTGGAGATACGGGCGAGGATGTTGGCGTCGTACACCTCGGAGAGCACGTCGTCGATGAAGAGGTTCTTGGCGGTGAACAGTCCGGCGATGGCAAGCACCGATCCGATCAACGCGGCGACGACGGCTTCCAGCAGGAACGGCAGCTGCGTGTACCAGCGGGTCGCGCCGACGAGCCGCATGATGCCGACTTCGGTGCGCCTGGTGAACGCGGCGATCTGCACCATGTTGGCGATCAGAAGAATCGCGGCGATGGCCTGCACGACCGCGATCGCGAACGCCGCGTTGCGCACACCGTTGAGGACACTGAACAACCGCTCGACGAGGTCGCGCTGGTTGAGAACGCTCTGCACGCCGGGCCTGCTGCCGAAGTTGTCGTTGATGACGCCGAAGCGTTCGGGGTCGTTGAGCTTGACCTTGAACGACGCCGGGAAGCTGTCCGGACTGACCAACTCCGCGAGTTCGGGCTGATCCTTGAACACGCGCTCGGTGGCGTCCTTCACCGCGTCGTCGCGGTTCAGGTACTGCACGGTCTCGACCGACGGCGTCTGCTCCAGATCGGACCGCAGCGTACGGCAGGTGTCCTGCGCGCAGTCGGGGTCGCCCGACGAGATGTCGTCGGTCAGAAAGATCTGTACCTCGACGCGGTCCAGGAAGATCTGCTGGGTCTTCCCTGCCATCTGCACCACGAGCAGTCCCCCGCCGAACAACCCCAGCGAGATCGCGGTCGTCAGGATCATGGCAATGGTCATGGTGATGTTGCGGCGAAGTCCGGTCAGAACCTCACTGGTGATGAAACTGGCGCGCATCGCGGTATCGGGCCCTTCGGTAGTGCAGAACGAGAATGTCGGCGGGAGTCGGTCCTACGTCTCTACCTGCCGACGCCGTAGACGCCGCGGGCCTCGTCGCGCACCACTCGTCCGTTGTCCAACTCGACGACACGTCGACGCATCGAGTCCACGATGTGGTTGTCGTGGGTTGCCATCAACACCGTCGTACCGGTGCGGTTGATGCGTTCGAGCAGCATCATGATGTCCTGGCTCGTATCCGGGTCGAGGTTTCCGGTCGGCTCGTCGGCGAGCAGGACCAACGGGCGGTTGACGAACGCGCGTGCGATGGCAACACGCTGCTGTTCTCCGCCGGACAGTTCCGTGGGAAGCCGGTCGGATTTGCCGCCGAGACCGACCAGATCGAGCACCTCGGGGACCGTACGTTTGATCACCGAGCGGGGCTTGCCGATCACCTCGAGCGCGAAGGCCACGTTCTCGACGACCGTCTTCTTCTGCAGCAACCGGAAGTCCTGGAACACGCACCCCATGCTCTGGCGCAGACGAGGGACGCGGCGCGACGACAGTCGATTCACGTGGAAATCGGCGACGTGGATGTCACCCGACGTCGGCGTCTCTTCCTTGAGCAGCAGCCGCATGAACGTGGACTTGCCCGAACCGGACGGACCGATGAGAAAGACGAACTCGCCCTTGTCCACGGATACGGTCACGTCGTCCAGAGCAGGCCTGGTCGACGTCTTGTAGGACTTGGACAGTTTCGTCGTGCTGATCACGGGTCGCCAGTGTAGCCCCTACCGGCCGGTAACCGTCCCAGGCTCACTCAGGGCGTGCCCGTCGCGCTCGGCGGCGCAGGTAGCAGCGATCGCAGCTCCGGCGGCACCGTCATTCCGGGGAGATAGGTGGGGGCGGTGGTCGTCGACGTACCCGTGTCGCTGGTGCCCGTTCCCGGCGCGCCAGGAACCCCTGACGTCGTGGTGGGCACGTCCGTCGGCGTCGGAGAGACCGTCGTCGTCGGGGCGGGCGGAGTCGTCGTCGTGTACTGCTCGGTGTACTCCTGCTGGGCGCTCGGTCCGGGACTCACCAGCCCGGGGTCGACGGCCGTCGGTCCTGCGGCCGGCGCGTCGTTGCCCTCCTGCAGTTGGTTGTAGAGCAGGCCCGTCAACACGAAACACAGTGACAGAATCGCCGTCGACGTCCGGATGCGGCCGAACAGTTTCGCCGGCGGCCGCCAGGCTCGCCACGACGACCGCTCCTCGGGCTCGGCGATAGGGTTCTCGGTCACAACGGCTCACCTTCGTTACGACTGCGCCCTTCGGCCGCCACCCCTGCCGTCGACACGTCGGGTGTGACGCGAATGCCTTCCGGCTGCAGCGCGGCGGCGACGCGGACGCGTAGTTCACGGCCGACCTGGAACTGTTTGCCCGGCAGTGTTCGGGCCACGAGACGGACGTTGACCTGATCGACCTCGATGCTCTCCACACCCATGACCGTCGGCTCGTCGAGCAACAACGGCCGCAGGTTCGAGTCCTCGTAGGCGGCGTGCCCGACGCGTCGGAGCACCTCGTTGACACGGTTGAGGTCGGCGACCGACGGCACCGGGACGTCGACGACGGCCCGGGCCCAGTCCTTCGACAGGTTGATGGCCTTCACGATCTGCCCGTTGGGAACGGTGATGACCTCGCCGTCGACGCTACGGATCCGCGTGACGCGCAGCGTGACGTCCTCGACCGTGCCGACGGCGTCCTCCGCCGACCCCGTGACCGCGATCTGCACGACGTCACCGAACCCGTACTGCCGCTCGGTGATGATGAAGAAGCCCGCGAGAATGTCCTGCACGATGCGCTGCGCACCGAAGCCGAGCGCCGCACCGAGGACCGTCGCCGGAGCTACGAGTCCGGTGACAGCGAAGCCGAGTCGCCGAAGCACCTCGATCGTGACGAGGATGTAGACGATCGTCACGGCGACCCACGTGATCACCTGCGCGAGAGCGTGCCGATGCTTGGCCGCCTCGGTACGCACGAGCGCGTCGCTGTGCTGATAGTTGGCGTCGATCCGAGACGTGATGCGCGAACCGAGCCAGGAGATGAACCGGGCCAGCAGCACGCCGCCCAGAACGAACAGCACTATTTCGAGCCCACGAAGACGCAGGTAGAGCGGAACGCCGAAGTCGAGTGCCGAGTTCACCGGGGTGACCTACTCTTCGCCGCGCATCCGCCAGCGGATGCCGGATTCGAGGAAACCGTCGATGTCGCCGTCGAGGACGCTGGACGGGTTGTTGACCTCGTACTCGGTCCGCAGATCCTTGACCATCTGGTACGGATGCAGCACGTAGGACCGCATCTGGTTGCCCCAGGAGCTGCCGCCGTCGCCTTTGAGGGCATCCATCTCGGCGCGCTCTTCCTTGCGCTTGACCTCGAGCAGTTTGGCCTGGAGGACGCGCATCGCGGACACCTTGTTCTGCAACTGCGACTTCTCGTTCTGGCAGGTGACGACGATGCCGGTCGGAATGTGCGTCAGGCGCACCGCCGAGTCGGTCGTGTTGACCGACTGTCCGCCCGGTCCACTGGATCGGTAGACGTCGACGCGAATGTCGCCTTCCGGGACGTCGATGTGATCGGTCGTCTCGACGACGGGAAGTACCTCGACCTCGGCGAAGGACGTCTGACGCCGACCCTGGTTGTCGAACGGGCTGATGCGAACGAGGCGGTGCGTGCCCTGTTCCACCGACAGCGTTCCGTACGTGTAGGGCGCCTTGACCGCGAAGGTCGCGCTCTTGATGCCTGCTTCTTCCGCGTACGACGTGTCGTACACCTCGACGCCGTAGCCGTGCTTCTCCGCCCAGCGGATGTACATACGCATCAGCATCTCGGCCCAGTCGGCCGCGTCGATCCCGCCTGCACCGGACCGGATGTTGACGAGCGCGTCGCGCTGGTCGTACTCACCGGACAGAAGAGTCCGCACCTCGGCCGCCGCGATGTCCTCGCGCAGCGACGCGCGCTCGGTGTCCGCGTCGGCAAGGGCCGACGCCTGCGCGTCGCCCTCCTCGCCCTCCGCGAGTTCGTACAGAACCGGCATGTCCTCCAGCCGTTGACGAAGCTCTTCGACGCGACGCAACTCGGCCTGCGCATGCGACAGCTGACTGGTCACCTGCTGCGCGTGTTCCTGGTCGTTCCAGAGGTCCGGAGACGCGGCCTGGTGTTCGAGTTCGTCGATCCGGCGACGCAGTTCCTCGACATCGAGCACCGACTCGATGGTGGTGAGGGTGATGTCGAGTTCGTTCAGATCTGCGGAGACGTCAGGATGCACGAGATACAAGGTTACCGGCACACCGATCGTGGTCGAACTCGAGTCGTGGTCACTGCTGGTTCCGGCCCGGGACGGGGTGACGATGCGACTGTCACCCTGTCTAGGCTCTCCTGGTGACCTTCTCCGCCGCTGACCTGCAACTCGCTCTGTCCCTCGCCGACCAGGCCGACGTCATCACCCGCGATCGATTTCTCGCGCTGGACCTGAAGGTCGACGACAAGCCCGACCTCAGCCCGGTCAGCGACGCCGATCTCGCGGTCGAGCGGCACGTGCGCGCCGTGCTGGCCGAACAGCGCCCGGACGACGCCGTCCTCGGTGAGGAGTTCGGCGGCGACGCGGTCTTCGAGGGCAGGCAGTGGGTCGTCGATCCCATCGACGGCACCAAGAACTTCGTACGAGGAGTGCCGATCTGGGCGACGCTCATCGCACTACTCGAGGACGGCGTGCCGGTCGTCGGAGTGATCAGCGCCCCAGCCCTGAACCGGCGGTGGTGGGCCGCCGACTCCATGGGCGCGTTCACGTCGTACGACGGCGGCGACGCCCGCGCGATCACGACGTCGTCCGTGCGTGACTTGAGTTCTGCGAGTTTGAGTTTCGCGAGCCTCAGCGGTTGGAAGGACCGCGGAATCCGTGAGCAGTTCGTCGCTCTGACCGACACCGTGTGGAGGACGCGAGGGTACGGCGACTTCTTCTCCTACTGCCTCCTCGCCGAGGGCACGCTGGACATCGCCGCCGAGCCCGAGGTCTCACTGTGGGACCTGGCCCCACTCGACGTTCTCGTCCGCGAGGCGGGCGGGCGTTTCACCGGTCTCGACGGCACCGCCGGACCGCACGGCGGCAGCGCGGTCGCGACGAACGGACTGCTGCACGACGAGGTCCTGGCCGCGCTGCAGCACGGCTGACGCTCAGAACAGAGCCGCGATCACGAGGGCGACGAGCGGAGTGACGCCCTGCGTGACCGCCGCTCGGAAGTACGTGCGTCCGCCCGTCGCCAGAACGACGGCCGCGCCGACGATGCTCAGGCACGCGAAGATCACGACGGCGTGGCCTGCAGATCCTCCGACGATCAGGCCGCCGACGATGCCGAGTGCGAGGAAGAGGTTGTAGAAGCCCTGGTTGAAGGCCATCGGCCGGACGGTGTCGGCGTCGGCCTGGCTGGCGACTCCGAACCGCTTCCACACCGTGGGCCTGGTCCAGACGACGCTTTCCATGACGAAGATGGCGGCGTGGAGCACGGCCGCGAGTGCGGCAAAGATCTGGGCAAGTATCGGCACGGTACGAAATCGTGCCATATCGGCGTTGACGTGCGCGGATGTTCCCGTTCTTACCGGGGAGTAGACAGCTATCTTACTCGGGAGTAAGGTTGGCGGAGTCCGAGCCCGACACCGAGAAACAGCTGGTGATCATGAGCAAGCAAGACAGTGTGATCGAGACGAAGCGCAAGACGCCTCGCGACACATCCGCAATCGGCCTGAACCCGATCAAGCGAGATGCCATCGGCACCGCCATGCGCGTGCTCACGGCCATCACCGGATCGGAACTGGCGGAGAAGTACAAGATCCGGCAGACCATCGATCGCGTCACGTACGAGGGCACCAAGTCCGGGTTCAAGACACTCGGCGCGGCCACGCGTACCTTCGCGAAGGTCACCGGCGGCGGCAAGCCCAAGCGCCTCGACGACGCCGCGGTCAAGAACCTCGACTACTTCGACCTGACGCCCGACGACGAGCAGCGCATGATCGTCGAGACGGTCAAGGAATTCGCCGACGAGATCCTGCGCCCTGCCGCGCACGACGCCGACGCCTCCGCGTCGTCACCCGAGGATCTGGTTCGCCGTAGCGCCGAGCTGGGCATCACGCTCATCAACGTTCCCGAGGAGCTCGACGGCGCCGCCAGTGAGCGTGGCGCGGTGACCAACGCGCTCGTCGCCGAGGCCCTCGCACACGGCGACATGGGTCTCGCGCTTCCGATTCTCGCTCCGAGCGGCGTCGCAATTGCATTGACGCAGTGGGGAACCGACGCTCAGCAGCAGACCTACCTCCCGGCGTTCGTCGGCGAGAAGGTCCCGAACGCGGCGGTCGTCGTCAACGAACCTCGCGCACTCTTCGATCCGTTCTCGTTGCAGACCAAGGCTGTTCGCTCCCCCAGCGGATACAAGCTCAACGGAGTCAAGAGCGTCGTGCCTGCCGCGGGCTCGTCCGAATTGTTCGTGGTGGCTGCCGAGCTCGACGGACGGCCGTCGTTCTTCATCGTCGAATCGGATTCCAAAGGCCTTGTCGTCGAGGCGGATCCGAGCATGGGTCTGCGCGCCGCAGGACTCGGACGGCTGCATCTGACCGATGTCGCCGTTCCCGAATCGGCCCTGTTGGGTGGCGGTGACGCCGACCAGCGCGCGCTCGATTACGCCGACGCCATCAGCCTAGCTCGGCTCGGCTGGTCCTCTCTCGCCGTCGGCATCGGCCAGGCAGTCCTCGACTACGTGATCCCTTACGTCAACGAGCGCGTGGCATTCGGCGAACCGATCAGCAACCGACAGGCGGTCGCGTTCATGGTCGCGAACATCGCGATCGAGGTGGACGGTCTGCGTCTGGTCACGCTGCGTGGCGCATCGCGGGCGGAGCAGGGCAAGTCGTTCGCCCGTGAGGCCGCACTCGCACGACGCCTTGCATCCGAGAAGGGAATGCAGATCGGCTCCGACGGAGTGCAGTTGCTGGGCGGCCACGGTTTCACCAAGGAGCATCCGGTGGAGCGTTGGTACCGCGATCTCCGCGCCGTCGGCGTTGCCGAGGGCATCGTACTCATCTGATTCGTCTCAACGCGCGAACGAAAGACTCGAGGACACACGATGATCAATCTCGAACTCCCCAAGAAGCTTCGGGCACAGGCGAATCAGGCGCACCAGGTCGCAGCCGAGATCTTCCGGCCCATCTCCCGTAAGTACGACCTGGCCGAGCACGCCTATCCTGTCGAGCTGGACACGATGGCGTCCATGGTCGAGGGCATGTCCGACGCGGGCAACGAGATCGGCGGGGCCGCAGGCGGACGCGAGAAGGACAGCGAATCCGCCCCGAAGCCGAGCAAGACGGCAAATGCAAACGGCGGCAACATGTCCGCACTCGTCAACGTCATCGAAACATGCTGGGGCGACGTGGGCCTGACGCTGTCCATCCCCTACCAGGGCCTCGGTAACTCGGCGATCGCTGCAGTGTCCACCGACGAACAGCTCGAGCGGTTCGGCAAGGTGTGGGCGTCCATGGCGATCACCGAACCCAGCTTCGGTTCGGATTCGGCCGCCGTCACCACCACCGCCGAGCTCGACGGCGACGAATGGGTGCTCAACGGCGAGAAGATCTACGTCACCGCCGGCGAACGCTCCACCCACATCGTCGTCTGGGCCAGCGTCGACAGGTCCAAGGGCCGCGCGGCGATCAAGTCGTTCGTCGTCCCGCGGGACGCTCCTGGTCTGAGCGTCGCGCGACTCGAGCACAAGCTGGGCATCAAGGCGTCCGACACCGCCGCACTGCTGCTGGAGAACTGCCGTATCCCGAAGGACAACCTGCTCGGATCGGCCGAGGTCAACACCGAGAAGGGCTTCGCGGGCGTCATGCAGACGTTCGACAACACGCGCCCGCTCGTCGCAGGCATGGCGATCGGTGTCGCGCGTGCGGCCCTGGAGGAGCTCCGGTCCATTCTCGACGAGGCCGGTGTCGAGATCTCGTACACGACCCCCGCGTACAACCAGCACGCAGCGGCAGCCGAATTCCTGCGTCTCGAAGCCGACTGGGAGGCGTCGCACCTTCTTGCCCTGCGCGCCGCCTGGATGGCGGACAACAAGGAGCCCAACTCTCTGCAGGCGTCCATGGCGAAGGCCAAGGCGGGACGGTCGGCCACCGAGATCACGCTCAAGGCCGTCGAACTCGCCGGCAGCTACGGCTACTCCGAACGACTTCTGCTCGAGAAGTGGAGTCGCGATGCCAAGATCCTCGACATCTTCGAAGGCACGCAGCAGATTCAGCAGCTGATCGTCGCCCGTCGCGTACTCGGTAAAACGTCCGCCGAATTGAAGTAGCAGAACCGACCGACGAGAGCCCGCTGCATTCGTGCCGCGGGCTCTCGTCGTTTCTCCGAAGTTTTTTTCTCGGCCGTGTCGAAAGCGCAGCATTCCGTTCGTCTTACATCATGTAAGCCGAGAGAAACGACCGAGGAGACACCATGAAGTACATGCTGCTGATCAACGCACCGAGCGCCGACTTCGACAACGGCTGCACGCCGGAGGACTGGATCCAGTTCGGCAAGGAGATGCAGGACGAAGGCGTCTTCGTCACCGGATACTCGCTGGCCGATCTGACGAGCGCCACCACCGTTCGGGTCGACGACGACGGACGCCGCAGCATCACCGACGGGCCGTTCGCCGAAACACGCGAAGTACTCGGTGGTTTCGAGGTCATCGACGTCCCCGACCTCGACGCGGCCCTCGACTGGGCCGCTCGGTGCCCCGGTTCGCAGGGCGGCGGGACCGTCGTCGTACGCCCGATCGCCGAGTACTGACCTCGTGCGGCGCACGGGCGTGGACAATTCCCTGGACGCGGTGTTCCGCGAAGAACACGGCAGACTGTTGGCCACACTCGTGCGTCGTTACGGCGATCTCGACCTCGCCGAGGATGTGGCGTCGGACGCGATCGAAGCCGCCCTGGTGCACTGGCCGGTCGACGGCGTCCCGAAAGCTCCCGGCGCCTGGCTTCTGACGACGGCAAGGCGTCGAGCCGTCGATCGTCTTCGTCGGGACTCGACCTACGCGTCGAAGCTGGCCTTGCTGCATGTGGATCGCGACCGGGCGGAGTACTCGTCGCCGCCAGACGTGACCGACGCCGAATTTCCCGACGACCGTCTGCAGATGTTCTTCACGTGCGCGCACCCGGCGTTGGGACCCGACGACCGCGTCGCCCTGACGTTGCGGTGCCTGGCAGGGTTCACGACGCACGAGGTCGCGCGAGCGTTTCTCGTCAGTTCGACTACCGCAGGTCAGCGAATAACGAGGGCGAAGAAGAAGATTCGCGACGCGCGCATCCCCTTCCGAGTCCCCGGCGTCGACGAGTTGCCCCACCGCCTCCCCGGGGTGCTGCAGGTCGTCTATTCCATCTTCACCGAGGGGTACGCCGCATCGACCGGTGACGATCTGATGCGCACCGACCTCGCCGACGAGGCGATACGCCTCGGCCGCATTCTTCGCGCGCTGCTACCGAGTCAGCGCGAGACGACCGGGTTGCTGGCATTGATGCTGCTGACCCATGCACGGCGTGCCGCTCGCACCGGCCCGGGCGGTGCCATCGAGATGCTGGAGGAACAGGATCGCACGCTGTGGGACCAGGCCATGATCGACGAAGGGACTGCTCTCGTCGTCGAGGCACTGTCCGGGGATACCCCTGGGCCGTATGCCGTGCAGGCCGCCATCGCTGCGCTGCACGACGAGGCACGCACCCCCGACGACGTCGACTGGCCACAGATCGTCGCCCTGTACGGCGTACTGTCCGTCGTCGCACCGTCTCCTGTCGTCTCGCTGGGCCGTGCGGTGGCCGTCGCGATGCGCGACGGGCCCGAGGTAGGACTTGCACTACTCGACGACATCGCCGATGAGCCGATGCTGGCGAACTACTTTCCGTACGCCGCAGCCCGTGGCGACCTGCTGCTGCGGTCGGGCCGGAACGCCGAGGCTGCCGCAGAGTTCCGACGGGCTCTCGACCTGGCCGGCTCGAACCCGGAACGAGATCTGATGCGACGGCGGATCATCGACGCACGATCCGCAGAGGGCTGAACCCCATTCGCGCTTTCCACCCGAGCTTTGTGATCGTTCACTACCATCGTTTCTCGACGAACACTGCTGGATCACCGGAACGTTCTCGGGGGAGACGATCATGTCGGTACGACACAGAGTCGAACGCCACCGCACACTGACGCACATCGTCGACAGTCTGGGCGCGGTACGCGTGATGAACCGCTCGGGGCTCCTCCCGTTCCCCCGAATCGATCAGGGGATCGCGTCTCTCCGAGCCGTGCGCAAGTACGGGCCGTTCGCCGGTCCTGTTCACGCGCATGCACACTCGGACACCGATGCCGACACCGTCGCGCTGATCGACGAGGCGGGCAGCCTCACATATGCGGACCTCGAACGTATGTCGAATGCGCTCGTCCGAGGGTGGCGCGCCGACGGTATCGGAGCCGGGTCGGTCATGGGTGCCATGGCGCGTAACCACCGACTCCTGGTCACGACGATGCTCGCGGCGGCCAAGGGAGGCGTCCGGCTCGTCATGATGAACACCGGCTTCGCCGCCCCGCAGCTGGCCGACGTGGCAGCCAGGGAGCAGGTCGGCGCATTCGTCTTCGACGAGGAATTCTCGGACGTCGCCGCCGCCCTCTCCCCCGCAGTCACCACATATCTCGCATGGACCGACACGGCGAGCCCGCGCTTGCGGACGCTGGCGTCGATCATCGAGCGAGAATCGACCGCGGCAGTGCCGGCACCCAAGATCCAGGGGGGATTCGTACTGCTGACCAGCGGAACGACGGGCGCGCCGAAGGGGGCTCCTCGGGATCACACGTCGCCGCTGGCGTCGGCGCAGTTCCTCGATCGAGTGCCGTTGCGCCGCAACAAGACCATGGTGATGGCGGCACCGATCTTCCACGGCACCGGTTTGTCCCAGTTCGCGCTCGCACTCGCGCTGGCCGACACCGTCGTGATGCATCGCAAGTTCGATCCGAAGAACACCGTCGAACTGCTCGCACAGCACAAGGCGGACACGCTCGTGCTGGTACCCACGATGTTGCAGCGCATCGTCGACCTCGGTCCGGACGTTCTCGATCGGTTCGACACATCCGCTCTGCGCGTCATCTTCGCGGCGGGCTCGTCGATTTCACCGGATCTGTCGCGTCGGACCGCCCGCGCCTTCGGCCCGGTGTTGCACAACCTGTACGGATCGACCGAAGTCGCCGTGGCGACGGTCGCCACACCCGACGAGCTCGAGCAGGCTCCCGGCACGGCGGGCCGACCACCGGTGACGTGCCGCGTTCAATTGTTCGATCACGACGACACACCCGTGACGACCGCAGGAACCGTGGGACGCATCTTCGTCTCCAGTGGCCTCAGCTTCTCCGGTTACACCGACGGACGAGACAAGGAACGCATCGACGGGATGCTGTCGACCGGTGACCTCGGACATTTCGACGAAGGCGGTCTGCTCTTCGTCGACGGGCGTGACGACGACATGATCGTGTCCGGCGGCGAGAACGTCTACCCGATCGAGGTGGAGAACCTACTGGCCGACCGCGACGACGTCGTCGAGGCCGCCGTCGTCGGTGTCGCGGATCCCGACTTCGGACACCGCCTCCGGGCGTACGTCGTGCCCACGCCCGCGTCCCATCGAGATCCCGACGACATCAAGACCTACGTGAAGGCACATCTCGCGCGGCACAAGGTCCCTCGTGACGTCGTGTTCGTCGACGACCTACCGCGCAACGCCACCGGCAAGGTCCTCCGACGTCTACTTTCCGACCCTGACTAGCCCGCAGGCGTCGACTGGGCCGAGAATGGTTGGCGGAGTATCGGGTACACGTGCGTCGAATGCTCGACGGGTAGCGGAGGAGAAGTGACCATGTCCGAATGGACGAAGAAGATAAAGGACGAGGCCAGGGGTCTGATCGCCGAGGCCGAGCAGGAGCTGACCGCACTCGAGGGTGCCGACACCGTCGACCTGACAGCCGACGAGACCGATGCCGATTCCGACGCGGTCGACACCGACACGTCCGAGAAGAACTAGATCTTCACCGCTGCCAGAAGGGCGGCGACGTAAGCGTCGCCCTTCTGCTGCTCCAGAATCCGGCTGTCCTTCTGCGCGTCACCGGTGCGGCGGTTCGCCGGTCACCCGGTGATCCGCATAGTTGAAGCCCTCGCGAACCAGTCGTGCGAGGTGCCCGTCGACGATCCGGTACACGACGCGTCGGCCGTCCCTGGTCGTCTCGACCATTCCGGTGAAGCGCAATTTCGCGAGATGCTGACTGACCGCTGTCCGCGATGCACCGGTAGCCTCTGTCAGAGTCGACACGTCGGACGGGTCGTGCGACAGAATCCACAGCAGGTGAAGCCGTGTGGGATCGGCCAACATGCGGAAGATGTCACTGGCGGATTCCAGCCGGACGCGGTCCGGGTTCGTCCCGTGGTCGAGACTCGGACTTCGAGTCGGCACCGATTCGGTCATCGCCACCTCCCTCACTCGACCTCCACAGCAACGAGGCTGCAATCGTCGCCAGTGTAGCGAGCACGGCCGAGATCGCCGTCGAGACCGATTGTCCCGCTGCCGCACCGACCCACCCGACGATCGGGTAGGTCAGAAGAAAGCACGCATGTGACAGCGAGAACTGAGCCGTGAACAGCGCTGTCAGCTCGTCGTCGGCGGCGCAGCGACGGATCACGCGGGCCGTCGGAGTGCCTATTGCCGACGCCGCTGCTCCCGCAGCCACCCACAGGACGGCGAGACAGATCCAGGCGGTCGGGCCGGTGGTGACGACGACAGCGAAGATCGCCGTACAGGCGGTCGTCAGCGCTGCTACCGCGCATCCCGTCAGCATGACGGTGCGGTCCGAGACCCGCTTCAGCAGACGGGGAAGGCATACTGCAACGGCGATGGAGCCTGCGCCGAAGCAGCCGAACAGCAGCGCTACCTGATCCGAAGACCCACCGAGCCGCGCACGGACGTACACGACCGTGTCGACGACGACGACACTCGTCACCGCGGCCGCGACGAGGTTCATCGCTGCCACTCCCCGCAACGGTGCTCGAGTCGCGAAGTTGCGTGTGCCCGACGTGATTCGCGTGCGAAACGGCACCGGGTCGACCGATCTCATCGACGGTAGCCGGGCGCTCAGGACCATACTCATCGACGCGACGAAGCCGGCAGCCGTTCCGACGAACAGCACGTGGTACGAAACCACGGTCAGCAGAGCTGCCGCGACCATCGGACTGACGATCGACTCGAGGTCGTACGCGAGCCGGGACAGTGACAATGCCTTCGTGTACGCGACGTCCTCCCTCAGTAGCGCGGGAATGGTCGACTGGAACGCAGGAGTGAACGTCGCCGACGCGGACTGCAGGACGAACACGAGCGCGTAGATCTGCCAGGGATGGTCGACGAACGGAAGTACGAGCACGGTCGCCGCACGCACCGCGTCGGCGGCGACCAGAACCGTCGTACGGTTCACGCGTGCGGTCAGGGCCGACGCGACGGGTGACACCGCGACGTAGGCGACCATCTTGACGGCCAAGGCCGTGCCGAGGACGGCACCCGCGTCGGATCCGGCGAGGTCGAATGCCGCGAGTCCGAGTGCAACCGTCGTCAGCCCGGTACCGATCAGAGCCAGGATCTGGGCGGTGAACAGGCGTCGGAACCGCGAGTCGGCAAGAGGCACGACGTTAGACTAGCCAATTATGTGCGCACATGAGCACGCATTTGACCGCCCGAAAACGAACAAGACCGACACTCGTAAGAGTGCCGGTCTTGTCGGTGGTAGCGGGGACAGGATTTGAACCTGCGACCTCTGGGTTATGAGCCCAGCGAGCTACCGAGCTGCTCCACCCCGCGTTGCGAACGCAAAGTTACAGGACGGTGTCGAGGATAAGCAAATTCGCGGCCCGGGCCTGCTTCCCGATCGCCGACGGCGCAGAACAGCCTCGATTCATCGTCGAAAATGCACAGAAATGGGTGCGCTGCATCACGGTTTACCGGTGATCTGCGTCACATCACAACGGTGTAACGAAGCGGAAACGAATCCGTCGCAACCCGGATCGACCTGCGCGAACGCCGTTCTTTGTCTCAACATGTGGACAAGGCAGCCACCAAATCTCTGTGTGACGTCACCAGATTACTGGACTACCTTCACGATCGGTCCTAGAAACCAGGGCCGAAACCGCCCCCGCCGCTGCGACTCTCTGCCCCGCGGGGACCGGTTCCCCGATTGGCACGGGGGCAGAGGCGCGATAAGTACGAACCCGTGACCGTTCGTACACCGACGCGAGACACATCGATCGATGTTCGTCTTACGAGATGCGCAGGCTAGCGCGGAGAGGATTCACCCGCATGACCACACACACATCATTCGGCAAGCGTGCTTTGGGATGGGCTGCCGTGACCGGCGCCGTCGTTGCGATTCCCCTCGGCGTCTCCATGGGCACCGCGAACGCTGCCGGGCACAACTGGGATGGCGTCGCACAGTGCGAGAGCGGCGGCAACTGGAGCATCAACACCGGAAACGGCTACTACGGCGGTCTGCAGTTCACGCAGAGCACCTGGGAGGCCAACGGCGGCTCGGGATCACCCGCAGGCGCATCGAAGGCCGAGCAGATCCGCGTCGCCGAGAACGTCCTCGCGACCCAGGGCGTCGGCGCATGGCCCGTCTGCGGTCAGCACTTGACCAGTGGCGAGTCCACGTCCGTTGCACCGGCGGCCGCGATCGAGGAAGCCCCCGTCCAGGAGGCGCCCGCACCCGTCGGCCCGGCAGTCGAGGCACCCGCAGCACCGCAGCTGCCGGTCGCACCCGAATACCAGGCGACCGCTCAGCAGTACATCGATCACGCCACCGCTGTCGCACAGCACGGCTTCGACCAGGCCTCGGCACTGGCGAGCCAGTACGGGCTCAGCGCGCAGTTCGATCAGGCAGTCGCCGCCGCACAGCCGGCGCTGGCTTCGTTCGGCCGGTAACACGTTCGGCCGACATCTTCTCGGCTGACCGCAGTTCGGATCGCGTCGACGATCCGACGACGAAGCGGCGCCGTCACTGTGGAAGACAGTGACGGCGCCGCTTCGGTTTTCGCAATTCAGTTGTCGTGTTCGGTTGCAGCTCAGTGAATTACCGAGCTTCCCGGGCGCAGAGTCAGCGGCCGTTCTGGTACGCGTCGATCGCCTGCTGAAGCGCCTCGAACGCGGTACCCAACCGTCCCAGATCACCACTCTGCTGAGCGGAGCGCACCTCGGTCAACGCAGCGTCGAGTCGTTGCACCGCATCGGAGTTCGGCGGCTGACTCTGCGTCGGCGCGTTGGCAGGCGGTGGAGTGGTCGCCTGCGTGCCCGACTGTGTCGGCTCCTCCTCCGTGGACTGCGGATTCGACGCGTCACCACCCGGTGCGGTCGCCGCGGAGCCGGTGCCGGAACCGAACACCTGGTCGAGCGCCTCGGACAGCGTCGCCGCATACCCGACGCGCACGCCTCCCCCGGCTCCCGGTTCCCGGTAACTGACGAGCACTCTCGTCAACTGCGGGAACGTGGACGTCGACGCAGTGTTGCGTTCGGTGTACAGCGGTTCGACGTACAGGATTCCGCCGTCTGCGATCGGCAGAGTCAACAGATTTCCGTACTGGATGTTGTTGGACTGCTGCAACAGAGTTCGGTCCGATGCCACACGAGAGTCCGATGTCATCGAGTTCTGCGCCTGCTGCGGACCCTGTGTCTGCGTGTCCGTCGGTAGCTGCAACACCGTGAACTTGCCGTAGTTCTCCGGGTCGGATCGCACCGAGATGTACGCGGACAGCAACTGTCGGTTGAAGCCGACCATCGCGCTCGTCAACCGGAACGACGGTTCACCGGTCTCCGGATCACCGATCAGCACGTAGTAGGGCGGCTGATTCAGATCCGTTCCACCGTCGACCGTCGGGTCGCTCGGGACGGACCAGAACGCGTTGTTGGTGAAGAATTCGTTGGGGTCGTCGACGTGATACTTGGCGAGCATCTCGCGCTGGACCTTGAACAGGTCTTCCGGGTAACGGAAGTGGGACCGCAGATCGTCCGGGATCTCCGACGACGGCTTGACCGAGTCGGGGAACACTCCCATCCACGCGTTCAGCACCGGATCCTTGTCGTCGACCTGGTAGAGCGTGACGGTTCCGTCGTAGGCGTCGACCGTGGCCTTCACCGAGTTGCGGATGTAGGACACCTCTTCCTTCGGAAGCGGGCGACCGGTAGTGGGTTCCAAGCTGTCGACGGTCAGGCCGTCCAACGACGCGCGCTGCGCGTACGGGTAGTCCTTCAACGTGGTGTAGCCGTCGACGATCCACACGATCTTGCCGTCGACCACTGCCGGGTAGGAGTCGCTGTCCGTCGTCAACCAGGGAGCGACCTTCTGTACACGCTCACGTGGATCGCGGTTGAACAGAATCTTCGAATTGTCGCCGATCGCACCCGAGAACAGGATGTTTCGTTCGGCGTACTTCGCAGCGAACGCCAACCGGTTGAACCAGTTGCCCACCGACACGCCACCCGCACCGGTGTAGGTGTAGCGAGAGGTGTCGGTGTCGTATTCACGGTCCTCGCCCTCGCCGCCGGTGCCGACGATCGCGTAGTCGGGATCCGACTGTGCGATGACCTCGCCGTAGTAGATGCGCGGTTGATCGACGGGGATGACCTGTTCGGTTCCCTGCGACGCGATGTCACTGACGGTGTAGATCGGGTAACCGCTGTTGCTGTTGGCGCCCTCGGCCGTCGGATCCTGCACGGCCGCGTTCACGCGGTTCGCCGGAGCAGCGACGAAGCCGTTGCCGTGGGTGTACACCGTGTGCTTGTTGATCCAGTCGGTCTGGTTGCCCGTCAGGCTCTCGGGCGACAGCTCACGAGCCGCGACGATGTAATCCTGCAGCTGGCCGTCGATTTCGTACCGGTCGACGTCGAGCGTCGCCGGGAAGCCGAAGAAGTTCTTCAGCTGCTGCTGCTGAGTGAACGTGCGAGACAACACGTTCGGGTCGAGGAGCCGGGTGTTCGCGATCGTCGTGATGTCGGCTTGACTCTCGCGTGGGTTCTGGGAACCCTCTCCCGAGTAGGCCTGGTATTCGACGACGTCGTCACCGATGCCGTACGCGTCCCGCGTCGCGGCGATGTTCCGCTCGATGTAGGCGCTTTCCTTCTCCGCCGCGTTGGGGCGCACCGAGAACTGCTCCATCAGCAGCGGGAAGATGGCACCGACGAGGATCGACGACAGCACGAGCAACGCCGTCGCCAACGCGGGGACGCGTAGATCACGCAGGAAGATCGCAGCGAAAAACGCTGCAGCACAGATCAATGCGATCGCCAGCAGAATCAGCTTGGCCGGCAGGACCGCGTTGATGTCGGTGAAGCCTGCGCCGGTGAACGTCGGTTCCTTACGGCTGCTCGACAGCAACGAGTAGCGGTCCAGCCAGTAGGCGATGGCCTTGAACAGAACGAAGGCGCCCGCCAGGACTGCGAGCTGTACGCGCGCAGCACGCGTCAGTGCACCTTCGCGTCCCGCGAGGCGGATTCCGCCGAAGACGTACTGCGTCAACAGATTGGCGAAGAACGCGATGAGTGTCGCGACGAACAACCAGTTCAGCACGAAGCGGTAGAACGGCAGATCGAACGAGTAGAAGCTGACGTCGAGACCGAACTGCGGATCGACGCGACCGAAGTCGCCGCCGTGCAGAAACAGTTGCACGACAACCCAATTGGTCTGCGCGATCAAACCGGAGATGACGCCGAACGCGACCGGGATTCCGATTCCGAACAGACGAAGCCTGCTCATGACGGTGGTCCGGTACCGAGCGATCGGATCGTTCGGGCCTGCAACGGGTACGAACACCGGGCGATTGCGATACGCCAGCAGCAGTGCCAGGAACACGACACCGCCGACGAGCACGCCGACGATCAGGAACAACAACGCCCGGGTGACCAGCATCGTCGTGTACACCTGGCGGAAGTCGACTTCCCCGAACCACAGCCAGTTCGTATAGGTGTCGATGAGGCGCGGACCGACAAGCAGCAACGCTGCGAGGACCAATGCCAATACGAGCAGAATCCGGCTCCGCCGCGACAACGACGGTAGACCGGTGGGGGCCCTCATGCCCACGTGCCACACTCCAACTTCGGGCGATACAGCGTGTACCGCAGATGGCTTCGGCGACGCACAACGTGCGTCGCCTGTCCGATTTGTGAACCACTGTACGGAACCGCTCGGTCGCCCGGCCACACCCGTCCTGTCGGCAGTGGCCGGGGGACGTCGATCGGCACGTCGATGCGAGGATGAGCAGGTGAGCGATTTCGACGACCACCGATTCGACGGCAGTGACATGGACATGAGCCCCGACGAGCTCGAGGCGGCACTCGCGCGTTGTGCGCGCGAGGTCGCGGATTTCGTCGACGCCGAGGGGTGGGGCCAATCTCCGCAGATCTTCGCCCTCGTGCCGACGTCCGTCCTCGCCGCGGCGGAGCCGGGCCTGCTCGACGACATCGCCGACGGCTCGGCGTTGACGCCGATCCAGCAGCACTCGCTTCCCGAGGACATCGAGGGCGGTTCACCCGCGCTCGAGGAATTTCTCGCCACCACCAGCTGGCCCGACGGCGTCGTCGGCTGCGCGCTCGTTCAGGAGATCGTCGTGCTGCCGCCGACGGCGGAGTCCGACCTCGACGAGGCGTTGACGCCGTTGCTCGCCGATCGCGACGCAGCCGACGAGGCCGCCCGGTTGACTGCACACGCGCATCCCGAACGGAAGGACGGCCGTCTGATCGCGGCCGTCGTCAAGGACGGTCCGTCGTTGGCACTGCTGCAGATGCAGCCCGACGACGACGCAGACCCGTTCGGTGCCGCCGAGTTGCTCACCTACGAGGATCTGGCGCCGAACATCGTGCAGGCCCTGTACGCGACTTTCGACAACGAATCCGATGACTGACGACGCCGCCTGATTCGCAAGCGGTCAGCTGCACGACGGCGCGTCGCCGCCCGCTCCGATCGATTCGAGCGCGTCGATCGCGCCGTCGAGTGAGTCGACCTTCACCAGACGCAGACCGTCGGGCGTGTTCGCACTGGCCTCGTCGCAGTTCTGCGACGGCACCAGGAATGTCGTCGCACCCGCATCACGCGCGGCGATCAACTTGTACGGAATGCCTCCGATGGGTCCGACCGCCCCGTCATCGGCGATCGTGCCGGTGCCGGCGACGAACTCACCGTTGCTCAGCTCCCCCGGACTCAGCTTGTCGACGACGGCGAGGCTGAACATCAAGCCCGCCGAGGGCCCGCCGACGTCGGCGAGGTTGAACGTGACGTCGAACGGAACGTCGGGTTCCTCGGTCGGTGTCACACCGAGGTACCCCTTCTCGGCGTCGTCGGGCCGGGCGCCCAACGTGACGGACTCGTCGCGTTCGACTCCGTCGGTGGACACCCGCACGACGATCACGTCGCCCGGAGAGTGGGCGCTGACGACGTCGCGCACCCCCGTGACGGTGTCGATCGGAGCGCCGTCGATCGACACCACACGGTCGCCCTCGTTCAGCAAGCCCGAGGCAGGACCGTCGGGCGCCACGGTTCCGACGGTCAGCACCACCGGATAGCCCAGGTGTCGCAGTGCGGCGAGTTCGGCGCTGTCCTCGGATTGTTCGAAGTCCGCCTGGTTGCTCTGCTGAACCTCTTCCTTCGACTTGTCCGGCGGGTACACCTCTTCGCGAGGAACGAGGCCCTGCCGTCCGCTCGCCCAGAAGCCGAACGCCTCGAAGATGTTCAACTGGTCGCGGACCGCCACGGTCGTCATGTTCAGATGCCCGGTGGTGGGGTCGACGTCGGTGCCGTCGATCTGTACGACCGGGCGACCGTCCGCGTCGCCGAGAGTGTTGTAGGTGGGTCCCGGGCCGAGCGCAGCGAACGGGACGGTGACGACGGTTCCTGCGACGCCGAGTACGACGACCGGCACGAGAGCGGCCACGAGAGTGGCGATCCTACGATTCACCCGACAAAGACTAGAACCGATGTCTGTGCAGCGGATGTGAGACCCCTCCCACTGGCGTGCCAGGCGGTGTTTCGCAGCGGCAATCGTGTTCGCCGTCAGCGTGAGAACCAGCGGTGCCACCGGCCTGCATGCCTTGTACCGTTGAACCATGAGCAATTTCGGTTTTCAGGGCCCCGACGACGATCCGGACAAGAAGAAGGATCAGGGCGGAGACGGCGGCCAGGCCGGCATGCCGGGCGGCTTCGGCTTCGGTGCCGAAGGCTTCGACCCCGCCGCGCTGGGCCAGATGCTCACACAGTTCGGTCAGATGCTGAGCGGCATGGGCACCGCGGGTTCCGCGGGCGCGGGCCCGGTGAACTACGACCTGGCCACCCAGCTCGCCCGACAGCAGATCGGCACGGTGTCTCCCGTGTCGGCCGGCAAGACCGACGCGATCGCCGACGCGGCACATCTCGCCGAGCTCTGGCTCGACGGATCGACGACGCTTCCCGCGGGTGCGTCGCGCACCGTTGCCTGGACGCCGGGCGACTGGCTCGACAACACCATCGACACCTGGAAGCGTCTGTGCGACCCGGTGGCAGCCCAGATCTCGAGCATGTGGACGTCCGGAATGCCCGCCGAGGCGCAGCAGATGGCCGGTCCCATGATGGGCATGCTGACGCAGATGGGCGGAATGGCGTTCGGGTCGCAGCTCGGCCAGGCGCTCGGGCAGCTGTCGAAAGAGGTTCTGACCTCGACCGACATCGGAATTCCGCTCGGGCCCAGCGGTGTCGCCGCGTTGCTTCCCGACGCCATCGCGAGTTTCACCGACGGGCTGGAGCAGCCCGAACGCGAAGTCCTCGTCTTCCTTGCCGCACGTGAAGCCGCCCACCAGCGTCTCTACAGCCACGTTCCGTGGCTGCGTCAACGGGTGCTCGCGACCGTCGAGGAGTACGCGCGTGGCATCAAGATGGACTTCTCGGCGATCGAGGAAGCGGCGTCCGGACTGGATCCGGCGTCGCTGACGGACCCGTCGAAGATCGAGGAGATTCTCCAGCAGGGTGCGTTCGAACCGCAGACCACCCCGGAGCAGAAGCTGGCACTCGAACGTCTGGAGACCATGCTCGCCCTCGTCGAGGGATGGGTCGAGGTCGTCGTCGCGGACGCTCTCGGCGAACGACTCCCCGGTGCCGTGGCGCTGGGCGAGACGATCCGCCGCAGGCGCGCGTCCGGCGGTCCGGCCGAGCAGACGTTCGCGACACTCATCGGCCTCGAACTGCGTCCTCGTCGCGTTCGTGAAGCCAGCGAACTGTGGCGCCGACTGACTGCAGCGGCAGGCATCGACGGACGCGACGGCGTGTGGGCCCACCCGGACCTGCTTCCGACGTCGTCCGACCTCGACGATCCGGCATCGTTCATCGACGGTGTCGTCGGCGGCGGAACCAGCGAGTTCGACGATCCCATCGCGATGCTGAAGGCGACGGAGGAGCAGGAACGCTCCGAACGCGACAAGCGCGACGGCGGCGACGAACAGGCCTGATCGCAGGAAGAAGAGGGGTGGATCCGACGTTGTCGGATCCACCCCTCTTTTTCGATGGAATGCCAGGTCAGCGGGTTGGCTGCCTGTGGACAACTCGTGTCGTAGGGCGGAAACGCCGAGCACCACCGTGTCATCGTTCTTTCATGTCCATAGGTGCACTCGTGCGCAGACCGAAACTGCGTGTCGGCGCGTTCGTCCTCCGAGACGGCTCCATCCGGCTCGGGCTGAATCCCGATCGCTCGTACGTGCTCACGGCTCTTCCCACCGTGCCGCCCGACGTCGTCCTCGACGTTCTGTCCCGCCTCGACGGCAAAGCCTCGCGAGCGAACATCGTCTGGTACGCCGGAACGCGGGGAATGTCCGCGCCCACGACATCCACGCTTCTGGCCGACCTCGCCGAGTTCGGGCTTCTCGTCGACTGCGCGACAACCCCCGAACCTCGAGTGTCGACACTGCACATCGTGGGACGTGGCCCGCTCGCCGACGCCGTCCAGCACGGTCTCACCGCGTCGACGATCGCCGTGACACGATCGTCGAACCCTCCTCGTCGTCTTCTGCGCTACGACGAGGGCCACTGGCAGAACGATCTCGTCGTGCTCGCGGACGATCTCGTGGCGGACCCGCAGACGATCACGGCGCTGGCTGCGACGCGCACCCCCCATCTGCAGATTCGGTTGCGCGACGGGGTCGGGATCGTCGGGCCGTTCGTCCTACCCGGAGTATCGACGTGCCTCCGCTGTCTGGAACTCACCCGCAGCGCGTTGGATCCGCAGTGGCCCTACGTGTCGGCGCAGCTGCTCGGACGCACGGGAGACGCGAGCGGACCGACCGTTCTCGCCACCGCGGCGTTCGCGTTGGCTCAGATCGACGCCTGCACGAAGCGTGACTCGACGCCGATGATCGACACGACGCTCGAGATCGACCTCGCGTCGAACCGTACGACGACGCGGCGATGGTCCCGCCACCCCAGGTGCGACTGCGCGCACGAATGACGGGCGTTCGTCCGAGTGCCGGCGCTCTTACCTGCACTATGGGCGAGATGGTCGTCCGTCAGCCATGATGGGTACGTGCCAGACATTCCTCGTCGGGGATCAGCCCGAACCGCCAAGCTCGCTCGAATCCCCATCGGTATCGCAGGACGGGCCGCGGTCGGTTTCGGCAAGAAGCTCGCCGGTGGCAATCGCGAGGAGATCGACTCGGATCTCGCGGCCAAGGCCGCCGAACAACTGTTCTCGGTTCTCGGCGAACTCAAGGGCGGCGCAATGAAGTTCGGCCAGGCGCTGAGCGTCATGGAGGCGGCCGTTCCGGAGGAGTTCGCCGAGCCGTATCGGGAAGCACTGACCAAGCTTCAGTCGTCCGCGCCGCCACTGCCGGCAGCCAAGGTTCATCGCATGCTCGATCGCCAGCTGGGCACGGCCTGGCGATCACGGTTCGAGTCGTTCGACGACACCCCTGTCGCATCGGCGAGTATCGGGCAGGTCCACCGCGCGGTGTGGACGGACGGTCGCGATGTCGCCGTCAAGATTCAATACCCGGGCGCCGACGACGCACTGCGCGCGGATCTGAAGACGATGTCACGTTTCGCGAGCACCTTCAGCGCGATCTTCACCGGCGCCGACGTCAAGCCCGTGCTCGACGAGCTGATCGCACGGACCGAGGACGAGCTCGACTATCGCATCGAGGCCGACAGTCAGCGCGCATTCGCGAAAGAGTTCGCCGACGACCCACAGTTCGCGATTCCCCGTGTCGTCGCGAGTGCTCCGAAGGTGCTCGTCAGCGAATGGATGACGGGTACCCCCCTGTCGTCGATCATCGCGTCGGGAACCGCCGACCAGCGCAACGACGCAGGCGCCCTGCTCGCGCTGTTCGCGTTCGCTGCGCCGGCTCGCGCCGGTCTGCTGCACGCGGACCCGCATCCAGGGAATTTCATGTTGCTGCCCGACGGACGCCTCGGCGTCATCGACTTCGGAGCTACGGCGCCGATGCCGAACGGGCTACCTCCCGTTCTGGGCAGGATGGTGCGACTCGCACGCGAGGAACGGTTCGACGAATTGGTCGCACTGTGCGTGGAGAGCGGATTCGTCATTCCCGGCCGGACGGTCACCGCGAAGGAGATCGCGGACTATCTGCGCCCGTTCACGGACCCGATCCGCACGGATTCCTTCCACTTCACTCGGTCGTGGCTACAGAAAGCGGCGGGAACAGCAGCCGACTTCGACAGCGCGCAGTTCCGAACGGCGCGAGCTCTGAACATGCCCGCCGAACACATCATGATCTTCCGGGTACTCGGAGGTCTCGTCGGCATCTGTGCGCAGCTCGACGCGTACGCCCCCTACATGGCCATCCTGACGGAATGGATGCCCGGCTTCACCGACGACGTCTGATCTTCCCGATCGTCGTCGAAAAGCCGGGCATCACAAGTGGACTCGCATCACGCAACCTGCTGATCGGCCCTGTTCTTACGGGGGCGGCCACGCGGGCGTTTGCGTGCGATGACGACACCCTGATCGAGGATCTCGCCTCCCCACACGCCCCACGGCTCGGCCCGATCGAGGGCCGCGCTCAAACAGGTCCGGCGGATCGGGCAGTCGGCACACAGTGCCTTGGCCTGCTCGAGTTCCCCCGGGGTTTCGGCGAACCACAGGTCGGGATCCGCCGCTCGGCACGGAACGGCCATCTCGTCGGCGGGGCGTGTTCCGCGCTGCGCGCCCATGGTCAGCGACGTGATCGAAACCGTTGTCGCGGTGGTGTTCTCGGTCTCGAATCGGCATGTCGTCCGGATCGTGGCGGTTGACACGTCGGTCTCCTCTACTTTTCGTGCGGCGTATTCACGGTTTCTGAAACTGGTGCGAACCCGGAGGCCGAACGTTCGAATCCGAGGGGACTCATCGAACGAAAAAGGCCACGGTCCGCGTCTGCGGGTCCGTGGCCTGTGGTGGCTGAATCGACGTGGTCTACCGAGAATGCTCTCGATATCTGTCGATCACGGACGCGCTGTATGCGCGGCGGAGACGTGTAGCTGGAATTGCGCTTTTCGCTGCTGCTGCGGTGCCGGCGAACGCGGCGGTGCCTACGACAGCCGTGCTGGCTGCTGCGGGTGCGACGCGACCGGACGCGAGGAGGTGGGCGGAATCCTGAACCATCCACGTGGACAGGTCAGCAGCGACAACGCCTGCGTACTGGGCAACGATCGAATTCTTCACGATTCTCCACCTCCTCATCTCGACTCGACACGGACACACTGCATGCTCGCGGCTTCCCGTGAGCGGTGAAAACAGACTAAACCCCGTGATCGACACCGCACAAGTTATTTTCTACCTGCGGTTTCGTGTCATCGAGGCACCACTTCGACTACCTGGTCGACGATTCCCGGACGACGGCGAGAACGTCCTCTCCGAACCGCTCCAACTTCTTGGCACCGATACCCGGAATGGCGACGAGCCCACGGTCGTCCTGCGGCTGCTGCTCCGCGATGGCCGTGAGCGTCGTATCGCTGAAGACGACGTACGCCGGGACCTTCATCTCGCGCGATTTGTCGAGACGCCACGACTTCAACGCGTCGAGAAGCGCGATGTCGACGTCGGACGGGTGTGACTCGCACCGCCCGAGCATGGTGGCGCCCGTTCCGATCAACGGCTTACCGCACAGGCGGCACTTGGGGCCGGACTTCTTGGCTGCAGGCGCTGCGATGCGCGACGCGGGCGAGTCGTCCGGAATCAACCCGTTGAGGAACCGCGACCTGCGCCTCGACTTGCGGCCACCCTGGTTGCGTGCCAGTGCCCACGACAGCTGCAGGTGCTCACGAGCGCGGGTGACGCCGACATAGAGGAGTCGACGCTCTTCCTCGACGGCCGCCTCGTTGTCGGCGCTGGGGTCGTTGCCGAGCGCGTGCGTGATGGGCAGCGTGCCGTCCGCGAGCCCGACGAGGAACACCGCGTCCCATTCGAGGCCCTTGGCCGCGTGGAGCGATGCCAACGTCACGCCCTGCACGACGGGTGGGTGACGCGCCTCGGCACGAGCGGCGAGCTCGTGCAGCAGACGACCGAGATCGAGCTCGGGGTCCTGACCGATCAACTCCTCGGTGACCTGCACGAGACCGCCGAGTGACGCCCACTTCTCCCGCGCTTGGGCACCGGTCGGCTCCGTGGCCGTCAACCCGAGCGGCGCGAGCACGGCACGCACCAGCGACGGCAGGCCTGCACCCGACTTCGATTCCTCGGGTAGGTCGTCGCGGCCGGACGCAGTGCGCAATGCCGAAATACCTTGGCGTACTTCGGGTCTGTTGAAGAAGCCTTCCCCGCCGCGAACCTGGTACGGAATACCCGCGTCGGTCAACGCCTGCTCGTGCACCTCGGATTGCGCGTTGATGCGATACAGCACGGCGATCTCGGCGGGTTCGACGCCTTTGGCGATCAAGCGCTTGATCGCCCGGGCGACGCCGTCTGCTTCGGCGGGTTCGTCGTCGTACTCGGTGAACTCCGGCTCCGGACCCGGGGGCCGCTGACCGATCAATTGCAGTCGCGTTCCGGCGATACGTCCCCGCGCGGCACCGATGACCCGGTTGGCCAGCGATACGACTTCCGGCGTCGAACGATAGTCACGTTCGAGGCGTACGACCGTCGCATCCGGGAAGCGACGCGAGAAGTCGAGGAGGTAGCGCGGCGTCGCACCCGTGAACGAGTAGATGGTCTGATTGGCGTCTCCGACGACGGTCAGGTCGTCACGCTCCCCCAACCACGCGTCGAGGACACGCTGCTGCAACGGCGTCACGTCCTGGTATTCGTCGACCACGAAGCACCGGTAGCGCTCGCGGAACTCGTCGGCGACCGCGGAGTGCTCTTCCAGTGCGGCAGCGGTGTGGAGCAGTAGGTCGTCGAAGTCGAGCAGGAAGCCGTCGTCACCGCGCGTCTTCAGGTCCTCGTACCCCGCATACACCGACGCGACCTTGCCCGCGTCCATGGGAACTTCACGTCGTACGCGGGCCGCGATGGCCGCGTAGTCCTCCGGCGCGACGAGCGAGCCTTTGGCCCACTCGATTTCGCCCGCCAGGTCACGCACCGCGTCCGTCGACGTCGACACGCCCGCGCGGTGCGCGGCCTGGGAGACCAGCGCGAATTTCCGATCGAGCAGCTGCCATCCCGTGTCTCCGACGACCTGAGGCCAGAAGTACTTCAGTTGCCGAAGCGCCGCCGCGTGGAACGTGCGGGCCTGAACCGGCGGTCCTTCTCCGCCGACACCGAGCTCACGCAGACGCCCACGCATCTCTCCTGCAGCACGGGCAGTGAACGTCACTGCCAGTACCTGGCCTGCGGAAACGTGGCCCGCGGACACCAGATGCGCGATGCGCCTCGTGATGGTGCGCGTCTTGCCTGTTCCGGCACCTGCAAGTACGCACACGGGCCCACGCGGTGCCGAGACCGCAGCGGACTGTTCGGGATCCAACCCGGCGAGCATCGAGTCCACTGGCATGCCGACCATCATGTCAGGGGGTGCCGACAACACCCGCGACCGGTCGAGCGGCGTCGACCGCGACGGAACAACCACCACGGTCGCCGTGTTGACTGGTGGCGTGACTACTACCGAGAACGCCGCAGCACTGACCATGTACTCCACCACGTGGTGCGGATACTGCCGCAGATTGAAGACGCAACTCGACGAGGCAGGAATCGCCTACGACGAGATCGACATCGAGCAGGATCCCGCGGCCGCGGAGTTCGTCGGCAGTGTCAACGGCGGGAACCATGTCGTCCCGACCGTCAAGTTCGCCGACGGTTCGACCGCTACCAACCCGTCGTTGGCCGCCGTCAAGCAGGCGCTGTCTCTCTGATTCCAACGCGTACGCCGTCGTCGCCCGCCTACGCGGCGGCGGCCCAGGCTTCGAGCATTCCTCGGGCGATCGAGATCGAGCCGGGCAGCAGCAGTCGGGAGTCCGCGTCGGCGGCCCAGTCTCCGAGTTTCAGTGCGGCCTGGACCTCTGCACGGTCGAACCAGAACGCCTCGGCGATCTCGCCGTCGACGAACTCGAGAGGCTCGTCGGGATCGCCGATCGCGGAGAAGCCCACCATGATCGATCGCGGGAACGGCCAGGGCTGACTGCCGAGATACGTGATGTCGGACACCGTGATTCCGACCTCTTCCTTGATCTCGCGCGCAACGCAGGTTTCCAGAGACTCGCCCGCCTCGACGAAACCCGCCAACACCGAGAAACGACGCTCGGGCCATGCGGGCGCGCGGGCGAGCAGGACCCGGTCCGCACCGTCGTGCACCAGACAGATGACCGCCGGGTCGGTGCGAGGAAACTCCTCGTGTCCGTTCGACGTGCTCGTGCGTGACCATCCCGCGGCCGACGGCGTCGTGGCGGCGCCGTCGAGCGCGCTGAAACTCGCCCCCGCGTGCCAATTCAGGATCGCGAGCGCGCTCGTCAGAATCGACAGTTCGGTCGCGTCGAGGTACTCCGCGAAGCTACGCAAGTCTGCCAGCTTCCCGGTGAGAACGCCGACGCGCTTGGCCCACAGATGGCGATCCTCGTGAATGCCGAGGAACACCGCGTCGAGTGCAGGTTCCGCCGAGATATCGGTGGCCGGCGTGTAGACGATGCCGGACTCGTCGACGCGCAGCTGACCGCGGTGATCGATTTCGATCACACGCGCGGTCGGCCAGCCTGCACGCAGCGCCGCGGTGTCTCTACGTAGTTCTTCCGCTCGATGCAACGGAGAACGGGACAGCAGCGGAGGCTGGGAAAGCTCGAAACGTGGCACGGTGAAGACACTATCGCGGACGGGCGACGTGCCGGCTTCGTGCGTCGTCACTCCCCCACACGTCGGATGTACAGCAACCGGTCCGTGGCTTCGACCGCGTCGACTTCCGGAGATCCGACGCGGAACAGTTTGCCGCCGCGTACCACTCCCAGCACGATGTCGGTGAGATGTCGAGGTGAGCCCCCGACCTCGTCGCGTTCGACCTCGCGCTCGGCGATGGCGAAGCCTGCCTCGGGCGTCAGCAGATCCTCGATCATCTCGACGACGCTCGGCGTCGACGTCGCGATACCCAGCAGTCGACCTGCTGTCTCCGACGAGATGACGACCGAGTCGGCGCCGGACTGCCGCAGCAGATGTGTGTTCTCGGCTTCACGAATGGCGACGACGATCTTCGCTTTCGGCGCGATCTCACGCGCGGTCAACGTCACGAGCACCGCGGTGTCGTCTCGGTTGGTGGCCACGATGATGGCCGCCGCATGTTGTGCGCCGGTGAGGCGCAACACATCCGATTTGGTCGCGGAACCGTGCACGGTCACAAGACCCATGTTCGACGCGGAGTCCAGGACCGCCTGATCGGTGTCGACGACGACGATGTCCGACGCGGCGACGCCGTCGCCGAGCATCGCGTCGACGGCGGTGCGGCCCTTGGTTCCGAAACCGATGACCACGGTGTGATTGCGCACGGTGCGCCTCCATCGCTGAATTTTGAATGCCTGTCGAGACCGCTCGGTCAGAACCGCGAGCGTCGTGCCGACCAACAAGATGAGGAAGAAGATTCGAAGCGGGGTGATGACCAGGATGTTCACCAGACGCGCCGACGGCGCGATCGGGGTGATGTCGCCGTAGCCGGTGGTCGACAACGACACCGTCGCGTAGTACAGCGCATCGAGGAACGACAGCTCGTTGTCCTGCGCGTCACGGTATCCGTCACGGTCGAGATACACGATCAGCGCGGCGACGAGCAGCGCGGCGAGCGCGATCAGGATGCGGCGATAGATGGCGCGCCACGGGCTGCTCTGCAGTTCGGGAACCCGAAGAACACCGACGAGCGCGAAATCCGGCCGCTCCGTCAAGGTGTCACCGGCGCTCAAGCGAGCACGCAATCTACCTGCCACGTCGCCTACCTAGTACGAGACTGTCCACGGCTGGCAGCGTAGCCCTCTTCTGCCGTACCGCGACGCCAGGCGCGACGAAACACCGTCGCGGACTTCGTGGACCGTGACGATGTGGCACGGTGTACCCCATGACACAGGACAAGAGCAGGGCACCTGCCGCGCGTCTCGCGGTGCTGCTGGGCGGAGCCGGGGTACTTCATTTCGCGACGCCGTCGTTCTTCGACATGCAGGTACCGTCCTTCCTGCCCGGTGAGGCTCGCACGTACACCTACGTGTCCGGCGTCGCGGAACTCGGTGTCGCTGCGGCACTGGCGGTCCCGCGTACGCGTCGTGTCGGCGGCACGCTCGCGGCCGCACTCTTCGTCGCCGTGTTCCCGGCCAATCTCGACCTCGCCCGCCGCCACGTGCTCAGCCGCACCGCGTCCCCTGCCGTCAAAGCTGCACTGCTCGCGCGGCTTCCTCTGCAGATTCCGTTGGTGACCGAGGCGTTGAAGGTGAGGCGTCGCGCTTCGTAGCGAATCATGGGGCGTCCGAATCGAACCGGACATCGGTCGGTCCCTCGATGAGTGCCGCCAACGCGTCGGCGTCGGGCAGCTCTGCGGGCGCCACGGTGCGGCCGCTGCGCACGTAGTGGAACGCGGCGCGCACTTTTTCCAATGGAACCGGTTCGGCGGACACCGCGGACATCAGTTCGGCCCAGGCAATGCGGTACGCCGCAAGCTGCATCACCACCGACTTCTCCTCCTTCGGAGTCGGCTCGGCGCCCGTCTTCCAGTCGACGACGGTCCAACCGCCGTCGGAATCGGCGAACACGGCGTCGATCCGGCCCCGCAGAACCGTTCCGGCGACCGAGGTCTCGAAGGGCACCTCGACTTCGACGGGACTGCGCAGAGACCAGTCCGAGTCGAGGAAGGCCTGCTGCAGGGTCTCGAGATCGACGTCCGTCGCAGCGCCCGTGTCCGCTGATCCGGGCAGTTCGTCGAGGTCGAGGAGCCGCGTCGCGCCGAATCTCCGCTCGATCCACGCGTGGAACGCCGTACCTCTGCGCGCCAATGGGTTCGGCGGGAACGGCAACGGACGACGCAAGCGCGACGCCAAAGCATCGGGATCGGCCGCGAGATCGACCAACTGACTGACCGACAAATTCTCCGGCAGCGCAACGGTCACAGTGGATCCGGCCCGTTCCGCTCGTTCGGCCAACAGAGCGTCCACGTCCGCCGCCCATTGCTCGGGATCGGCGTCGTGGTCATTCTGTGGCTTTTCGTCCTGCGGCTCGTCGTTCTGCTGCTCGCTCGTCCCGTCGGCACGACCGCGCAACGCCGCGAGTACGGCCCGGGCGCCGTTCTCCACCGCTGCCCGTCGCGCTCCGAGTGGGTCGCGCGGCCATGGCGCCGAATGTGGTTCGGCGGCAAGCGGATTGTCCACTCCGTCGTCGGGCGCGTCGGCCCACCGGTCGACGACCGCCACCGGAGCCGACTCGGTGTGCGCTCGCTCGTCGACCAACTCTTTCAGCTCGACCAGGAAGGGCGACGGTCCGCGCGGTTTGGTGGCGCTCTCGTCCCAGTGATGCGCCGACACGAACAGTGCACGCTCGGTGCGCGTGAGCGCGACGTAGAACAGACGTCTGTCCTCGGCGAGCCGGCGTCGCGCGAGCGCCTCCTTGTGGCGGTCGACGGCGTCCTGCAGGTCCTTGCGGTTGTGCAGGTCCTCCAGCTCCAGGACGGGGACACCTTCGGACATTCGGCCGTCCTCCTGGACGACGGACCTGTCACCGCGTAGCGACGGGGGAAGTTCGGCGAGCGCGCCGAGCCAGGTCGCCGACGCCGTCGTCGACGGGAACACTCCGGTTGCGACGTGCGGAACGGCCACCACCTCCCACTCGAGGCCCTTGGCCGAGTGCACCGTCAGCACCTGGACACGATGCGGCGCCACCTCGACCTCGCCCGGCGCCAACCCGTCCTCGACCGTCTCTGCAGCACCGAGGAAGGACAGGAACCCGGTGACGGTAGCCGTCGGATTGTCGGCGTAGTCGGCCACGACGCCGGCGAACTCGTCGAGGTGTTCGCGCCCGACCCCGCCGACCACGCCCGCCGCGGTACGCGCCTGCGCCTCGACACCGATGCCCATGGCTCGCTCGATGTCGGCCACCAGTTCGGTGAGCGGCTGGCCGATACGTTCGCGCAGCGAATGCACCTCGGCGGCCAGCGCTGTGATCCTGCGGTACCCGACCTCCGAATAATGCTCTGCCGGCCCGGGGTCCGCGATCGCGTCGGCGAGACCGGCTTCCTCAGATTGTTCACCGGGAAGCGAACTTTCGAGCGCGGCGTCGAGTGCGGCCCGATCGTCGACGCGTCCCGACGCGCCGAAACCACCTGCGATGGACAGTCGCTTCGCCCGCCGCGCCAACTGGCGTAGGTCGGCCGCACCGATCCGCCAGCGCGACCCGGTGAGGACACGCATCGCTGCGCTGCCCGCCATCGGATCGGCGACCAGTCGAAGCATCGCGGTGACGTCGGCGATCTCGGGTATGTGCAGTAGCCCACCGAGTCCGACGACCTCGACGGGGAGGCCACGGGACCGCAGCACCTCCGCGATCGGCTCGGCGTCGGCGTTGCGTCGAACGAGGACGGCCGCAGTGGGCGGAGGTCGGTCCTCGTCACGCGCACGTCGGTACTCGTCGGCGATCCGATCGGCGACCCATTCGCGTTCGGTCAGCACGGTGTCGGTGACGGCGAGGCGGACGTCACCCGGTGTTGCGCCCGGACGTGCTCGCAGCGTCGGGACCGGAACTCCCGTGCGCCTCAGCGGTTCGGTGATGTGATTGGCCAGTTCGAGCGCCTCGGGCGGGTTACGCCAGCTCGTGAGCAGCTCGAGCCGCGGCGCAGGCGTTCCGTCGGCGAGTGGGAAGTCGGTCGCGAAACGCGGCAGATTGGCTGCCGACGCACCACGCCATCCGTAGATCGACTGCATGGGATCGCCGACGGCCGTCAACGCGAGCGTCGGATCCGATCCGCCGCCGAACAGCGACGACAGCAGCACGCGTTGAGCGTGCCCGGTGTCCTGGTACTCGTCGAGCAGAACGAGTCGGAACCGTTCGCGTTCGGCTCGGCCGACCGGGGCGTGGTCGGCGGCCACACGCGCGGCGAGCGACATCTGGCTGCCGAAGTCCAGCGCGCCCTCGCGCCTGAGTGTCTGCGCGAGCCGCTCGACCAGTGGGAGCAACGCGATCCGATCGTGTTGCGCGGCAAGGATGTCGAGCAGCGCCTTCGACGGGCCACCGCGCTGCTTGGGGCCCGCGGGCAGACCGTGCACGAGTTTGTCCAGGTCGGTGTGCGCCTCGCGAAGATCGTCGGGATCGACGAGGTGTTCGGCGAGCTGACCGGACAGAGCCAGTACGGCTTCGGTGATCGACGTCGGGTTGCGATCGGTGTCGAGGTCACCGTCCCACGTGCTGACGACACGATGGGCCAGCTGCCACAGCTCGGTCTCGGACAGCAGTGTGGCCGACGGTTCGATCGGCAGCAGCAGGCCGTGTTCGGTCAGGAGTCGGCCCGCGTACGAGTGGTAGGTGCTGACCTCCGGCTCACCGGTCAGAATGCGCTCACGCAGGTGCAGACTCGGGTCGAGGGCACGGACGACATCCGATCCGGCAAGGCGGTTCAGCCGCGCACGAATACGAGTGGTCAACTGCTGTGCGGCCTTTCGTGTGAACGTCAGGCCGAGCACGCTGTCGGGGTCGACGAATTCGTTGGCCACCATCCACACGACGCGTGCAGCCATCGTCTCGGTCTTGCCGGCGCCCGCTCCGGCGACGACGAGGGTCGGACCCGAGGGCGCGGAGATGACCGCGGCTTGCTCGGCGGTCGGGGGATGTTTCTGACCGAGCGCACGGGCCAGCTCGATCGGATCGATGCGGGGTTCCGGTCGTTCCTGCCGCTTCTTCGGCGCGGATCGGGTGGTCAACTGTCGGTCACCTGCCTTCCGGTCTCGTGCGCGGGACAGCTCGACTTGACCGGGCAGTGCCTGCACCCGTCGTTGACGAAGGCCCTGAACGTGGGGCCCTTCGTCGCGGCGGCCGCGGCGTGCACGATGTCACGCCATTCCTCCAGCGTCTCGGGACTCGGCGGTTCCTGCATCCGCTGTGTCGCGCCGTCCTTGTTGTGCGGCTTGGCCACGTAGACGAGGCGTGCGCCTCCCGGTTGTGCTGCGGGCTCCCCCTCGATGGCACCGGCCGCAGCCGCGACCTGGTAGGTCGCGAGCTGATTGTGGCTCCGCGCATCTTCTTTCGACAGAGCACTCTTGGCCGTCTTGACGTCGATGATCACCGGCCTGCCGTCGGCGTCGTGCTCGAGACGGTCGATACGGCCACGTAACGCCACCGCCGGTTCGTCGTCCGTCCGTGCAGGCAGTACTCCCTGCACCGTCACTTCGACGCCGGCTTCGGTCAGTTCTCCCCTGGTGCCGCGCAGCCATGCTTCGAACGTCTCGAGCATCGTGGCGGTTCGATCGAGCTCCCGCCGCGAGAACCACTGCGACCCGAGATCCACGGCATCCCACGCTGTTTCGAGGGCACGTCGGACCTGATCTGGTGGCATGTTGCCGGCGACCGCCTGCACGAGCGTGTGCACGAGCGTTCCCGTCACGGCATGGGTGTTGGCACCGTCGTTGCCTCCGTGACGATCGAGCATCCACCGCAGCGGGCACGTCGTCAGCTGCTCGACCGTCGACGGCGACAGCGGAACCGGTCCGTCGTCGACGGTCCACAGCGGCGCATCGGTGCTGACATCCGCAAGCCCGAACCACTCGTCGGGGTGAGCTCCCTTGACCCCCGCGTCGGCGAGGCGCGCCAGTTGCGCCGCGGCGCGATGCCATTTCGCGGAATCCTGTTCTGCGACAACGGAATCACACACGACGCTGCGCAGTTCGGCCACCAACATGGGCAGCGCGAGCACCCGCTCGTTCGACTCCTTGTCCTGTGCGTGCGTCGACCAGTCGTCGGCGTCCTGGGAGCCCTGCTCGTCGGCGTCGCCCGCCACGAGCTCGTCGACGAACCGGGATCGGACGAGATCCGCGTCGCCGGTGCTCGAATCGACCGCCGAGACGATCAGGATGGATCGAGCGCGGCTGCACGCCACCATGAACAGCTTGCGTTCCTCCGCGAGCAACGGTGCCGTACGAGACAGTCTGCCGTCGATCAACGACGCGGCGTCGGCGATTCCCGACGTGAGGTCGACGAGCGACTCGGTACCGAGGAGACTGCCTCGGGCCCGCAGCCCGGGCCACAGCCCCTCCTGCACACCGGGGACCGCGACGAGTTCCCATTCCCGTCCCGCGGCCGAGTGCGCACTGAGGACGGTGACGGCGTCGGTTGCGGCCGCCGCCGAGATGCGGGTGCCCGGGATCTGCTGCTGGGTGATGTAGTCGACGAATCCGGCGAGCCGCGCCTGGGGCAACCGGTCGACGTAGGACGCAGCGGCGTCGAACAGTGCGACGACGGCGTCGAGATCCCGATCCGCCTGCGCACCCGCAGAGCCGCCCCACGCCGACACCGATGCCCACCGCCGTTCCAGACCGGTGCCCTGCCATGCCGCCCACAGCACGTCCTCGACGCCGCGCCCACGTCGAGCGACGGCAGCGGCCTTCCGTACCACCGACAGGACTCGACGCAGCGGCGCCGACTCGACGTTCGAGAGCTCGGACACCCACGCCGAATCCGACTGTGGCGCATCGCCTTCCGAGCGCCGGGACCCGGCGTCGACGATGACCGCCCGCAGGAGTTCCGACGAGTCGCGTTCGCCGCCCGCGGCCAACTCGATTCGCCGGACGCCACGGCGCAGCCGACGCAGCGCAACAGGATCGGCGCCGCCGATCGGACCGGACAGCAACGCGAGCGCGTCCTCACCGTCGAACGAGTCGTCGACCATGGACCGCAGCACCAACAGCAGACCCACGGCACCGTGCTGCCGATGCAGCGGCAGTTCCGACGCCGGGGTCACGACGGGAACACCCGCCGCCTGCAGTGCTCGTCGCAGCGGTGCGACGACCCTGGGAACCGACCGCACGACGACGGCCATCTCCGACCACGGCATGCCGTCGACCAGATGGGCGCGCCGCATGACGTCGGCGATGGCAGTGGCCTCCTTGGCCGCCGACGCGTGCACCCGAACGAGCGCCTTGGCCTCGCCGAAACGCGGTGCGCCGACTGCCTCCGCACCTCGATGACGCGCGAGACCCGGAAGTCGGCCCGCGATGGAGTGAGCGATCTTCGCAACGACGGGATCGCTACGAAAGTTGTGCGTCAGCACCACTCGGCGAGCATCCCCCGGCTCGGCCAGATCCGCGACGAACGACGGGTCGGCACCGCGGAACGTGAAGACCGATTGGTCGGGGTCGCCCGCGACGACGGTGGAGTCGGTGTTGCTGCCGATGGCCCGAATCAAGTGCGCCGCTTGTGGATCGAGATGCTGCGCGTCGTCGACGACGAGGTGCCTGATGCGGGCGCGCTCGGATTGCAACAGCTCCGGGTCGGTCGCGAAGGCCATCAGCGCGCTGCCGATGAGCTCCGCGGCGTCGAGCCCGGGCGCCGACGCCCCTGCTGCCTCCATTCCGACGGCACCGCGCAGCAACATGGCCTGCTCGTAGCGCGCCGCGAACTTGCCGACGGCGACCCATTCCTCGCGTCCGTGCTTTCGGCCGAGTTTGACGAGGTCCTCCGGGCCGATACCCCGTTCGGCCGAGCGCAGCATCAGATCGCGGACCGCCGTGGCGAAACCCGACATGCCGAGTGCAGGGCGCAACCTCTCCGGCCAGTCGGCAGCACCGTCGTCGATGTCTCCTCGCAGCATCTCGCGGACCACGGCGTCCTGCTCGGCGCCGGTGAGGAGCCGAGGAGGTGGGTTGCCGTAGATGGCCGCCTGCAGACGCAGGACGGCGAACGCGTACGAGTGGACGGTGCGCACCAACGGTTCACGCGTCGCTCGCATTGGAAGTTCGCCGGCGAACAGTCCCGCGGTGATCTGCTCGCGCATCCGGACCGAAGCCCGTTTCGACTGCGTCAGCACGAGCACCGATTCCGGGTCGCCGTCCGCGATGCGGGACACCGCGTAATCGGCCATCAACGAGGTCTTGCCGGTGCCGGGACCGCCGAGCACCTGCCACGGACGCCACGCCGCACCTCCGTCGGCTGCGGCTTCGGCGGCATCCGAGAAACTGGTCAACAACCGCTGGGCGTCGCCCGACCACGTGCGACGAGCCTGCGCGACGCGAGGCGCCCGCACGAGCGTCGCCCCGCCCTGCCTGTCACCGCCCTGCCTGTCACCGCCGCGTCCGTCCATGGAAGAAGATTGGATCACGCCCCACCGACACACTCGCATCCCGTGACCGTCCGACCCGGCGCCCTGCGATCGCATCGATGCGGCAGACTGAACCGGTGCCCCAGCTGAACCTTCACACGTACGGGCCGGTCGACGGGCCCGAGATCCTTGCCGTGCACGGCATGACCGGACACGGCGCCCGCTGGCGTGACCTCGCCGAGAATCATCTGCCCGAGGCCCGATTCCTCGCCCCGGACCTGATCGGCCACGGCCGATCGCCGTCGACTCCGCCGTGGGACATCGCCGCGCAGATCGGTGCACTGCGAACGCTCGTCGAGAACCACGCGCGTGGACCGGTCCTGGTCGTCGGCCATTCGTACGGCGGCGCGCTGGCCGTGCATCTGGCGGCGACGCATCCCGAGCTCGTGCGAGGGCTCGTTCTTCTCGACCCGGCGATCGAGATCGACCCGAACGACCTGCTCGAGGTCGCCGAGCTCACCGCCAAGTATCCCGACTACACCGATGCCGACGAGGCGAAGTCGGAGAAGATCAACGGCGCGTGGGCGGACGTTCCCGTCGAACTTCTGGATCGCGAGATCGAGGAGCATCTCGAACGGGCCGACAACGGCCGCGTCAAGTGGCGCATGTCGACGGCGGCGATCGTCGCGTCGTGGGGTGAGCTCGCGCGGCCGCTCGTCGTGCCCCCGGCGGGTACGAGGACCGTCGTCGTGCAGGCGATGCGCGTACAGCCACCGTACGTGACCGACCAGTTCAAGAAGGCGCTCGATGCACAGCTGGGTGACGACCTGACGATCGTCGAACTCGACTGCGATCACATGGTTCCTCAGGCCAAGCCCGCCGACGTCGCCGATCTGGTGCGTGAGCTGTTGTAGATGGCGCGCATCACGGACGAGCAGGTCGAGACCGTGCGATCGCTGGTCGCATCCATTCCCCCGGGCCACGTCGCGACGTACGGGGACATCTGCGCGGCCGCCGGGCTGTCCAGCCCGCGCATCGTGGGCTGGATCATGCAAACGGACTCTGCGGACCTTCCGTGGCATCGAGTGCTGTCGGCCAGCGGAAAGCCGGCCGCGCACCTGGCCACGCGGCAGCTCGAACAATTGCGCGCCGAGGGCATCCTGGCTCGGGACGGTCGAGTGGACCTGAAAGCAATCCGCTTCCCGTTCACCGACTAACCTCGTCAGGTATGGATCTCGGACAGTTCGACCCGCGGTCGACCGCGAAGTACGCCCTGAAGAAGGCAAGTCCGTTCGTCGCCGCTGCCGGTCTGGTCGTCGACGAGGTGTCGGGTACACGCGTCGTCGGCCACATCGAGCTGTCCGAGGAGCACTTCACCCCCTGGGGCGTCGTGCACGGCGGCGTCTACACGACGGCCGTCGAGAGCGCCGCCAGCATCGGTGCGAGCGAGGCCGTGAAGGAACGAGGCGAGTTCGCCGTCGGCGTGCACAACGGAACCGATTTCCTGCGCGCCAGCAAGGGCGGACGCGTCGACGTCGTCGCGGAACCGTTGCAGCAGGGCCGCGTTCAACAGTTGTGGCTGGTGACCGTCACGGCTTCGGACAGCGGCAAGACCATCGCGCGCGGTCAGGTTCGACTGCAGAACGTGCCGCTTCCGACGTGACCTCACACCCGGTCGGGTCGTCCCGGCAGGCGCAACTCCCGGATACCGGCTCGTTCCTGCAGGCTCCACTCCCCGATTTCGACGCCGTCGTACTCGCCGGCGGGTCGGCTCGGCGCATGGGAGGCATCGACAAACCCGGTCTCGGTGTCGGCGGGATGCCCCTCGTGCACAGGGCCGTCGAGGCCGTCGGAGACGCACGACGGATCGTCGTCGTGGGTCCTCACCGCGACGATCTCGCCGACGACGTCCTCCAGACACGCGAGGAGCCTGTCCGCTCCGGACCCGTCGCAGCCATCGCCGCGGGGCTGCAAGCACTGTCGCGGTCCACGGCCGACATCGTCGTGGTCATCGCGGCCGACCTTCCGTTCGTCGACACCCGCGCCATCACCACTCTTGTTGCAGCCGTGGGTGATTCACCCGTCGTGTTCGCGACGGACGACGCCGGAAGGACACAGTATCTCTTCGGCGCGTGGGCACGTTCGACACTGAACCACAAGATAAACGCACTCGAAGACGTTGCAGGACAGCCTGTTCGCTCCCTCCTCCCGGACGATTACCGCACCGTCGCCGTCCCCGGTACCGACGACTGCGATACACCGGACGACGTGCGCCGAGCACGGGAACGCACCGCCCTCCACGCGTCGGGCATCGAGGCATCACGGGCGAGGATTCGAGAACGGTTGTCGCCCATTGCGGTACGCCACGTACCTCCGGTGGAGGCCGAGGGAGGTGTCCTCGCCGACGCCCTCGTCGCTGCCGGTGCGCTCCCCCACGTCGACACGTCCGCGATGGACGGCTACGCGGTGGCAGGCGACGAGCCGTGGACGGTGCGAGGCGAGGTTGCCTTCGCGGGAACGTCGGATCTCGAAGACATGCACGACGGCGACGCCGTTCGCATCGCAACCGGAGCGCGGGTTCCCGACGGCGCCACCGCCGTCGTGCGGGACGAGCACGTCGTCGTCGGCGACGACGGGCTCCTGCGTCGACGTCCCGACGCACCGGTGCGGAACGACGCACGCCGACGCGGTGAGGACTGGCGACCGGGGACCGAACTGGTCTCTGCGGGAACGACCGTCTCGGCCGCCGTGGTATCGGTCGCTCTCAGCGCCGAGGTGGGCAACCTGCCGGTTCGCGGGCCGGTTCGTGCCCGAACCGTGTTCAGCGGGAACGAGATCCGCGCCGAGGGTCCACTCGACCCCGGTCAGACCCGTGACAGCATCGGCCCGGTCCTTCCGCGCTACCTTCGTTCGTGCTGCGTCGACACGGCGGACTCCGTGCACCTCCACGACACACCTGCCGCGTTCGACGAACTACTCGCCGACGCGTCGGACGTGGACCTGCTGGTCGTCGTCGGCGCGACAGGCGGCGGCGCGGCGGATCAACTCAGGTCTGCGTTGAACCGGGCGTCAGCGGAGACCATCGTGAGCCGGGTCCCCATCCGCCCCGGCGGATCTCAGATCACGGCGGTCCTGCCGAACGGGGTCGTCGTGCTCGGGCTGCCCGGCAATCCATTGGCGGCCGTCAGCACCCTGATGATGACGGCACCCGCGATCGTCGACGCGTTGACCGGCAGGATACCCACCACGCCGTGGCTCGGCTTCCTCACCAACGCTGCCGACGTCGCGTCCGACAGTGCGCGCATCGTTCCCGTCTCGCGCGATGGGGTGGGATGGCGCGCGGACACCGCCGTGCGCACCGCACACCTGCTTCACCTCGTGGGTCACGACGCGTTGGCGGTCGTCCCGCCGCATGTCAGCCCCGACGACCCCGTGGAGCTACTTCCGCTGTTTCGGTAGGAATCGAATCGTGGAGAACCGCTGCACCGGCACGGAATCGGTCGACGACGAGATCGACGATCACAGCGTGGACGCCGAGCGGATCGGCGACGCCGTCGCTGCCCGCGTCGACGAGCCTGGAGTGGAACAGCCCGCGTGCCAGCAGGTACGACGCCACGAAGACTCTCCTGTGGCCGTCTCGACGGAGCTCGGCGACTACGTCGGGCACCGCGGGCTGTGCGGTTGCGACGTACCCGATACGCACCGGCACCTGCGCGAGGTCGGCCAGCATCGCCGCCGCACGACGGTGGTCCCGTAGTGCTCGCTGGTCGGACGATCCCGCCGCGGCGAACACGATGGCGTCGCCGTCGTTCCAGCCCACTGCGCGCAGCCGCTCGAGCATGACCTGCGCGAACACCGGATCGGGACCGAGTGCACGCGTGACCGTCACCCGCGAGTGCTCGCTGTCGGCAACCTCGCGGGGAACGTCGGTGTGCACGTGATAGCCGGAGGCCAGGAACGCAGGTACCACGACAGCGGGAGCCGTGAGACCTCTCAGCACTTCGGACGGAGACGGACCGAGCACGTCGACGAACGCGACGCGCGTCTCGCCGACCTCGCGGCCGACCGCGTCGGCCAGTTCGGCGACCATCTCGACGCCGCGGGGATTGCGGGTTCCGTGCGCGACCAGCACGAGCGTCGGGTTCTTCACGTTCATCTAGTACTTGCTCCCCTCGGGAACTCGAATCGGTGGTGCGGAGGGGATGTGCGACCGGTCGTCGACGGCGACGTCGGCGGGATCGATCGCGAGGCGATATCCCCTCTTGACCACGGTTTGAATGGTCTTCGGTGCGCCCAGTGACGACCGGAGCCGTGTCATCGCGGTCTCGACGGCGTGGGTGTCGTCGCCACCGCCGGGCAGCGACGCCAGCAGTTCGTCGCGGGACACGACCTGCCCCGGCCTACGGGCCAGTGTCTTCACCAGGGCCATCCCGGCGGGTGAGATCGATCGCACGACGCCGTCGACGACGACGCATCGACCCCGGATACTGATCGAATGACCGCCCGCCTGCATCGGCCGCGCACGGCGCGGGAGTTCCTCGGCGATATGTCTGGCCAGTGCACCCAGGCGAGCGCGCGCCGGCTGCGTCGTCGCCACCTTCAGATGTTCGAGCGGCGCCGCCGTCACCGGACCCACGCACACGGGCAGAACCCGGGTGCGCAGCGAGTGCAGCAGCGGTTCGAGCACACCGTTCTCGTCCGCCCGCATCAGCAGCGACGCCACGGCAGGTGCACTCGTGAAGCTGACGGCGTCGAGATCGCCGACGAGCACCGCCTCGATCATCCGGTCCATCGGCGTGCCGTCGTCGGGGGCGGTCCACCGATACACCGGCACGGGCACGACGTCCGCGCCTGCGTCGCGCAGCGCCTCGCAGAAGTCCGGCACCGGTTCCCATTCGGTTGTCGCACCGTGCAATTGAACGGCGACACGCTTACCCGCGACGCCTTCGTCGAGTAGGTGTTCGAGCACCTCCGCCGACGACTCCGATGCGGGCGACCATTCCTCGCGGAGGTCGGCCGCTCGGATGGCACCCATGGCCTTCGGTCCACGAGCCAACAGCCTCGACGACGCGAGTGCCCGCCCCAGGCTTTCTGCCCTACCCCATCCGTCGGCGGCCTCGACCCATCCACGGAATCCGATTCCGGTCGTGGCGACGGTGATGTCCGGTGGCTCGGCGATGATGCTGTCGGTGACGCGTTCGAGTTCTGCGTCGTCGGCGAGCGGGATGATGCGGATCGCCGGAGCGTGCATCACCGATGCGCCTCGGCGCTCCAGCAACGTCGCGAACTCCTCGGCACGACGCGACGCGGTGACCCCGACGGCAAACCCTGCCAGAGGCGTAGCAGCCTCGGCGGCTTGGCTCATGTCGTCGCGCCCCGCACGAAGATCACACCGTCGACCACCTTTGTCTCGAACGAGCCGAGGCCGACCGACTCGTCGTCGAGGCAACGGCCGTCGACGAGCGAGAACACCTGCTTGAGCAGCGGCGACGCCACGGTCGGCTCCCCGGCGCGGTCACCGACCAGGCCACGGGACATGACCGCGGCGCGGCCGAACGGATCGATGTTCCCGACGGCGTACACGTCACCTCCGGGGAGAACGAACAGTGCAGCCTGCACGCCTCCTCGCAGCAGCACCGCAACGCCTCGGCCGGGAACCAGGGTGTCGATCGCGGCCGCTGCCGTCCATTCGCGAGCGGCGTGTGTGCCGGCCGAGACGGCCCGGTCCGTGCTGGTTCGAGTATCGATGACAGTCATTCGAGTACCTCCTGGTGCTATTGCACGTTGCCGATGTTTCTTCGTCGTTAAGCAGCCATTACTGCGGTGTGCACATGCGTCACGCGCCGACTCGGGGCATTCCCATCAACACGGGAACCTTGCGCTGACCACTGTCGTCGAACGAAATGGTCTGGTCCGCCTCGTCGGGTGCGTTGACGAACGAGACGAACCGGCTCAGCTTCTCCTCGTCCTCGAGGACGCCCGCCCACTCGTCCTTGTATCCCGCGACGTGGCGTTCCATGTCGGCCTCCAACTCGGCGCCGATTCCGAGGCTGTCCTCGACGACGACCGCCTTCAGATGGTCGAGCCCACCGTCGAGGGATTCGAGCCACGGGGCGGTGCGCTGCAGTCGGTCCGCGGTGCGCACGTAGAACATGAGGTACCGATCGATGTAGCTGACGAGCGTCGCGTCGTCGAGGTTCGACGCCAACAGCTGCGCGTGCTTGGGCGACTGTCCACCGTTGCCACCGACGTACAGGTTCCAGCCGCCCTCGGTCGCGATGACGCCGACGTCCTTGCCCCGCGCCTCGGCGCATTCGCGTGCGCAGCCGGACACACCGAACTTGATCTTGTGCGGGGAACGCAGTCCGCGGTAACGATTTTCGAGGTCGACGGCCATGCCGACCGAGTCCTGCACGCCGTAGCGGCACCAGCTCGACCCGACGCAACTCTTCACCGTCCGCAGCGACTTGCCGTACGCCTGGCCGGATTCCATCCCCGCGTCGACGAGTCGTTTCCAGATCGCCGGAAGCTGTTCGACGCGTGCGCCGAACAGGTCGATCCGCTGACCACCGGTGACCTTCGTGTACAGACCGAAATCGCGGGCGACCTCGCCGATGACGATGAGCTGTTCGGGCGTGCACTCGCCACCGGGCATGCGCGGCACCACCGAGTAGGTCCCGTTCTTCTGAATGTTGGCGAGGAAGTGGTCGTTGGTGTCCTGCAGCGACGCCTGCTCCCCGTCGAGAATGTGGTCCGACGACGTCGACGCGAGAATCGATGCGACGACGGGCTTGCAGATGTCGCAGCCGGTTCCCGTGCCGTACTTCGCGACGAGGGAGGAGAAGGTTCGCGTGTTCGTGGCACGGACGATCTCGAACAGCTCGGCGCGCGACTGAGAGAAGTGCTCGCACAACGACTTCGACAACACGACGCCCGACGCCGCGAGCAGCTGCTTGATCGACGGGAGGCAGCCGCCGCACGTCGTGCCTGCCGTCGTGCAACTCTTGACCGAGGCGAGGTCGCAGGCGCCGCCCTCGATAGCACCGCAGATCGCACCCTTCGTCACCCCGTTGCACGAGCAGATCTCGGCGTCGTCGGGCAGTGCACCGATGCCTACGGACTCGGCCGCGGGCGAGATCAGCGACCCGGGATCGCCCGGGAGTTCGCGTCCGACAAGCGGTCTCAGAAGTGAATATGCCGTCGCATCGCCGACGAGGATGCCGCCGAGCAGCGTCTTGGCGTCGTCGGACACGACGAGTTTCGCGTACGTACCCTTCGGTGCGTCGCTGAACACGACTTCGAGCGCACCGGGCGTCGCGGCCATCGCGTCACCGAAGCTGGCGACGTCGACGCCCATGAGCTTGAGCTTGGTGGACATGTCGGCACCCGGGAATTCGGCTGCGCCCCCGAGCAACCGGTCGGCGACGACCTCGGCCGTCGAGTATCCGGGTGCGACGAGACCGTAGCATCGACCCTCGACGGCAGCGCACTCACCGATCGCGTAGACGTCGGGATCCGCTGTGCGGCAACCGGTGTCGACCATGATGCCGCCACGTTCGCCGACCTCGAGACCACAATCGCGTGCCAGCTGATCCTGAGGCCGCACACCTGCCGAGAACACCACGAGGGCGGCGTCGATGACCGTGCCGTCGGACAACTCCACCGACAGTCCGGCGCTGTCGTTCTCGGCTATGGACGACGTACCGACTCCCGTGTGCACGTGCAGTCCGAGATCGGTGACGAGACGCGCCAGCAGTGCGCCGCCACCCTCGTCGACCTGCAACGGCATGAGCCGTGGTGCGAACTCGACGACGTGCGGCGTCATGCCCATCTTCTTCAGTGCATTCGCGGCTTCGAGCCCCAGGAGGCCACCGCCCACGACGATGCCGACGGCTCCCGGCCCGGCAGCGTCGGCGCGAGCGCGAATGCGGTCGAGGTCGTCGAGCGTGCGGTAGACGAAGCACCCGTCCAGGTCGTGGCCGGAGATCGGCGGTACGAACGGGTAGGACCCCGTCGCGAAGACCAGGGCGTCGTAGTCGACGGTGTCGCCGAGCGACGTCGTCACGGTCTTCGCCGCACGGTCGATACTGTCGGCGCGCACTCCGAGCCGCATCTCTACGGCCGTGTCACCGAGATAGTCGTTGCCCGCGAGTGCGAGCTCCTTGTGATCCCAGCTACCGACGTAGGACGACAGACCGACACGGTCGTAGGCCGGCAACGCCTCCTCGCACAGAACGGTGATCTTCCAGTCGGCGGCCTCGTCACGCGCACGCAGCGCTTCGACGAACCGGTGACCGACCATTCCGTGTCCAACAACCACCGCGTTCTTCACGAGAGGTCCTTTCGATGTGTCGAGTTCGAGAGTCATACCGCTGCAGCCGAATTCGCGGGGCGCTTGCGCAGGTAGACCGCCCAGGTGACGCCGCAGCAGAGGACGTAGAAGGCCAGGAAGACCCAGAAGGCGGTCGTCGCCGATTTCGCCTCACCCGAGTACGACGCGCGGAGAACGAGATTGATACCGACACCGCCCAGAGCGCCGATGGCACCGGCGATTCCGATGAGCGCACCGGACATCCTGCGGGACCAGTGCTGCTGCTCTTCGATCGTCGTTCCCTGCAGTTCGACCGACTTGGCGGCGAAGATGGCAGGGATCATCTTGTAGACCGAGCCGTTTCCTAGGCCGGACAGCAGGAACAGCAGGATGAATCCGACGACGAACAGCGCCATCATCGTTCCGCTCGCAGCGCCCGCGGTGTTGTCGTCCCACGTACTCGCGGCGACGAGGATGCCGGTCGAGAAGACCATGGCGACGAACGTGTACAGCGTGATCTTCCCGCCGCCGATCTTGTCGGCGAGTTTGCCACCGAACGGACGCGAGATCGAGCCGAGAAGCGGCCCGAGAAACGCGATCTGGGCTGCGTGCAGCGACGCCTGTGCCTGCTGCGCGGCCGTCGCGGGTGCGCCGTCGGTAAGCCCTGCCAGGAAGTTGATCTGCAGAACCTGACCGAACGCGAAGCTGAAGCCGATGAACGATCCGAACGTGCCGATGTAGAGGAACGCGATCCACCACGAGTCGGAGAAGCGCAGCACGTCGATCATGGAGCGACCGTTGGTCTTCTGGTTCTCCAGGTTGTCCATGAACAGAGCCGCGCCGACCGCGGCGATCGCGATGAACACGAGATACACGGCACAGACGATCTCGGGCGCGGTGTTGCCGACGGTTGCGATGACGAGCAGACCGATCAACTGGATGACGGGTACGCCGATGTTGCCACCGCCCGCGTTGAGGCCGAGCGCCCATCCCTTCTCACGCTGCGGGTAGAACGCGTTGATGTTGGTCATCGAGGACGCGAAGTTGCCGCCACCGAGTCCTGCGAACGCGGCGACGATCATGTACGTGGTGTACGACGCCGGATTCAGCATGAAGTACATCGTCAGCACCGTCGGGACGAGGAGCACGAGAGCGCTGAAGATCGTCCAGTTACGTCCGCCGAACTTGGCCGTCGCGAACGTGTAGGGAATGCGCAGAATGCCGCCGACGAGCGTCGGGACTGCGACCAGGAAGAACTTGCCCGCCGCGTCGATGCCGTACACCGACACCGGCATGAACAGCACCATGACCGACCAGATGGACCAGATCGAGAAGCCGACGTGCTCGGCGACGACCGACCAGATCAGATTCCGCTTCGCGATGTCTTTGCCGCCGGCCTCCCACGCCTCGATGTCCTCGGAGTTCCAGTAGCTGATGCGATGATTCTTCGACACCGGAACCGTGCCCGGTTTCGGCACTGCAGACGAAACAGCGTCGGCGGGGACAGTACCGGTTGGCAATGCCTCGGGGGTGCTTGTCACGTAGGCCTCCTGATCGGGTGTGTGCACCGAATCTAGGAAAGCCATGTTGCGCGGGCGCTGCCCGCGATGACCTCGCGATTAACTTGGTCTCACGTTCGACAGAAGCCGAACGTGAGATAGACCGCGACTTTCCGTCACCAGGTGTCCTCGAGCATCCGAGGCCTGCAGCAGAAGTAACCGGCGACGAGCAGCACGGCGACACAGACGGTCAGCACGAGGACGGGCACGCCCCATCCCCCGGACAGAGAATGCAGCAGACCGAACGACAGCGGGCCCATCGACGAGACGACGTAGCCGAGGCCCTGCGTGAAGCCGGACAGTCCCGACGAGCCTGCCGGGGTGCGGGTGCGCAGGTTCATCAGCGTCAACGACATCGGGAACGTCAAGGTGCCGAGACCGAGCAGACAGACCCAGACGACGGTGCCCGACGCCGGCGACCAGTGCAGACCGGCGAATCCGACGAGGTAGAACACGGCAGCCACGACGACGAGTCCGTACGGGTTGCGCAGACGCGCGCACAGCGACGGCGCACCGAGCGACGTGACGAGACCCATGGCACCGAACGCGGCGACGGATGCGCCTGCCGCAGCCTCGCCGATACCGGCGTCGGTCAACAGCGTCGGGAGCCAGGTGAGCATTGCGTAGGTGATGAACGAGGTCATCGCGAACATGCCGACCATTCCCCAGGCGAGCGACGAACGCCAGATGCGTCCCGTCGACTCCTCGTGGACCGCGGCCGACCCTTCTTCCCCCGACACGTCCGCCACGTCCCTGCCCCGACGCGCGAGAACGACTCCCAGCCACGGCACGGCCGCCGCGAGCCCGACGACGGCCCAGACTCCGATCGAGATGCGCCAGCCGTGTGCATTCGCGACCGGAACGGCGAGCAATGGAGGAGCCAGCGTGCTGATCTGCATCGCGCAGATGTACATCGTGCTGACGACGGCGAGCCGGTCGGAGAAGTATCGCTTGACGAGCGGCGGGATGACGACGTTGCCGATTCCCATGCCCGCCAACGCGAGAGCGGACAGAACCAGCAACGACACGGTACCGGGCGCGAACGCGCGCACGGCCATGCCCACCGTCGTCATCGTCATCGCGATCAGTGCAGCGCGCTCGAGTCCGGTGCGCTTCGCGATCACGGGAGTGAGCAGACCGAACACGGCGAACATCGCCGGCGGCAACATTCCCACGAGACCGATGACTCCGGACCCGAAGTGCAGATCGTCACCGATACGACCGAACAAAGGGCTGATACTCGTGACGGCCGCGCGCAGCGTCAGCGCCGAGACGATGATCGCCGCGAACACCAGAATTCGGCCACGAAGGAGTCGGGTCGATTCGGAGTGTTCGGAGGTCTCGGTGACGACGGCGCTGGTACCCACGCGTTGAATCATAGGATGACCGGATCATCGGCCGCAAAGCGTTAAACTAGCGGCCGATCGCGCAGAACCCGGGGCGCGAAGACCGACGGGGAGTCCAACGTGCAGCAGGTACAGCGTTCCAGCCTGATCTCTCAGGTGACGGCGCAGCTCCGTGACGAGATCGTCTCGAAGCGATGGCCTGTCGGGTCACGGATACCGACCGAGCCCGAGCTGTGCGAGATGACCGGAACGGGGCGCAACACTGTCCGCGAAGCCGTTCAGGCGCTCGTGCACGCAGGGATGGTCGAGCGTAGGCAGGGATCGGGGACGTTCGTCCTGGCCACCTCGGACCTCGGCGGCACTCTCGGAAAGTACTTCGCCGACGCTCTCGACCGCGACGTCACCGAGCTCCGACGCGCTCTCGAGGTCACCGCGGCGATGCTCGCCGCCGAACGCCGCGACGACGAGGACATCCGCGCGTTGACAGAAGCGCTCGCGAACCGGAACGAATCGATGAGCGGCGGCGTCACCGTCGAGGCGATCGCCGTCGACGCGCTGTTTCACCGTGCCATCGTCGCGGCCAGCCACAACGCCGTCTATCTGGAGTTCTACGACTCTCTGCTTCCGGTCATCCAGCAGGCCATGCTGCATCACCTCGTCGCACACGACCTGAACTACGACGCCGAACACATCGCCCTGGTCGACGCGATCGTCGACGGCGACGCCGATCGGGCGGGTCAGGCCGCCCAGGTGCTGTTCGACGAGCTCGTCCGCGAGGCCTGAACTCCCGTCGGCGAACCTAGAGCAACAGCCGAACGAGGTCGGCGCTGCGCGCCAGACCGGGAAACGCCTCGGGCGTCGACCGCGCGTGCAGTGCGTGCACCGCGAAGCGGAAGATCAACGCACGCAGCAGCATCTGCGGCCACTCGGGCAAGTCCTCCCAGCGACCGACCAGAGCATCGTCCGCACCGCCCCACGAGATCGCGTCGACGACGGACACCGCCGCCGCCCACGCCGCCGGTCGCCAGTACGGAGTGATGTCGGTGATGCCGGGGGCGTCGCTGCCCTCGAACAGAACCGTGCCGAACAGGTCGCCGTGGACCAGCTGATCCGGCGATTCGACGGGTTTTCGCAGGCTCGCGAGCTGTTTGATCAACTCCAGACTCTTTTTGCCGTCGTCGGAGGTCACTTCGGGCGCGCCTGCCCCGCGCGCGGCACGCAGTGGAACCGCCTCCCACGCGGCACGGTCGGCGACCGCGAAGACGTCGACGTCGGCCCACGGCGCGACCGGGAGCTGCGACAGGAACCGCGGCCTGTCCAGCTGAGCCGTCGCGGCGTGCAGGCGAACCGACACCGAGACGACCTCGTCGTGCCGCGGCTCGGGTGAACCCTCGATGAACGTGTCCGCGCGCCAACTGCTGACCACGTAACGCCCGTCGGTGGATCGCACCGGCCGGGCGAGTCGAACCCCGTCGACCACCAAGTTCTCGCGCACCTTGGCCGACCACGCCGCACGGGCGTGGTCGGCAACGGGCGACAGCACGACGTCGCCGAGCCTCCAACCACCGTCCCAGTCGGCCCCGAGCGGGATGGGAGGCACGTCGCGCAGCCCGAACGTGGAGATCACGTGCTGAGGGGGTTCCACAGAGCTCACGTCCGTCACGCTACCGTCGACCGCCCGCACCCCGGCGCAGGCGCGCGACGCACGAACCTCACGAGTAATCGACCCCACTCAGTACTGCGGCAGACTCGGATCCACCTGTGCTGCCCACGCGACGATTCCGCCCTGGAGGTGGACTGCGTCGCCGAAACCCGCCTCGTGCAGCACCGCGAGTGCCTCGGCCGAGCGGATACCGGTCTTGCAGTGCAGCACGATCCGACGGTTCTGCGGCAGCTCGGCCAGTGCCTCACCCGACAGAATCCGGCCCTTGGGCACGAGTGTTGCGCCGTCGATATGCGCGATGTCCCATTCGACCGGCTCGCGTACGTCGATGAGCGCCACGTCGTCGGAGCCCTTCATCAGCGCGGCCAGTTCCGCCGGGGTGATCGTCGAGCCGTCCGCGGCAGCCGCGGCCTCGTCGGACACGACCCCGCAGAACGCGTCGTAATCGACCAGTTCGGTGATCGGTGTTCGGTCCGGATCGCGTTGCACCCGTAACGTCCGGTAGTTCATCGACAGGGCGTCGTAGATCATCAACCGACCGAGCAGCGACTCACCGATGCCGGTGACGAGTTTGATCGCTTCGGTCACCATGACCGAGCCGACCGACGCGCACAGCACGCCGAGAACACCGCCCTCGGCGCAGGACGGCACCATACCGGGGGGCGGCGCCTCGGGATACAGATCCCGGTAGTTCAGGCCGACGCCACCGGGTGCGTCCTCCCAGAACACCGACACCTGACCTTCGAACCGGTAGATCGAGCCCCACACGTACGGCTTGTGCGCGAGGACCGCCGCGTCGTTGACGAGGTACCGGGTCGCGAAATTGTCCGTGCCGTCGAGGATCAGGTCGTACTGTTCGAACAACGCCACGGCGTTCGTTCGATCGAGTCGGAACTCGTGCAGCCGGACGTCGACGCCGTCGTTGATCTCGCGTATCGACTCGGCCGCGCTCTGCGCCTTCGATCGGCCCACGTCGGACCGACCGTGGATGACCTGACGCTGAAGGTTGGACATCTCGACGACGTCGTCGTCGACGATGCCCAGCGTGCCGACGCCTGCCGCAGCCAGATAGAGCAGTGCGGGCGAGCCGAGGCCACCCGCACCGATGACCAGCACACGGGCGTTACGGAGTCGACGCTGACCGAGAGTGCCGACGTCGGGAATGATGAGGTGCCTGCTGTAGCGCGCGACGTCCTCGTGGGACAGCGGCGCCGACGGCTCCACCAGCGGGGGCAGCTGGACCATGTCGTTCGTTCTCTCTTTCAGCGCGAGCGTCGACCAGGTCAGCTACGCGGGTAGGGCCACGGATTGAACCGGCAGGTCTTGCCGTCCATCGGCACGACGCCTTCCGGATCGAGCCGGGCGATGTCGTCGTTGGCGGTTCCGAAGGTCTGCTGCATCATCACCGGCGCCAACCCTCCCTCGGTCTCGCACGGCTGGTGCTGCTGATAGCCGATGGCGTGGCCGACCTCGTGATTGATCTGATACTGACGATACGAGCCGATGTCGCCCTGGAACGCGATGGCACCGCGCACCCAACGCGGCTCGTTCAGCACGACACGTCCGATCCCGGGGTTGTAGCAGGAGACCTCGAGCTGGATGTCGTACCCACACGCCTGCCGGATGCTCATCTGCGATGTCAGCGAGATGCGGAAGTCCGGTTCACCCGAATCCACACGACGGAAGGCGAATCTCGGATCGTTGGTCCAGCTCTTCGGGTTGGCGAGCGTCTGATCGACGAGACGGCCGAACGACTCGTCGCCTCCGAAACCGACGGTGTCGACCCCGTCCTCCACCTCGACCGTGTAGGTGAACACGCGCTCGGTACCTTGACCGACCTGCGGCGTCGTTCCCGCAACGGTGTGCCACGTGCCCGCGCCCTGCACGGCGAACGGGCCGCCGTCGGGCAGATCGCCCGACGGAATCGAGTCCGCGAAGTTGCCGTCCGCGGCCGGCGGAACACCGATGACGTCGGTCGAACCGGTCGTGTCGGTGCTCAGCGCGCCGAACCCGGGATCGGCGGACTGATTCGTACCACCCGCCGTGGTCGTCGCCGGATCACCGGTACGAACGGCATCGAACACGACCAAGGCCGTCACGACCAGAAGAATCGGAATGGCGTACGCACGCCAGCCGTACACCGACGCGAACTTGCCGAGCTTGCTCTGCTTCTTCGCCTGACGTTCCGGGCGCGGCGACCGTGTGCGGGGCTTGCGCGGCTCGGTACGCGTCGTGGGATCCCATTGCGCACGCAACGGCTGATGGGAACCACGCGAACCCACGTCGCGCGGAAAATCGTCCGGGCCACCGTCGTCGAACTCACGGCGCATGTCGCGCTCGGCGCGGCGCGCTCGGCCACCGACAGTCGAGTACTGCCGGTCTCGTTCGGTGTCACGGGAGTCGTCGGCGCTCGATCTGTTCCTTCCGCTGCGCCGCGGCCCACCTCGGTCAGTCACCACGCCAGAATCTCACAGTCGTCGACATCCTCTGTTCGCCGCGCCGAAATCAGTGACACGGAACAACCGACCGGTCTCCAAACCGACCGGCAGGTCGCGGCGTCGGCAACCGAAGATCCGGGCGTCGGCGGACGACCCGCGGGCGGTCGTATCGGACGTACCGTTGCCGGGAGGTATCGTTGCCACGATCTGCACTACCCGAATTCGAGACGACACCATCTCGGCCCAGGGTCCCCCACAACGGGTGCAGAGACGAATGCGGATGGGATCGAGCACTATGACTGAAATCGCGGATCGGACGTCCACGGACCGTCCGGCCCCCACGGCCGGCCGTCGCAGCGCGCGGCTGCCCCGCGATGCGCGACGCGCACAACTCCTGGCGGCAGCGAGCGAGGTATTCGTGACCCGCGGCTATCACGCGTCGGGAATGGACGAGATCGCCGAGTGCGCGGGCGTCAGCAAGCCCGTCCTCTACCAGCATTTCCCCGGCAAGCTCGAGCTCTACCTCGCGGTCCTGCAGAGCTACGTCGACACGCTGATCTCCGGGGTCCGTCAGGCGCTGCGCTCGACGACGGACAACCGCAAGCGTGTCCGGGCGGCCGTACTCGCCTATTACGACTTCGTGGACACGGACTCCCAGGGCTTCCGTCTGGTCTTCGAGTCGGACCTCATGGGCGAACCTCAGGTCAGCGCACGCGTCGAACAGGCAACCGAAGCGTGCGTGGACGCGGTCTTCGACCTCGTCGCCCACGACTCCGGCCTCGATCCGTACCGAGCACGCGTACTGGCGGTCGGCCTCGTCGGCGCAAGCCAGTTCACGGCGCGCTACTGGCTCGAAGCGGACCGGCCCATCTCGAAAGAAGACGCAGTGGACACGACGGTCTCGCTGGCGTGGGGCGGTCTGTCGCACGTGCCGTTGCAGTCTCCGTAGTTCGACTCCGCCCGAGTACCCGCAGACGACCGAGGCCCCGTATCGATTCGATACGGGGCCTCGCGTTCGTCCACGACGTCTAGGTGGCGAATCCGACCTTGCGAGCGTCGGCGGGGCCGATCTCGACGTAGGCGACCTTCGAGGTGTGGATCAAAAACTTGCGGCCCTTCTCGTCGACGAGCGACAGCACGCCGTCCTTGCCCTCGAGCGCCGTGGCGACGAGCGCTTCGACCTCGTCGGGCGACTGAGCGCTGTTCACCACGAGCTCGCGAGAGCTTTCCGACACACCGATCTTGACCTCCACGGCCAACCTCCGAACTCCTAGAGAAACTTCAGCTGCTTCGCCCAGGCTAGTGCAGCCGGACCGACCCACGCGCGCGACGGGCACGTGCTGTCAGCGAACACGCGCACGGCCGCACGACGAGAGAACTCAGACGAGGCCGAGGACCTTCATGCGTTCGGCGTGCTGCTCCTGCATGCGGTCGAACAGCGCAGCCACGCCGTTCAGATCTCCCGACGCCGTGATGACGAGATCGGTCAGTTCCTCGCGCTGGGCCAGCACGTACTGCGCCTGGGTGATCGCTTCACCCAGCAACCGCCTGCCCCACAGCATCAGTCGCGCCTTGTCCTGCGAGCTGGCTTTCACTCGCGTCGAGACCTCGTGGACGACGAACTCCGAGTGTCCCGTTTCGGCGAGCACCTCACGGACCGTCGTCGCCACTGCCGGGTCGAGGGTATGCGCGATCTCGCGGTAGAAGTCGGCGGCCAACCCGTCGCCGACGTGCGCCTTGACCAGCGTTTCCATCCAGGTCGACGGGTTCGTCGAGGCGTGATACTCGTCCAGCGCGCGAACGTACGGGTCCATGGCGGTGTAGACGTCGATGCCGCGATCGGACAGCGCCTGCACGAGGGTCTCGAAGTGGTTCATCTCGGCGGCGGCCATGCTCGCGAGTGCGACGCGTCCCTGCATCGTGGGTGCCATGCGTGCGTCCTCTGCCAGACGGTAGAACGCCGAGATCTCGCCGTACGCCAGCACAGCCAGCAGCTCGGCGACACCGGGATGGTCGTACGCGATCCGAGGTTCGTCGGTATCGCTCCCGACCGTTGTCGACGGGTCGGTGGTCACGGCGTCTGGCGAGTGGGCTCCCATGACGGCAATCTTAAGGCTCGGACGCGCCCGTCACATGTGTCGTTCGGGCATGCGAAAGCTCACACCGTCCTGCCACGTCGACGCGATGGTCGGACGCCTCGATACCCGCTTCGCGGGCTCGGCAAGTTACCATGGTCATCGGATCGACGCGCGGACCGAAGACACGGACCGATTTTCACCGCGAAGATTCACGACAATGTGTGCGCACCCGCCCCGGGTCGCTCCGACTGCTTCGCCGATCGTGTGTCTATTTCCGACACGGCTGAGGCTCGCTGCGACATCACATCGGGACGAGGGCATCGACTTCGGCCGGCAATAGGCCTGTGCCCTTCTTCGTGCGTACGTGTGACCACGAGGAAGGCCAGAACCCTGAGCAAGATCATCGTCGACCAAGAAGCCGAGACCGGCGACACCACGTTGTCCGCACAACTCGACGACACACACGTTCCGCCCACGTTCGCCGAACTGGGAGTTCGCGACGACATCGTCCGCTCCTTGAAAGAGATCGGCATCGAGCGCACCTTCGCGATCCAGGAGTTGACGCTCCCGCTCGCGCTCGCAGGCGACGACCTCATCGGCCAGGCACGCACCGGCATGGGCAAGACGTTCGGATTCGGCGTGCCGTTGCTGCACCGCGTCGCGACCACCGACTCCGGTACGACGCCGCTGGACGGCACTCCCCGAGCTCTGGTCATCGTGCCGACGCGCGAGCTGTGCATCCAGGTCAGCGCCGACCTCGCCAACGCGTCGAAGCACCTGAAGTCGTCGAACGGGCCGGTGAAGATCCTGTCGATCTACGGCGGCAAGCCGTACGAGACGCAGATCAGCGCGCTGCAGAAGGGCGTCGACGTCGTCGTCGGCACGCCGGGACGACTCCTCGACCTCGCGAAGCAGGGCCACCTGATTCTCGGCAAGATCGGAGTCCTCGTACTCGACGAGGCCGACGAGATGCTGGACCTCGGCTTCCTACCCGACATCGAACGCATCCTCGGCATGGTCCCCGACGGACCGTCGGCGGGGTCGACCCACGCGGGCCGTCAGACGATGCTGTTCTCCGCCACGATGCCCGGCCCGATCATCACCCTGGCACGCACGTTCCTGACGCAGCCGACGCACATCCGCGCCGAAGAGGCCGAGTCGTCCGCCGTGCACGACCGCACCACCCAGCACATCTACCGCGCCCACGCTCTCGACAAGGTCGAGATGGTGTCCAAGGTCCTGCAGGCGAACGGCCGCGGCGCGACGATGATCTTCGTCCGCACCAAGCGCACCGCGCAGAAGGTCGCCGACGAGTTGCTCGAGCGTGGCTTCGCCGTCGGCGCCGTCCACGGAGACCTCGGCCAGATCCAGCGCGAGAAGGCACTGAAGAAGTTCCGGAGCGGCAGCATCGACGTGCTCGTCGCCACCGACGTCGCCGCGCGCGGTATCGACATCGACGACGTCACCCACGTCATCAACTACCAGTGCCCCGAGGACGAGAAGACCTACGTCCACCGCATCGGTCGCACCGGCCGCGCCGGACGCACCGGCATCGCGGTGACCCTCGTCGACTGGGACGACATCCCCCGCTGGCAGGCCATCGACAAGGCGCTCGACCTCGGCACGCCCGACCCGATCGAGACGTACTCGAGCTCGCCTCACCTCTTCGACGACCTCGACATCCCCACGGACGTCACCGGTTCGATCAAGAAGACGCCGGAACCGAAGGTCGAGGCGTCCGACGCAGGTACCGCCGAGAACGACGACGCAGCCGAATCGAAGCCGCGTCGTACCCGCAACCGGACGCGCACGAGGGCAGGCAAGCCCACTGCTCGCCGCGCGGACGCAGGCGAGACCGCCGACAACGGCTCGGAGAGCGCTCCCGCCGACGCCGGCACCGAGGCTGCCCCGCGACGACGCCGCCGTCGTCGCCGCTCCCCCGCGTCGGCCGCACCCGCGCAGACCGCGTCGGAGTAGTCTCTCTCTTCGTGCTGGCACCGGAACGTCGACGGCGATCGGATCTCGTCGCGGCGGCGGTGATCCTCGTCGTCGTGGTGCTCGGACTCGCCGTCGTCTGGCTCAGGAGCGACGCACACGGAACGACGGACACCGTCGCGACGTCGCCGCTCCCCCAGACCGACACCGCGACAGCGGTGCCGACGGCATTGACCGAGCTCTGGCGCGCCCAGAGTCCCGTCACCCGATCACCGATCGTCACCGGCGCCGCCGTCGTCACCGGGGACGGCGGCACCGTGGAGGGACACGACCCCGCCACGGGTGACGTCGCGTGGTCCTACGAGCGTGACCGAGCGTTGTGCGACGTGACCGATGCCTGGAACACGGCGGTCGCGATCTACTCCGACGATCGCGGTTGCTCACAGGTCACCGAGCTCGACGGTGCGACCGGCATGCGGAAGGCACAGCGCACCTCCGATGCCGACGCCGCAGTTCGGACCACCGACGACGGCACGTATCTGACCTCGCGGGGTGACACCCGCATGGAACTGTGGCGGTCGGATCTCGTGCGCACACTCGAGTACGGTCGCGTCGATGCTCCGGTCAATCCGAACTCCCAACCGCGCACCGGTTGCACATTGCTGTCGTCGGCGTCGAACTCCTCGCGAGTCGCAGTGCTCGAACGGTGCCCCGGCGAGGACGCCGCACGTCTGACGATGCTGAACCCGGCACCGAAGGATGCGCAGCAGCCGGAGGTATACGGCTCGTCCGTCGTCGCAGCGCTCACCGGCCCCGAGGGCGAGATCGACGGCGCCACCGTGTTGGTCGCGTCGGGAGACCGTGTTGCACTTGCCATTCCGGCGTCGCCAGGCGAGCCCGCGCGGGTCGCGATCTTCGACGGCACCGCGCAACAACTGTCCGAATTCGACCTGTCCGACGCCGTCGCGGGCCCGGGTGCGTTTCCGAACGACGACACCGTCGTCAAGGCAGCATCGGTGTTCGCGTGGTGGACCGGAACCGCCACGGTCGCGCTGGGACTCGGCGACCTGTCACCCGTCTGGTCGCTGCCGTCCGCGCTCGGCCCGGGAGCGGTCATGCCAGGCAAGCTTCTCGTGCCCGTTCCCGACGGCATCGCAGTACTGGACCCCGGCACCGGTTCGCCGGGCAGCACCATTCCGGTGGATCGGGCCGGCTACACGGGAATGGTCGGTATCGCGGTCGTCGGCGACGTCGTCGTCGAGCAACGCGGAGAGACCGTCGTCGCGCTGAGCGCCCCTCAGTCGCCCGCGGCCGGCGAATAGGTCTCGAGTTCCGACCCGTTCCAGTAGGCCAGCAGATTCGCGGCGAGTTCGCGATACGCCTGCGCGCCCTTGCTCTTCCGTCCCGACAGAACGGTCGCGCCCGACGCCGTGGCTTCGGCGAAACGGACCGTCCTCGGAATCGGCGGCGCCAGAACCGGCAGCGAGTACCGATCGGACACGTCACCGAGAATGTCACGGCTGTGCGTGGTGCGAGCATCGAACAGAGTAGGAAGAGCGCCGAGCAGAGCGAGGTCGGGATTGGTGATCTGCTGGACGTCCGACACGGTCCGCAACAGCTGGCCGACACCGCGATGGGCGAGCGTCTCGCACTGCAGCGGCACCAGAACCGAATGCGCAGCCGTCAAACCGTTCAGAGTGAGCACCCCGAGCGACGGCGGACAGTCGATCACGACGACGTCGAAATCGTCCTGCACCGACGCCAACGCCCGCTTCAGCGCGTACTCCCTCCCGGCTCGCATCAACAACAGCGCCTCCGCGCCCGCGAGGTCGATGGTGGCCGGCAGCAGGACGATGCCCTCGTCGGTCTCGACGACCGCGTCGGACAGCGGCGTGTCACCGGTGAGGACGTCGTGCACCGACGTCTCGAGCTTGTCCGGGTTGTGCCCCAACGAGAAGGTGAGACAGCCTTGGGGATCGAGGTCGATCACCAAGACCCGCTGATCGAGCGCGTGCAGTGCCGCCGCAAGTGATGCCACTGTCGTGGTCTTCGCGACGCCACCCTTCTGATTCGCAACCGCCAGTACAGTCGTCACAGCGTTAGATCCTCGCCTACATCGGCGCTGGTGGCCAGACAAGACGACCGTGGGCGCGTCGCACACCCTTCGAGTCCGGATGGTCGACGCGCCCACAGTGCAGATTCACGACGTGTCAGTGCATGATCACCGGTGCTGCCGAGTCTTTGCCCTCGGACGGGGTGACCTTCTTACGCGGCAGGAAGAACGCGGGGACGAACGTCAGAACGACCAGCACGAGTGCCACGGTGAACGTCGTCGCGAAACCGTCCGCCGAGATGCTCAGCGCCTCGACCGGCGATGTCGCCGACTCGACGCCCTTGAGCTGGTTGGTCAACACGACGGACATGACGGCCGTACCGATGGAACCGCACGTCTGCTGGACGATGTTCATCAGCGTCGATCCGCGAGCCACGCTGTGGTCGGTGAGCGTCTGCAGCGCCGCTGTCATGATCGGCATCATCGTCGAGCCGAGGCCCATGCCCATCACGAACAGCCCGCCGAGCAGCAGGACGTAGGACGTGTCCGGCCCGACCTGTGTGAACACGGCCATACCCGCGGTCACGAAGACCAGTCCGACGAGCACGATCTTTCCCGGGCCGATGCGGTCCGCAAGCGTGCCCGCGATCGGCATGGTCAGCATCGCGCCGAGGCCCTGCGGCGCAAGGAGCAGACCTGCTGCCAACGTGGTCTCGCCGCGAATCTGCAGGAAGTAGCTGGGGAACAACAGGCCGGCGCCCATGAACGCGGTGATGAAGAACAGCGTCGTGACGACTGCGATGGTGAGCGCACGGTTTCGGAACAGTCGCAGATCGATCAACGGGTGCTCGGTGCGCAGAGCATGGAAGACGAACAGCACGATGAGCACTGCACCGACGATGGCCGGGACGAGAACTCGCGTCGCGAACACCGTCTCGGTCTCGGGGATCGACGACACACCGAACAGGAACAGGGCGAGACCCGGCGACAGCATCAGCATGCCCAGGAAGTCGAACGACTCCGACGGTGTCGGTGCGTCCTGCGGCAGAATCACGACGGCGGCGATGAGCGCGACGATGCCGATCGGCACGTTGATCAGGAAGATCCAATGCCAGCTGGCCGCCTCGAGAAGCCAACCACCCAGGATCGGACCACTGATCGGGCCGAGCAGCATCGGCACGCCGAGGACGGCCATGACACGGCCGATGCGCTCCGGGCCCGCTGCACGCGTCATGATCGTCATACCGAGCGGCATCAGCATGCCGCCACCGAGACCCTGGAGCACGCGGAACACGATCAGCGACGTGATGTCCCACGCGAAACTGCACAGGACGGACCCGAGCACGAACAACACGAGCGCAGTGATGTAGAGACGCTTCGTTCCGAACCTGTCCGCAGCCCATCCGGTCAACGGAATGACCGTTGCGAGGGCGAGCGTGTAGCCCGTCATGGTCCACGCGACGGTCGCGTACGTCGCGTCGAACACGTCCATGAACGTCGGCACCGCGACACTGACGACGGTGACGTCGAGAATCGACATGATCGCGCCGAGCACGACGACGCCCGCGACCTTCAACACGGCCGAGTCGAGCTTCTCCGGCTCGGCTGCACCCGGTGGCGATGATCCTGGCTGCGTCATGGGCATCCGTCCTTCTTTTCTTCGCGAGCACGCCGTGCACGCGTCCACTGTGATTCGCGCGCCGCGACATCGAGCATCGGGCGACGAGACGATCGGTCGAACCGTCGGCTGCGTTGACGGGGTTCGAGACGTCCTCACCCGCGTGGAACGGGCGAGAGTGCACGCGTTCCGGCCGACGGGAGACAGTATCGCGTTATCGAGCCGACCACTCAATTCATTTAGCGACCGGATCGGGCCGGACGGCTGTGAGACCGGACACGACGTCCCGTTCGTCCGATTCGGTCGAGCCGGACGCGAAAGCCACAGTGCCGCACGGCACTATATGAGCATGAGCGCAACAGCCAGCGGTGACCACGGACGTGTCGTTCTGCTCCGGCACGGCGAGACCGAATGGGCGACGACCGGGCGTCACACCGGCACGACGGACGTCCCGCTCACGGCCGTCGGCGAGGAACAGGCGGTCGCGGCGGGCACGTTGCTCGGCGAACTCGACCTACGCGATCCGCTCGTGCTGAGCAGCCCACGCGAGCGTGCTCGGCGGACCGCGCAGCTGGCAGGCCTCGACATCGATCGACCGTGGGATGCACTGGCCGAGTGGGACTACGGCGACTACGAGGGCATGACCACGCCGGAGATCCGACAGAACGTGCCGCACTGGACGGTCTGGACCCATCCGTGCCCGAACGGCGAGACGATGGACGAAATCGGCACCCGCGCAGACCTCGTTCTGTCGGTGGCCCTGTCGGCTCTGCCGGAACGTGACGTCGTCCTCGTCGGGCACGGTCACTTCTCCCGAGCACTGCTCACCCGATGGACCGAACTACCCGTGTCCGAGGGCAAACGATTCGCCATGTCCCCCGCCGCGTACTCGGTTCTCGGATTCGAGCACTCGTACCGGCAGATCGCCGTCCACAACATTCACCCGTCCGTCCGGACCGGCAGGCGTGCGAGCTAGCTCTCGTCGTCGTCCTGGCCGTACTCGGCCGCCATCCATCTCGACGACGGCGGACTGAACAGCAGCACGAGAATCGACAGCACACCTGCACCGAGCAGCGCCCCGTACAGCGGCTGGTGTGAATCCGTCAACAGCGCCCACACGACGGGCAGCAGCAGCAACTGAACGACGAGCGCGATGGCACGCCCCCACCGCTTGCCCGCGATCAGCGCGACGCCGGCCGCGAGCACCGCAGCGCCGACGACCGCGAACCACCCGGCAGTTCCGTACCCGTTCGCCGTGGTCCGGTCCGACCCCTCGACGGCACGAACCACGTACACGACCGCGGCGACGAGCGCGACGATTCCCTCCACGGCGACGAGCACTCCCGCGGATCGAAACGTCACGGGGGGCACCTGAGGCAGCGAAGGCGTCGACACTCGGCCAGGATAAACGGCGCGTTCCTGCAGGCTCCACTCCTGCCCCTCATCCGGTCGTTCCTGCAGGCTCCACTCCTGCCCCTCATCCGGTCGTTCCTGCAGGCTCCACTCCTGCCCCTTTTCCGGTCGTTCCTGCAGGCTCCACTCCTGCCCCCCGATGCCGGTGCCGATAGGCTCGGTCCCCGTGCGCGCGCTCCTGATCGTCAACCCCAATGCGACCTCGACCACCCCCGCGGCTCGTGACCTCTTGGCACACGCGTTGTCGAGTCGTGTTCGCGTCACCGTCGCCCATACGACGCATCGCGACCACGCAGCCGAGCTGGCATCCCAGGCCCGTGACGACGGAATGGGTCTGGTGATCGTCCACGGCGGCGACGGAACCGTCAACGAAGTGGTCAACGGCATGCTCGGAGTTCCCCTCCCGGCGTCGATGAAATCGGTCACCATCGGTGCGATACCGCCGCTCGCCGTCGTCCCCGGGGGCAGCGCGAACGTGTTCGCCCGCTCGCTCGGCATTCCGTCGGATCCGGTGGCGGCCACGAACCAGTTGATCGACCTGTTGTCGGCACGGTCGAGGCGCACCATCGGACTCGGACATTGCGACAACCGCTGGTTCACGTTCAACGCTGGACTCGGCCTCGACGCGGACGTCTGCCGTGCGATCGATGCGAGCCGCAAGGACGGCAGGCCGGTGTCGCCGAGCCGATACGTCCGAGCGTCTGTGCGCGAGTTCTTTCGTAACAAGAATCACGAACCGACGCTGACCGTCGACATTCCGGGTCACGATTCGGTAACAGGAGTTCATTACGCTTTCGTTTCCAACTCGAGCCCGTGGACTTACCTCAGCGAACGGCCTGTGCACACCAACCCCGGCACCTCGTTCGAGACCGGACTCGGCCTGTTCGCGATGCGGACGACCAGGGTGTTCCCCAGCCTGAACGTGTCGAGACAGCTTCTGTCGGCCACGTCGGAACCCAAGTCCCGCAAGCTGTTTCGACACGACGACGTTCCTCGCGTCCGCATCACGTCGTCCAAACCGATCGGACTGCAGATGGACGGCGACTATCTCGGCGAGCGCACGGAAGCGGAATTCTTCTCCACACCGTCGGCGTTGGAAGTGGTGGCTCCGAGACCCCGGTGACACCTGCCCGATCGGGTAGTTACGTACCCGTAAGGCAGGGCTCGTCCCAACGCCTGAGGCCTGTCTTGCTGGGGAAATCTCAGCAGAATCACCTCCATCGGGGTACAAAGGAGCGCAGGAGGCTTAAGCGAGCCTAACAGAGTGAGCTTGACCACGGACGCACGGCTATCTCTTGACTTCCCCTAAGTTCGTGAAAGCATTCACAAGCAACAGTGCGGAAACATTCGATACGCACTCGTGAACTACAGAGAAACTATGGCGCTACGGCGCCCGGTAAGGAGCAGAGGATGGACTGGCGCCACAAGGCCATTTGTCGCGACGAAGACCCGGAACTCTTTTTCCCCGTGGGAAACAGCGGCCCGGCTCTCGCGCAGATCGCTGATGCCAAGGTCGTCTGCACGCGTTGCCCAGTCACCGCAGAGTGCCTCTCGTGGGCACTCGAGTCCGGCCAGGACGCAGGCGTGTGGGGTGGAATGAGCGAGGACGAGCGTCGCGCACTGAAGCGGCGTAATGCACGTACGCGTGCACGCAGCTCCGTCTAGCAACGGATTCCGACGCTCGCATCGGACGAGCTGATTCGGAGAAAGAACCCGGCTCAGGGGGAGCCGGGTTCTTCTGCGTTCGGGGGCCACGTCCGTCGGGTCGGCAGGATGCCCGCCCCGCGTGGCGGGCGCGTCAGGGAGTGCGGGGGCGGCGACCGAGCGGAACACGAAGGGACGCATCGGTTCCCCCGCCCTGCGCGGGATGGAGGCCGAGAGAGCCGTTCAGTTCGACGGACACCAACGTTCGGACGATCTGAAGACCGAGCCCTTCGGACCGCTCGAGCGAGAAGCCGGTAGGCAAGCCCTGCCCGTCGTCGTGGATGACGACGTCGAGCCACCTGGCCGACCGGTCGGCGGTGATCAGCACCGTTCCTGCGGTACCTGCCTCGAAACCGTGCTCCATCGCGTTCTGCACGAGCTCGGTCAACACCATCACCAACGGCGTCGCGCGTTCGGCGGAGAAGACGCCCAGCTTGCCTGTCCGCTTCACCCGAACTCGCGGATCGACGGTGCCCACGTCGAGCATGATCGGGACGAGGCGGTCGACGATCTCGTCGAGATCGACCTCTTCGTCCACCGACATGGACAGCATCTCGTGGACGACGGCGATCGACGTGACGCGTCGGACCGACTCGCTCAGTGCGACCCGAGCCTCCTCGTTCTCGGTGCGACGCGACTGCAGCCGCAGCAGCGCGGCGACGGTCTGCAGGTTGTTCTTCACCCGGTGATGGATCTCCCGGATGGTCGCGTCCTTGCTGAGCAGCGCCCGGTCCCGACGCTTCACCTCGGTGACGTCGCGCACGAGGACGATTGCCCCGACCGAGCGGCCGTGAGGTCGCAGCGACAGCGTTCTGATCAACACCGTGGCGCCGCGTGCGTCGACTTCCATCCGGTGGCCGACGCTCGCCGTCGGAGTCGCCCGAATGTGGTCGGCGGCTTCCTGCGAGTCGAACGGATCGGTGATCAGCGAACGCGTCACCGACGCCAGGTCACGGCCCGACAGTTCCGTCGACAAACCCATTCGGTGATATGCAGACAGCGCATTCGGGCTCGCGTAGACGACGCGTCCCTCGGTGTCGAGACGGATGAAGCCGTCACCTGCGCGAGGCGACGAATTGACGTCCGTGCGCTCGACCGGCGTCGGGAACGTGCCGTCGCCGATCATGCGGCACAGATCGTCCGCGCTGTCGCGGTAGGCGATCTCGAGCGCGCTGGGTGGACGCTGCTGCGTGGGATTCACGTCGCGGGTCAGCACGGCGATGACGTGTTCGCCGCATCGAACGGGCACGCTGTCCGACCCCGCGACCTCGCCGCGGACGATCTCGCGGCTCACGAGAGAGTCGATGACCGTCGGATGCTGGGATTCGGATACGACGGCGCCGACCATGTCCTCGGTGAACGCCGTCGGGGCGGTGGTCGGCCTGCACTGTGCCACACACAGCACCTTGGCGCCGGGCGCGCCCTCGACGTCGTCGGTGCCGACCCACAGCAACAGGTCGGCGAAGGACAGGTCGGCGAGCAGTTGCCACTCCCCGACCACCCGCTGCAGATGGTCGACGGCTTCACCCGGCAGATCGGTGTGCTCGGCCAGCAGGTCGCTCAGCGTGGACACGGTGTCGGCTTCGGATGTGTCAGGCCACGACGGCGATGAGGTCACCCTGCTGGATGACGTCACCGACCTCGACGCCGATCGTCGTGACCGTTCCCGACGTCTCGGCCAGCACCGGAATCTCCATCTTCATCGATTCGAGGACGACGAGGGTGTCCCCGACCGCGACCGTGTCGCCCTCGGCTACGACGATCTGAAAGACGGTCGACACCATCTCTGCGCGCACGTCCTCGGCCATGACTCTCCCTCTCGTTCGTCGCGCTCCACGGCACCCGCGGACGCACACCCGATCACACGTGAAAGACTGTAGTGAATCTACGAGAGGAGCTACACATGGGTAAGCGTGGACGTAAGAAGCGCAGCCGCAAGGGCAACGCAGCAAACCACGGCAAGCGTCCCAACAGCTGACGCGAGCGCCGAGACACGAAAGGCCGGGAAGCACATGGCTTCCCGGCCTTTCTCGTGTTCGTCGGTCCTCTACTCGCTCTCGGACTGCTTGATCAGCACGGTCCGACGGATCTCGATGCTCAGGCGTTCGCGGAGCCCGGACGGCGCCTGCTCACCGCCGCACTTACGCCCGATCAGGCTCTTGACCTTCTCCTCGATCCCGTACGCGGCCAAGCACGACCCGCACTCGTCGAGGTGACGCTTCAGGCGGTGCTTGGTGCCTTCGTCGCATTCGTTGTCCAGCATGAGCCACACGTCGGCGATGACTGCGGAGCAGTCCAACTTCTCGAACTCGCTGTTCGCCGCGTCGGCGTCCGGTGTCCTGTCCGCATCCGATGTCACCGCGAAACCTCCTGCTCGTGCACGTCCACCGCTCCGCCTCGATTGAATCCGCGCTCACGGGCCACGCCTGCGAGCAGACCTCTGAGTTGCTTGCGGCCTCTGTGCAACCGCGACATCACCGTTCCGATGGGCGTGCCCATGATCTCGGCGATCTCCTTGTACGGGAATCCCTCGACGTCGGCGTAGTACACCGCCATCCGGAACTCTTCGGGAAGCGATTGCAGCGCTTCCTTGATGTCGTCGTCGGGCAACGAGTCGAGCGCCTCGACCTCGGCCGAACGCAGTCCCGTCGACGAGTGTTCGGCGGTCGCGGCCAACTGCCAATCGGTGATCTCGTCCGTCGGGTACTGCGCAGGTTGCCGCTGTTTCTTCCGGTACGAGTTGATGTAGGTGTTGGTCAGAATTCGGTACAGCCAGGCCTTGAGGTTCGTGCCCTCGCGGAACGACCGGAACGCGGAATAGGCCTTGATGTAGGTCTCTTGGACCAGGTCCTCCGCGTCGGCCGGACTTCTCGTCATCCGCAGTGCGGCACCGTACAACTGGTCCAGCATCGGGAGCGCATCACGTTCGAAGCGTTCCGTCAGTTCGGTCTCCGATTCAGCCGCCGCCTGAGCTGTGCGCTCGACTTCCTCCACGCTGATCCCTTCGGTAGCCATGTCCTTCCAGGCTACCGCGGGCGATGTCAGGTCCTTCACGTAGATCGCGCTGCCGTCGGTGGCAGCGCGGACGGGGCGCTCGGTCGTCGATACAGCCACAGCGTCTCCCTTCCTGCTCGTTCGGTACTCGAACCACAAGAACATCGCGACAGCCCCGCCTGTTCCCGGGTCTGTCGAACGAACCCCCGTCGATACAGTGACGCCATGTCCGCAGCGTCCACACCAGCGATCGCCGTCCTTCGCAAGCAGAAGGTCGTTCACGAGGTACACACCTACGATCACGACCCGCGATCGGAGTCGTACGGAACCGAGGCCGCCGACGTCCTCGGCGCCCGGCTGGGCGTCGGCAAGGCCCAGATCTTCAAGACCCTGGTGATCAGAAAACACGACGGGGCCCTGGCTGTCGCCGTCCTCCCCGTCACGACGACTCTTTCCCTGAAAGCCGCCGCCGCAGCTCTCGGCGCGCGCAAGGCCGCGATGGCCGAACGCGCCGAAGCGGAGCGTTCCACCGGCTACGTGTTCGGTGGGATCTCGCCCCTCGGCCAGAAGCGAGCGCTGGCGACCGTCGTCGACGAGTCCGCGCTCGGGTGGGACCGGGTGCTCTGCAGCGGCGGGCGTCGTGGACTCGAGATCGAGCTCGATCCTCACGACCTGGTGCGACTCACTCACGCCGTGACGGCGCCCATCGGGGCGGGCTGAAGCTCCATGCGCAAAGATGGGCAGGTGAGCAATTGGACAGCGCCGACCGCGACCACCCCAGTCCACGCGACCGTCACCCTGCCCGGATCCAAGTCCATCACCAACCGTGCATTGATCATCTCGGCTCTGGCCGAGGGTTCCTCGTCGGTGGCGGGCACGCTGCGCAGCCGCGACACCGACCTGATGATCACCGCGCTGCGCGACCTCGGGGTCGGCATCGACATCGATGCCGACGACCCGACATCGCTGACGGTCACGCCCGCTCCCCTGCACGCCGCGACCATCGACTGCGGCCTCGCAGGTACGGTCATGCGCTTCGTTCCGCCGCTCGCCGCACTCGCCACGGGCGCCGTCGCGTTCGATGGTGACGAGCAGGCCCGTTCCCGGCCCCTGGACACGATCCTGGGCGCTTTGCGGACACTGGGCGCCCGGGTGGACGGGAACGCGCTCCCCTTCACCGTGACGGGCTCTGGACGCCTCGTAGGCGGTCCCGTCGAGATCGACGCGTCAGGCTCCTCGCAGTTCGTCTCCGGCCTGATGCTGTCCGCCGCGGCGTTCGAGGACGGCGTCACCATCCGTCACGTCGGCAAGCCGGTCCCGTCGATGCCGCACATCGACATGACCGTCGAGATGCTGCAGCGCGCGGGTGTCCGGGTGGACACTCCCGCCGACAGCCGCGACGCCGACACCTGGCGAGTGCATCCGGGACCGATTCGAGCGGTCGACTGGGTTGTCGAACCCGATCTGTCGAACGCCACCCCGTTCCTCGCCGCAGCCGCCGTGACGGGAGGCGAAGTGCGCGTGCCGCATTGGCCGTCGTCGACGACCCAGCCGGGTGATGCGATCCGCGACATTCTCACGTCGATGGGCGCCGAGGTCACACTGGACGACGGCACCCTGGTGGTTCGTGGGCCACGGACGTTGCGCGGGATCGACGTCGATCTGCACGACGTCGGCGAATTGACCCCGACCGTCGCAGCGCTGGCCGCACTCGCGGACGGCCGCTCCACGCTGCGCGGAATCGCGCACCTGCGCGGCCACGAGACCGATCGTCTCGCCGCCCTGGTGATGGAAATCAATCGTCTCGGCGGCACTGCAGTCGAGACCGACGACGGCCTGGAGATCACGCCCGCGCCGCTGCACCAGGGAGTGTGGCGCGCCTATGCCGATCACCGAATGGCAACGGCCGGAGCCATTCTCGGCCTCGTGGTCGACGGTGTCGAGGTGGACGACATCGACACGACGTCGAAGACGCTCCCCGGCTTCGCACTCCTGTGGGACGAGATGCTCGCGGGCACGCCCGGACGCGTTGGGTCGTCGTCCTGAGTCGCCGTCGGTACGACGAGTCGGATGTGCGGATTCGTCCTGGCAAGAGTTCACGGCCCAGGACGAAGACGCGACCCGAGCACGCCGACGCGGAATCGGCGATGGTGGTCTCGGTCGACCGTGGCCGATGGGGATGCGTACTCGGCGGCGATCCGGACAGGCCCGTCGTGACGATGCGGGCGCGTGAACTGGGCCGCACTCCTATTGTCGTCGGCGACGACGTCGACATCGTCGGAGATCTGTCCGGCAAGGTCGACACCTTGGCACGCATCGTGCGGGTGTCCGAACGGCGAACGGTGTTGCGCCGCACCGCCGACGACACCGACCCGTACGAGCGCGTGGTCGTCGCGAACGCCGAACAGCTGCTCATCGTCTCGGCGCTGGCCGATCCGCCCCCGCGCACGGGGTTCGTCGAACGGGCGCTCGTGGCCGCCTACGTCGGCGGACTGAATCCGATCCTCTGCCTGACCAAGAGCGATCTGGCCGATCCGACCGAGTTCGCGGCGGCGTTCGCCGATCTCGACGTCCCGGTGGTACTGGCCGGCCAGAGCGAAGACCTCGGCGAACTGACCGGCGTTCTCGCCGGCACGGTCACGGCGTTGATCGGGCACTCCGGCGTCGGCAAATCGACGATGGTCAACAGGCTCGTGCCCGACGCGCATCGCGCCACCGGTGTCGTGTCCGGCGTCGGCAAGGGCCGTCACACGTCGACGCAGTCGGTCGCGTTGCCACTACCCGGTGGCGGCTGGGTCATCGACACGCCCGGTATCCGGTCCTTCGGCCTTGCTCACATCGCGCCGGAGGACGTCGTGGCGGCGTTCTCCGACCTCGCGGAGACCATCGACGACTGCCCACGCGGATGCACTCACCTCGGCCCGCCCGCGGATCCCGAGTGCGCGCTCGACACGTTGACCGGCGACGCTGCCCGACGCGTCCGCGCCGTCCGATCGCTGCTGGAAGCCGTCCGGACCAACGACGCCTGGTAGACGCACGTGCGCGCGAATGTACAGCGGGCTGTACATTCGCACGCACGTGCGCCGAAGGCGCCTACTTCGAGAGCTTCGCGATCAGACCGCGAATCCCCTTGTTCTTCTTCGATTCCTGGATCGCGGTACGCAGTCCGCGACGCTTGCCGGTCTCGGGGTCGACGGTGAGCAGACCGCCGGTCGCGCCCGCGAACTTCTTCTCCGACGCGGTTTCCGGTGCGTCGTCGGCCGTCGCCTTGAGGTACTTGTTCGGCAGCGAGAGCTTCGCGATGGTGCGCCACGACAGCAGGTACTGCTTACCGAGAGATCCTGTGGTGTACGGCAAGTCGTACTTCTCGGCCAGTTCGAGAACACGGAACTTGATCTCGCGCAGGCGGTTGCTCGGCAGGTCGGGGAACAAGTGGTGCTCGATCTGGTAGCAGAGGTTCCCGCTCATGAACTCCATGACGGGCCCTGCTTCGAAGTTGGCGCTGCCGAGCATCTGACGCAGGTACCACTGCCCCTGCGTTTCGTTCTCCATGTCCTTCTTGGTGAACTTCTCGGCGCCGTCGGGGAAATGCCCGCAGAAGATGACGGTATTGGTCCACACGTTGCGAATCATGTTCGCGACGATGTTGGCCGTCAGCGTGCTCTTCCAGGCCGGACCTGTGACTGCCGGGTAGATGACGTAATCCTTGGCGATCTGGCGGCCGATCTTCGCCAGCACCTCGGCACGCTTCTGCTCGAACTCTTCACGAGGAACGCGCCCCTTGGCGACCTTGCCGAGCTCGAGGTGCTGAGCGGCGACGCCGTACTCGAAGAACAGCTGCAGCAGCAGGTTGTAGACCGGGTTGCCCAGGTTGAACGGCTTCCACCGCTGGTCCCGGGTGACGCGCAGCAGACCGTAGCCCACGTCGTCGTCCATGCCGAGAACGTTCGTGTACTTGTGGTGGATGTAGTTGTGCGTCTGCTTCCAGTGCGCGGACGGACCGGTGTTGTCCCACTCCCACGAGGTCGAGTGGATCTCCGGATCGTTCATCCAGTCCCACTGCCCGTGCATCACGTTGTGGCCGAGTTCCATGTTCTCGATGATCTTCGCGACCCCGAGCATGCCCGTGCCCAGCAACCAGGCGGGACGCTTACGGCTGGCGAAAAGCACAGCGCGACCGCCGATTTCGAGCGTCCGCTGCAGACGAATGGTGTTGCGGATGTACCGCGCATCCTTCTCGCCGCGCGATGCCTCGATGTCACGCCGGATCGCGTCGAGCTCGACGCCGAGAGCTTCGACGTCGGCATCGGTCAGATGGGCGTATTCCTTGATATCCGAAATCGCCACGGGTTACGGCCCTCCTGGCAGTCGTCGGTGTGCACGTCGTGCACGCTTCTTTCGACTACCGTACCGTAACTTACGCCTCCGTAGGTTACGAGTCCGTAGGTGTGAGTGAGCTCACCGGTCGACCGCCCTTGGACGCACGGCGCAACGCACGTGCCTGTCGCTTCGCTTCCTTCTTCGCGTGTCGCAACTGCACACGCGCCTCGGCGATCGCCGATCGCAGGCCACGCCGCTTCCCTGTCAGCGGATCGATCGTCAGCGCGTGGACGACCGGAGTATCACCGGTGCGGAAGCGCCGTTCCGAACTCGTCTCGGGCGCATTGTCCGACGTCGCCCGCAGCCAGGAGTCCGGCAACGACAACTTGTGGATGGTGCGCAACGCGAGCAGGTACTGCTTGCCCAGCGACCCCGTCGTGTACGGAAGGTCGTACTTCTCGCACAGCGCGTGCACCTTCTCGGCGATCTCCGCGTAGCGATTGCTCGGCAGGTCCGGGAACATGTGGTGCTCGATCTGGTAGCAGAGGTTGCCGCTCATGAACGCCATGACCTTGCCCGCGTCGAAGTTGGCGCTGCCGAGCATCTGACGCAGATAGAACTCGGCGCGTGTCTCGGACTCGAACTGACCCATCGTGAACTTCTCGGCGCCGTCGGGAAAGTGACCGCAGAAGATGACCGCGTACGCCCACAGGTTGCGGACGAGGTTGGCGGTGGTGTTAGCCGTCAACGTGCTCTTCCAGGCGGGCCCCGACAGAGCGGGAAACAGCACGAAATCCTTGCCGACCTGACGAATGATTTTCGCCCAGAACGCTCGGTTCGACGGCGACTGCCAGTACGGCAGGTCCATCTCGCCGTCCATCTCCTTCTGCTGGCTGCAATCGTGGATGGCGATGCCCCACTCGAAGGTGGCTGCCAGCACGATGTTGGCGAACGGCTGCAGAAGGTTGATCGGCCGCCAGGCTTCGTCGCGCGTCATGCGCAGGATGCCGAAGCCGATGTCGTCGTCCATTCCGACGATGTTGGTGTACGTGTGGTGCGAGTAGTTGTGCGCGCGCTTCCACTGTTCGGACGGACCGGTCTGATCCCACTCCCACGACACCGAATGAATTTCCGGGTCGTTCATCCAGTCCCACTGCCCGTGCATCACGTTGTGGCCGAGTTCCATGTTCTCGACGATCTTCGCGACGCTGAGCATCGCCGTTCCGACGAGCCACGCCGGCCGATACTTGCTGCCCAACAACACGATTCGCCCGCCGACCTCGAGGCAGCGCTGCAGTTTGATCGTCCGCCGAATGTACGACGCGTCCCTCTCGCCCCGGCTGTCCTCGATGTCACGGCGTACCGCGTCGAGTTCGCGACCGAAGGCTTCGAGATCTTCCTCGGTCAGGTGGGCGAATTCCTTGATGTCCGTGATGGCCATCGTGGTCCTCCGAAAGTCATGGGCGGTGCCCGAAGTACAGATTTCGCGACAAGCGCCGACCGCAAGCCTAACCGACGATGCTGAGAAGTCGGTGTGTGAAGTCACACGCTAGAGCTCGAGCGTGCAGTCCCCCGCCGCGGCCGAGATGCACGTCTGGATCCGATCGCCTTCACCGTGTTCCTTGCCGGACCGTAGATCGATGACGTGTCCCTCGATCAGCGGAACCACGCAGGTCTGGCAGATGCCCATGCGGCAGCCGAACGGCATCTGGACGCCCAGCTTCTCGCCTGCCTCCAGCAGGGTGGTGGCCCCGTCGACCTCGGCCGAACGATCGGACTTCGAGAACGTGACGGTTCCACCTTTGCCCGAGGTGTCGGCGCGGGCGATCTCGAACCGCTCCAGGTGCAGCTTGTCCTCGATCCCTTCCTGCTTCCAGACGCGCTCGATCTCCTCGAGCAGCGCCGACGGGCCGCACGCCCACGTCTCGCGCGAACGCCAATCCGGGTACAACTCGTCGAGGGACGCCAGGGCGAACTTGCCGTCCGACCGGGTCAACTGCACGTGCGAAACGAACTGTGGGTGCCCGTCGGCGATGCTCGCGAGCTCGTCCGCGAACATGACCTCGTCCTCGGTCGGCGCGGAATGAATGTGGACGGTGTCCGGCATGTCGCCGTGCCGGTCCATCGACCGCAGCATCGACATGATCGGCGTGATCCCGCTGCCTGCCGTCAGGAACAGGATCTTCTCGGGCGGCGGCGTCGGGAGCGCGAAATTGCCTTTGGGAGCGGCCAATCGGACGATCGTCCCCTGCGGTACCCCGCCGACGAGATGGCTCGACAGGAAGCCCTCGGGCATCGCCTTGACCGTGATCGAGATCAGTTTCTCTTGCCAGTTGGGAGGCGACGTCAGCGAGTACGAACGCCAGTGCCACCGTCCGTCGAGATGCAGGCCGATGCCGATGTACTGTCCCGGCTGATAGTCGAAGTTGAAGCCCCATCCGGGCTGGATCACGAGCGTCACCGCGGTCGCGGTTTCCTGCTTGACCTCGACGACGCGTCCGCGCAACTCGCGGGCCGACCACAGCGGGTTCGCCAAGTGCAGGTAGTCGTCGGGAAGCAACGGGGTGGTGATCCTGGTGAACGCGCCACGCAGCATGTTCAGTTTCGGCCGCTTCGGTGCGGACACGTCCGCAGCCGGAGCTTCCAGCCACTTCTTGAGGTTCATCCGGGGGTTCATCTCCTCGATCGCGACGATGCGGCAGACCGCGCACGCCGCCCTGCCGTCGTACAGGTTACGCTACCGTAGGTTACCTGGAGGTAGACGACTGTGTCACAGCCGTGCGAGGTCACAACAGTTCGAAGTCACAGCAGTTCGAGCAGAAACGGCAACTCCTGGGTCGCGTACCACGCCAGGCTGTGGTCCTCGGCGTCTCCGAGCACGAACTCCGCGTCGGGATCACCCATGTCGGCCGCGTCGATCACCCCGACTGCCTTCTCGACGGCGGGTTCTGCGGCCTCGAGATCCATGTGCACCGACGCGACCTGATTCAGCCTCAGCGGCTCTTTCAAACGCACGACGGCGTCGTCCAGATCGGGGCGCAGCGTTGGATCGTCCACGTCGGCAGCGATGACGGCTCGACGGTGAACGACACCCCCGTCGACGACGCCGTCCTCGGCCTCGTCGTCGCGCGACGCGGCGATCAAGCGCAGCGACGCCCGTGCCGCCTCGTTCATGGCGACTTCGGCCAGTTCCTCGTCGTCACCCGACGAATACGCCTCGCGCAGTGTCGGAGTCACCGCGAACGCCGTTCGGCTCACCGGATGCAACTCCTCGTCGGCAACCAGCGTCCTCAACATCGAGACCGTCGCCGGTACATACACCCTCACGCGTTCTTTCCTCACACTCTCGACTCGTTGCTTGCATCGATCAACTCTTCGAGCGACTCCAGAATCAGAGCCGTCACGACGTCGACGTCGGGCATCGCCCCGCGGTCGGCGTTCAGCCCGTAGAAGACGTTGCCGTCGTAGGACGTCAGCCCGATGCTCAGCGCCTGATTCTCGAACAGCGGTGACACCGGGAACATTTCGAGCATCCGCGCGCCGCCGACGTACAGCGGGAACTGCGGTCCCGGCGCATTGGTGATGATCAGGTTGAACAAGCGCTGCGACAACCTGCTGCCCGCGCGTGCACCCATCGCGTGCAGACTGGCCGGAGCGAAGCCGGAAATGCGCATCAGGGTGTGAGCCGTGACGCCGGGCGACTGCTTCTCGTGAGCTTCCGTCGCATGCGCGATGTGCGACAGCCGGACGACGGCGTTGGGCTCCCCCACCGGCAGATCCACCAGGAACGACGACACCTCGCTGCGCTGCGATTCCACAGCGGACAGCACGGCGTCCGACTCGTGTTCACCGGTCGGTCCGTCGGTGTACTCGTCGTACGCTGCCCGCGCAGCCGACACGTACACCGACATCGGGACCATGGCACGCACCGTCGACGACGCGGTGACCGGTTCCCCGCGCGAGAGCAGCCAGTTACGCAATGCGCCGGTCACGACGGCGAGCACCACGTCGTTGATGGAGCAGTCGAACCTCGTGTGGATCTTGCGGTAGTCCGACAGTTCCGTCTTGGCGACGGCGAAGCGACGGTTGCGCGAGATGGGCGCGTTCAGTGGACTCGACGGTGCGACCTGCGCCGCGGTACGCACGGCCGACAGGACCTTGCCCGTCGCCTGGACAGCCTCGCTCGCGACGCCTGCGAACCCTCGCGCGACACCCTTGATCATCTCGATGCCTTCGCTGGGCCGCACGATCATCTCGGTGATCGCGTCCAACACGAGCGCCGATTCCTTCGGCTCGCTCGCGGGCATCCACAGCTCCTCGGCCATCGGGGGCGGACTCTTGCTCGCGTCGAGAATGACCTGCCCGATCTCGAGCGCCTTCTCGCCGTCGACGAGAGCCGAATGCGACTTCGTGAAGATGGCGAACCGATTCTTCGACAACCCTTCGACCAGATACATCTCCCACAGCGGCCGTGTCCGATCCAACGGGCGCGACGTCAGCCGTGCGACCAGGTCGTGAAGCTGTTCGTCGGATCCCGGTTTGGGCAGTGCAGAGCGGCGGATGTGATAGGTGATGTCGAAATCCGGATCGTCCACCCACACCGGGCGCGCGAGTCCGAATGCCACTTCGCGCACCTTCTGTCGGTAGCGCGGCACCAGAATCAACCGCTGCTCGACGAGCGACAGCAAGCTCTCGTAACTGAACCCCGAACGCGGCGTTCGGAACACCGCCAGCGATCCGAGATGCATCGGGGTACTGCTCGCTTCGAGAAAATAGAACGACGCATCCTGCGTGGTCAGCCTTGTCGCCATCGCGTACCCCGGTCTCCCCGTTCCTGCTCGCTCCGTCACGCGACTCGATCCGAGCCTGCGATCCGTCCCCTCGAACTTAGATGAAGCAGAACGCTACAGCCATTCATGCGCGCGACGCGTGAGGCGTGGGGAACCGAGCGTGTATCGGTTTCGTCATACATCTTCGACGGGCAAGACCGTAGGAGCGAAGGACGTGGCGTATGGAGGCGACCGAAGCCAGGCGACAGAGCAGATTGGTGCGCCCGGCGCAGCCGTACGAACCGCCCGCCGTCGAGCGCAGCACGGCAACGCCGGCCGCGCCGTGTCGAGTCGAATTGCGGCGCAACACCATTCGGTCGAGCTCGGCCGTGAAGCGACGTCACCCGTTCCCCCGCAGCCTCGGAGCACATCCCGCGGCCGCACCCACGACGGTAGCCCCCAACCCCGCTCGCGACGTCCCCGACGACATCCGCCGAGGTGTCGATCATGCATTGCGACTGCTGTTGGAGGTACTCGATCGACGCAGAACCGCCGACCAGTTGCGCAGTCTGTTCGCGCCGGCCGTCATCGAATCGATAAGAACGATCGTCAGGAACGGGCCTCCCGGGCACGGTCTCGGTATCGCATCGCTCCGGACCGTTCATTCCCGTCCGGCGTCCGAGAACTCCGTGGAGATCTTCGCGACGTACGCGCGTGGGCCTCGCGTATTCGCGCTCGCGGCCCGGATCGACGTTCGATCCGGGCCGCGAGGAGACACACCGACGGTGACGTCGTTGCGGGTCTGCTAGGTGTCAGCGTTTCTTCTTCGACCGAGCAGGCTTGGACGTCTTGGCCTGCGCGCGCGCAGCCTCACGGCGCTCACGACGCGTACCTTGCGCCGTCTCGTCGGCCTTGCCGCCGCGTGCAGCACTCCCGTTACCGTCCGTCGCGCTCGACCGACGCACCTCTGTGCCGCCGCCCTCGTCCGGACCGGTGTAGGTCAACCCTCCCGAGGGCCGATCCTCCAGCCCCTTCGCACGTAGCGCGGTCGGCGCGGGCGCGCCCGCAGGCTGCGCAGCCCGCTCCTGCGTCGGCAACGGCTTCGGCGCCTCCGCCTTACGGGTGGTGACGGCAGGCTGCTGGGCGGTGGGCTGTTGCTGCGCGCCGGACCCGATCGGCGACGCCAGGCCGGGCGCCACTGCGAGCCCAGCGCTCGCGGCCGGTCCCGCCGGGGCAGGAGTGGCTTCCACCTGCAGGTTGAACAGGAAGCCGACCGACTCCTCCTTCAGTCCCTCCAACATGCCCTGGAACATGTCGTATCCCTCGCGCTGGTACTCGACGAGCGGATCGCGCTGAGCCATCGCGCGGAGTCCGATGCCCTCCTTGAGGTAATCCATCTCGTAGAGGTGCTCGCGCCACTTACGGTCCAGGACCGACAGCAGGACGCGGCGCTCGAGCTCGCGCATCCCGTTCTCGCCCGCGATCTCCTCGATCTCGGCCTCACGCTTGGTGTACGCAGCGCGGGCGTCGGTGAGCAACGCGTCGAGCAGCTCCTCGCGAGTCAGGTCGCTCTTCTCGCCGAATTCGTTCTCGTGCGTCAGTTCCTTGTGGTCGACGCCGACCGGGTACAGCGTCTTCAACGCCGTCCACAGCTGTTCGAGATCCCAGTCCTCGACGTACCCCTCGGCGGTGGCGCCATTTACGTAGGCCGTGATCACGTCGGTGATCATGCCTTCGACCTGGCCCTCCATGTCCGCACCTTCGAGGATGCGGCGGCGCTCGTCGTAGATGACGGTGCGCTGCTGGTTCATGACCTCGTCGTACTTGAGGACGTTCTTGCGGATCTCGAAGTTCTGCTGCTCGACCTGGGTCTGCGCGCTCTTGATGGCCTTGGAGACCATCTTGGCCTCGATCGGGACGTCGTCGGGCAGGTTGAGTCGCGTCATGATCGACTCGAGCGCAGCGCCGTTGAACCGTCGCATCAACTCGTCGCCGAGCGACAGGTAGAACCGGGACTCGCCCGGGTCTCCCTGACGACCGGAACGACCGCGGAGCTGATTGTCGATGCGGCGCGAGTCGTGCCGCTCGGTGCCGAGCACGTAGAGGCCGCCTGCCTCGCGAACGGTTTCGGCGTCTTCCTTGACCTGCGTCTTCACGTTCTCCAGCGCGGCATCCCACGCGGCCTGGTACTCCTCCGGGTTCTCCACCGGGTCGAGGCCCTGCTTACGCAGTTGGATGTCGGTGATGATGTCGGGGTTTCCACCGAGCACGACGTCCGTACCGCGGCCTGCCATGTTGGTGGCCACGGTCACTGCCCCGAGACGACCGGCCTCGGCGACGATGGTCGCTTCCTGCTCGTGGAACTTCGCGTTCAGAACGCTGTGCACGACGCCGCGCTTGGTGAACTGCTTCGACAGATACTCCGAACGCTCGACGCTCGTCGTACCGATCAGGACCGGCTGGCCCTTCTCGTGACGCTCGACGACGTCGGACACGACCGCGTCGAACTTCGCTTCCTCGGTTTTGTAGATGAGGTCACCGTTGTCGACACGAACCATGGGCCGGTTGGTCGGAATCGGGATGACGCCCAGTCCGTAGGTCTGGTGCAGCTCGGCGGCTTCGGTCTGTGCCGTACCGGTCATTCCCGAGAGCTTGTCGTACAGACGGAAGTAGTTCTGCAGTGTGATCGTGGCGAGAGTCTGGTTCTCGGCCTTGATCTCCACCTTCTCCTTGGCCTCGATGGCCTGGTGCATGCCCTCGTTGTAGCGGCGACCGACGAGAATACGACCGGTGAACTCGTCGACGATGATGACCTCGCCGTCGCGGACGATGTAGTCCTTGTCCTTCGTGTACAGCTCCTTCGCCTTGATGGCGTTGTTCAGGTAGCTGACGAGCGGAGAATTGGCGGCCTCGTAGAGGTTGTCGATGCCGAGCTGGTCCTCGACGAGCTCCACGCCCGACTCGTGCACACCGACCGTGCGCTTCTTGATGTCCACCTCGTAGTGGACGTCCTTCTTCAGCAGCGGCGCTATACGCGCGAACTCGCTGTACCACTTCGACGACGCGTCGGCCGGGCCCGAGATGATGAGCGGCGTGCGCGCCTCGTCGATGAGGATCGAGTCGACCTCGTCGACGATGGCGAAGTTGTGACCGCGCTGCACCAGGTCGTCGAGCGAGTGCGTCATGTTGTCGCGCAGGTAGTCGAAGCCGAACTCGTTGTTCGTTCCGTACGTGATGTCCGCGGCGTAGGCGGTGCGACGCTCGGCCGGGGTCATTCCGGACAGAATCACGTCGGTCTGCAGGCCGAGGAACCGGTGGACGCGTCCCATCCACTCGGAGTCACGCTTGGCGAGGTAGTCGTTGACCGTGACGACGTGTACGCCGTCACCGGCGAGTCCGTTGAGGTAGGCCGGCAGGACACAGGTGAGTGTCTTTCCCTCACCGGTCTTCATTTCCGCGACGTTGCCGAAGTGCAGCGCTGCACCGCCCATGACCTGTACGTCGAAGTGCCGCTGCGACAGCACGCGCCACGACGCCTCACGCGCGACGGCGAAGGCCTCGGGGAGCAGCTCGTCGAGCGACTCGCCGCCCGCGTACCGCTTCTTGAACTCGTCGGTCTTGGCGCGCAGTTCGTCGTCGGACAAGCCCTCGACGTCCGGGGACAGGGTGGACACGTGATCAGCGATGTTCTTGAGTCGCTTGACCATGCGACCTTCACCAACACGGAGCAGCTTGGAAAACGACAGCGAAGGCACGGGCTTTCTCGTCCTCGATCCTCGGTTAACGGATATCGGTTGTCAGGGCGTCACAGGCGTCGGGAGCACGACCGTACTCACGCCGACAGCGCGAGTCGACCGCGACCCGACGCGTCCATGGTAGGCGCTGCCGCGGTGAGCGTAGAAGACCCACCGGGACGAAACGGGTCCGACCTGGGATTTCTCCCAGGTCGGACCCGTTGTAGGCAGTGGTTACGAACCTCAGGTCAGCCTGATCAATCCGTAATCGAACGCATGCCTGCGGTACACGACCGACGGTCGGTCGGTGGCACTGTCGTGGAACAGGAAGAAGTCGTGACCCACCAATTCCATTTCGTAGAGAGCGTCGTCGACGGACATGGGGGCGGCGGAGTGCACCTTGGTCCTGACGATCTGACCGGGACCGCTCGGCTCGTCCTCGAACGAATCGAGGGGAATGTTCGGATCGATCGCCAGTGAGTCGTCCTCGGCGAGTTCTGCGGTGGCCTCGGCAACCGAGACCGGAGTCTTCTCACCGTAGTGAACTTTGCGACGGTCCTTGGTCCGGCGCAGGCGACTTTCGAGTTTGGACGTCACCGATTCCAGTGCGGCATAGAAACTGTCGGCACAGGCTTCTGCACGGACTACCGGCCCCTTGCCCTTCGCGGTGATTTCCACGCGCTGACAGGCCTTACGTTGGCGGCGGTTACGTTCGTGCTGGAGTTCGACGTCGAACAGGTAGATAGAGGGGTCGAAGCGTTCGAGCCGGGCGAGTTTCTCGGAGACGTAGACCCGGAAGTGATCCGGGATCTCGACGTTGCGGCCTTTGACCACGACGTCGGCATTGTTGGTGCTGGACTCGTCCGAAGGCTCCTCGTCGAAGAACACAGAAGCTTGTGAAGGGGTCGTCACGCGTACCTCCCGATATCGGTCGCGCCGCCGGTGCGACGCGGCAAGTGCTCATGCCGACTGGGGAACCAACCGGCACCATTTTCTGCCGCATCACCTCCACACGAGAGAAGTCGCATCCGCCTTCGAAGGGCGTGTCCACGACGCTAGTCGGTCATCCGCTCGTGTGCCACTGTTCACCGAATTTGGGTAGCGGTGCGTGTCGCGAAACCGTGCGTTCGCGCCGCGTCACACCGCGGCCACCACCAGCACACCGTCGACTCGGACACCGAAATCGTGTAGGACACAGACCGATTCGGCGGCCGTCGAACCAGTTGTCAGGACATCATCGACGACGAGGACCGTGACGTCACGCGACGCGGCCTCGAACGTCCGGCGCGTCGACGCTGGAGGCACCATCAAGATTCGGCCCGCGACGTTGGCCTGCCTCTCGGCAGCACCGAGCCCCACCGAATCGCGCACCCCCCTGCCCATCCGCAACGAACGCGGAACCGACACCGGCTCGGGTTCCAGCATCGTCGCGGCAACTCGTGCGAACCGCTCGACGTGATCGCCGCCGCGCATTCGCGCGGCCCGCGACCGCGACGGGGCGGGCACGAGTGCAAGCGCCGCGAACTCGGGCGGGTCCAACTCACCCAGCATCCGCAGATGGGACACCGCGCGTGCCGTCGCCCGCCCCAGTGGCTGTGCGAGGTCGTGCCGATTGCGTTCCTTCAACGCCAGCACGGCACCGCGAAACGGGCCCGCATACGGGCCGAGCGCCCAGCACGGCACTCCGACGTCGACACGCGGCCGTACCGAGACAGGCGGACGCGTCACCGCGCCTTCACACCGAGCGCACCACGCCTCACCAGCGACGTCACAGCCTCCGCACTCGTTCGGCAACACCAGATCCAGAAGAGATCGCATGGCCGCGGAGTATGACCGCCGGGTCCGACAGGATCGGGTCAGCCAGGAAGGATCGGCGTCGCCTTCACGCCGGCGAGACCGGAGACTTCACGCCAGTACCGATCTCCCGCCGGGTCGTTGTTGTCCAGCTCGAACACCGCACGAGAGTCCGCGACGAACTCGTTCGACGGCGACGCGTCGACCGACAGCACCGGTGCCGTGAGGTTGCGGCTCGGCAGGGCGTCGAGTCTGGATCCGTCGGTCGTCACCTGCACGACGGGGACGTCCGTCGCGATGCGCACGATGACGATCGCGTCGCCGGTGCTCCAGTCGAGAGCGAGTGCGTCGCTGCCGAGACCGTTGGCCACGGCGCGCGGTGACGTCAGGGAGTACAGACCGTTCTCCTGCCGGACGACGGTCGCGACGTACACCAACCCGTCGACGATCATCGCGGCGCGGACGCCGTCACGCGACAGTCTCAGATCCGTGATGCGGGAGCCGAGCGCGGTGACCGCTCCCGCGTCCACCGGAACGACAGATACCTGCCCGGTGGCCGGATCACGAGCTGCGCGAATGACATTCGTCCCGTCGATGACAGCCCACACGGCGTTGTTGTCGGCACCCCACGTCGGTCGTGTGATCGACTGCCCCTCCGCCACGGGGAACGCGCCACTGTCGTACCCACCGATCATCAAGGCCGACGAAGGCTCCGGCGCCGGGCGCCCGGTGTCGGCGACACCCGCGACCAACGTCCCGTCGGTGGACAAGGCGACCGTCCGCAGATTCACCACCGATCCGAAATAGCCTGGCACGGGCGTCGTTCCGGTGTCTTCCACCGACACCAGTCGCCCACCGACGACGGCGTGCAGTCCGACCTCGTCCTCGGGCGCACCGAGCGGATCGAAATCGGCGACGTCGAGGGTCGTCCACCCGTCGGGCTTGGAATTGTCGAGCGGCTGACCGTCCGCCAGCAGCACGTACGGACCGGAGATCTCGGCCGAGGCGAGAGTCCAGATGACCTGTGCGGCAAGCAGTTCGCGATTCTTCGCGTCCATCGCCTGAAGACCGCCGAAATCGATACGCACACCGCCGGATCCGACGCCGACCTGGCCGGTTCGACCGTCGGCCTTGGTGATCGGGCCGCGCACGCCGACCTCGTCGGCCAGCTCGTTGGACACGGCAGGCTCCAGCGTCGACTTGGGCCCGTCGATCAACAGCTGCACGAGCTGATTGGCCGTCTGATCGGACGACCCGGTCAGCCATCGCACGTCGGGAACCAGCTCCGAGCCGAGCGGATCGACGAAGTAAAGCGACTTCCGTTGGTACGCACTGAAGAACTGGGACCTGTCGATGAGCACACCGGGTGGCAGCTCGTCGATGCGCCACTCGCCGTCGACCTTGACCATCTTGATCGTCGAGTCGACCGTCCCCGCGCCGGCTTGATAATCACCGCCTGGAGCCAACAGACCGACCGTGTTCGACCGAAGCGTGTACTCGGCTTCGTCGTCGGTACGAGGACCGTAGAGGAGGTCGATCTTGTCCGCGACAACGGTTTTCGCGCCGTCGTCCCAACCGTTCGACGCATTCGAGGTCAGGAATTGGCGCGCCGCCTGATGTCGGTTCCCGGAACTTGCACTCGCAGCGATGAAGTCACGTACGAGACGGTCCGGTTCCCGGCCTGCGGCAGGAGGCGGTGGCGTCGTCGTCTCGGCACCGGCCGCGCTGAGCGACCCGATCGCCTGCGGAGTGGACGATTCGGGAAGACTCGCGCATCCGACGACGAGGGCAAGGACGCTGCACAGCACCATGACCGGTGCTATTCCACGACGATTCACGCATCTCCTTCGTTGCCGTGCGCATCGGGCGAGGAGTCCGACGCGCGGGGCACGGTCAACGCTTTCGTCGCACTGTCCACCTTGGGGACTGCCACTGCGCGGGTGATCTGTTCCTGCGGCAGCGGCTGTCCCTGGCTGTACGGCTTCGTGCTCGGTTTGAGCGGGAGCGGGCTCCCGATGACCTTGTGTCCTCGGACGAGCGGCAAGGTCAGCCGGAAGCATGCTCCTTCGCCGAGCGCGCCCCATGCCTCCAGCTTGCCATCGTGCAACCGGGCGTCCTCGACACTGATGGCGAGACCGAGACCGGTGCCTCCCGAACGACGCACGCGCGACGGGTCCGAACGCCAGAACCGGTTGAAGACCAGCTTCTCCTCGCCCGGCCTGAGCCCGATGCCCTGATCACGAACGACGAATGCGGCAGCGTCCGAATTGGCTCGCAGCCGCAACAGAACCGGCTTTCCCTCGCCGTGGTCCACTGCGTTCGCCAGCAGATTGCGCAAAATGCGCTCCACACGCCTCGGGTCGACCTCGGCGATGACGGCCTCGTCCGGCATGTCGACGATCAACTCGGTTCCGCTCTCCTTCGCCAGATGGCGAACGGTCGACACCGCGGCCCTCGCACACATCCTGAGGTCGAGTTGTTCGGCGGCGAGCTCGGCGACACCGGCGTCGTGACGGCTGATCTCGAGCAAGTCGCCGAGCAGTGTCTCGAACCGATCGAGTTCGTTGACGAGAAGTTCCGACGACCTCCTCAGCGCCGGATCCATGTCGGCGCTGCCGTCGTGGATGAGGTCGGCGGCCATGCGCACCGTCGTCAGCGGTGTGCGCAGCTCGTGACTGACGTCGGATGTGAAGCGGCGCTGCAGATTACCGAACTCTTCGAGTTGGGTGATCTGCTTGGACAGACTCTCCGCCATCTCGTTGAACGACATCGCGAGCCGCGCCATGTCGTCCTCGCCGCGCACCGGCATTCGTTCCTTCAGCCTGCCGTCCGCGAAGCGCACTGCGATGCGCGACGCCGACCGAATGGGAATGACCACCTGCCGCGCGACGAGCATCGCGATCGCGGCGAGCAGAACCAACAGAACGACGGCGCCGATCAGCAGCGTGCCACGCACGAGCGACAACGTGCGTTCCTCGCTGCCGAGTGGAAACACGAGGTAGAGCTCCAGTGTGGAGATGTCGGACGCCGTGGGAGTCCCGAGGATGAGCGCCGGGCCGGAATATCCACCCTGCTCGGGGTCGGTGACCGTCGCGAACTGATAGCTGATCTGGCCGCTCGTGACGAAGTTGCGCAGGCTCTGCGGAATCTGATCCGCGGGTCCGACGGACGCGTCGGCGCGCACGCTGTCGCCTTCGACGACGAGGACCGGGTCGAACGTTCCCGCCGATCCCGACGCCTGACCTGCATCGATGTCTCTACTCGTCAGCTGAGCGCGCGCACGTTCGAGGCGCAGATCGAGACCCGTCGAGTCGTCGGCGCCCGCCAACGATCCTTCGACGGTCATGCGGCTCCGATCGAGCTCCTCGGTGGCCGCAGTGATCTTGGCTTCCAGCAGACGATCGGTGATCTGGCTGGTCAGCACCATTCCGAGGATGGTGATGACGACCAGGGACAGCGTCAGTGTCGACACGACCACACGTAGCTGCAGCGATCTGCGCCAGACGTGACCGAGCGAGGTGCTCACCGAGCGAAACCAACGCAGGAGCGGCGAGAACGTTCCGTTGATTCGTCGCCGCGAGTGAGAGAACCAGATCACGGCGGTCCGGCCTTGTAGCCGACCCCTCTCACGGTCAGCACAACCTCGGGGTTCTCCGGATCCTTCTCGACCTTGGCGCGCAGACGCTGAACGTGCACGTTGACCAGCCGGGTATCGGCTGCGTGACGGTAACCCCACACCTGTTCGAGCAACACTTCGCGAGTGAACACCTGGCGCGGCTTGCGCGCAAGTGCCACCAGGAGGTCGAACTCGAGCGGTGTCAGCGACACCAGTTCTTCACCACGGCTCACCTTGTGCGCGGGGACGTCGATGACGATGTCCGCGATGGACAGCAGCTCGGCAGGCTCGTCCTCGGTACGACGCAGGCGTGCGCGAACGCGAGCGACGAGCTCCTTCGGCTTGAACGGCTTCATGATGTAGTCGTCGGCACCCGATTCGAGTCCGAGGACGACGTCGACGGTGTCGGTCTTCGCCGTCAGCATCACGATCGGTACACCCGAGTCGGCGCGCAGCACGCGGCACACGTCGATCCCGTTCATCCCGGGAAGCATCAGATCGAGCAGAACCAGATCGGGCCGGTTCTCCCGGACTGCGGACAGCGCTTGCGTGCCGTCACCGACCACGAACGGTTCGAAACCCTCGCCGCGAAGGACGATGGTCAGCATTTCGGCGAGAGCCGAATCGTCGTCGACTACAAGAATCCGAGGCTTCATGGTCCTATGTTGTCACTTTCCCGCTGTCAGGTGGCTCATTGAACACGTCGGCGGCGAGTCGATCCGGATCGACGTCGGGCCCGACGACCTCCCACCGGGACGCCCAGTTCGATGCGGCGAGCCCGCCGTACACCGCCGACGTCCGGCTCTGCAGAGATCCGTCTCGTTCGTAGGCATCGCGCGTGCGCGAGATGTCCTCGCTCTCGCGTGACGCCGCACGTTCGGCCGCCAACTCGACGGGGACGTCGAGCAGAATCTGCACGTCGGGAACCGGCAAGCCGAAGCGATCGAATTCGAGCGCACGAATCCACTCGACCGCGTCACCGTCGGCGCTCTCCGACAACCTCGCGGCCGTGTATGCGGCATTGGACGCGACGTACCGATCGAGCAGCACGATATCGTTGCGTGACAACGCTTTTCGCAGATCCTTCGCTGCATACTTCCGGTCGAGAGCGAACAGCAGGGCCATCGCATGCACGCTCTGTGCGGTATCGCCGTGCCGACCCCGCAACGCTTCCGCAGCCAGGTCCGCGTGGATGGAGTAGTCGTAGCGCGGAAACCCGATGCGGATCACGTCGAGGTCGTCGCGCTCCCACGCCGAGACGAGCCGACGGGCGAGCGTGTTCTTGCCCGCGCCGTCGACTCCCTCGATGACGATCAGTTTTCCCATGTGCCGAGCGACGTCAGTAGCGGTAGTGCTCGGGCTTGTACGGACCCTCGACGTCGACGCCGATGTACTCCGCCTGCTCCTTGGTCAGCTTGGTGAGGGTGCCACCGAGAGCCTCGACGTGGATGCGCGCGACCTTCTCGTCGAGGTGCTTGGGCAGCCGGTAGACCTCGTTGTCGTACTCGTCGGGCTTGGTCCACAGCTCGATCTGCGCGATGACCTGGTTCGAGAAGCTGTTGCTCATCACGAACGAGGGGTGGCCGGTCGCGTTGCCGAGATTGAGCAGACGGCCCTCGGACAGCACGATGATCGACTTGCCGCTGTCGAAGATCCATTGATCGACCTGAGGCTTGATGTTGAGGCGCGTCGCACCCGAGCGTTCGAGGCCTGCCATGTCGATCTCGTTGTCGAAGTGGCCGATGTTGCCCAGGATCGCCTGGTCCTTCATCCCCTTCATGTGCTCGAGGGTGATGATGTCCTTGTTGCCGGTGGACGTGATGACGATGTCCGCCTGGCCGATCCCCTGCTCGACGGTGACGACGTCGAAGCCGTCCATCAACGCCTGGAGAGCGTTGATCGGGTCGACTTCGGTGACCTGGACGCGGGCTCCCTGGCCTGCGAGCGACTCGGCGCAGCCCTTGCCCACGTCGCCGTATCCCGCGATGAGAACCTTCTTGCCACCGATGAGCACGTCGGTGCCGCGGTTGATGCCGTCGATCAGAGAGTGGCGGGTGCCGTACTTGTTGTCGAACTTGCTCTTGGTGACCGAGTCGTTGACGTTGATCGCCGGGAACGCGAGCTCACCGGCCGCCGCGAACTGGTACAGGCGGAGCACACCGGTGGTGGTCTCCTCGGTCACGCCCTTGACCGACTCGGCGATCTCGGTCCACTTGGACGTCGAGGCCTCGAGCGAACGGCCGAGCAGACGGAGGAAGACCTTGTACTCGTCGGAGTCGTGGTCCTCGTCGATCGGAGGAACGACGCCTGCCTTCTCGAACTGGGCACCGCGCAGCACCAGCATCGTGGCGTCGCCGCCGTCGTCGAGAATCATGTTCGCAGGCGCGTCGGGCCAGGTCAGCATCTGCTCGGCTGCCCACCAGTACTCTTCGAGCGTCTCGCCCTTCCAGGCGAAAACCGGGACTCCGGAGGGAGATTCGGGTGTTCCGTTCGGGCCGACGACGATGGCGGCCGCCGCGTGATCCTGGGTCGAGAAGATGTTGCACGACGCCCAGCGCACCTCGGCACCGAGCGAGACGAGCGTCTCGATCAGCACGGCAGTCTGGATGGTCATGTGCAGCGAGCCCGAAATACGTGCGCCCTTCAACGGCTGCACGTCGGCGTATTCGCGACGCAACGCCATCAAACCGGGCATCTCGTGCTCGGCGAGGCGAATTTCCTTGCGGCCGTATTCGGCGAGCGACAGGTCCGCGACCTTGAAGTCGATGCCACCGAGGACGTCCGCGGTGAGTGCCGATCCTGTTGCCGAACCCTCGTTCGGCGTTACTGAGGTCGTCATCTTGCCTCTCCTGGTTGCGTGAAGTTCCATCGGCAAGGCTATCCGGTCGGGTTCGGTGCGCGTCGTCCCACCTGCCCGCCGGTCTATGCTGCCCGATTCGTCCCGATGTCGTGCTTCGCCAGGATCTTCTCGCGTCGGCGAGGCAGGATGTTCGTGCGCGTGACGTCGCCGTCGTAGTGCGCCAGCACCCGAGGGTCCATCACGCGACGCCACAGCGGCGGCGCGAGCGCGAGCAGCACCATCGTGGCATACCCGGCAGGCAGCTGCGGCGCTTCGTCACAGGCACGCAGCGTCTGATACCGCTTGGCGGGGTTGGCGTGGTGGTCGCTGTGTCGCTGCAGGTGATACAGAAAGATGTTGGTGCACAGTCGATCGCTGTTCCAGCTGTGGCGCGCGGACGTCCGTACATAGCGTCCTCGGGCGTTCTTCTCACGCAGCAGTCCGTAGTGCTCGACGTAGTTGATGACTTCCAACAGCAGAAATCCGACGACGGCCTGCACCGCCAGGTACGGCAGAATCCCCGGGCCGAACACCAGCGCCAGGACGGCGAACAGGGCCAGGGACATCAGCCACGAATGAACCAGATTGTTGCGGATACTCCAGGTGCGCAGGCCGAGACGGGCGAGCCGTTGCTTCTCGAGCGACCATCCCGACCGTAGGCCGCCGATCACGCTGCGCGGTAGAAACGTGTAGACGTCCTCGCCGAAGCGCGCCGTCGCCGGATCCTCGGGGGTGGCGACACGCACGTGGTGGCCCCGGTTGTGCTCGACGAAGAAGTGTCCGTAGAACGTCTGCGTCAGCGCGACCTTCGCCAGCCATCGCTCGTGCTGCTCGATGCGGTGGCCCAGCTCGTGGGCTGCATTGATGCCGGTGCCCGCGACGAGACCGACGGTGACGGCCAGGCCGACCTTGTCGACGACGGTCAGCCCGCCGAACGCCCACATCCAGCAGGCGACGAGCAGCGTGACGAACTGAACCGGCAGGAACAGGTAGGTGCACCAGCGGTAGTACCGGTCCTGTTCCATCGACTCGATGTCGTCGTCGGACGGATTGTGACCGTCCTCGCCTGCGAGGGCATCGATGATCGGAATGACGACGAAGAAGATCATCACGCCGCTCCACCAGAAGATCGGCATGCCCGTCCACATCACGAGCTGTGACGGAAGAAGCGCCGACGCGGGAGCGAGTAGGCCGAGCATCCACAGGTACCGTTTCACGCCTCGGCGCCGACGGAGCGATGCACTCGGCACCTCGTGTTCGACTGAAACGCTGCTGGTGGGTGCATCCACGGATGCACCCACCTGGCCGACCCCACCCAACGCGAACCCCCTCGTTATCCGACTCAAGGTTGGTTCGGGAAGCTTATAACAACCGTACGACCGGCTGGAAGCGCGACGATCCGTCCCGTCATCCGGTTCTCGACCTACTCGCGCGCCGCCTGAGCGATCGATTGCTCGCGCTCACGGATCGTCTTCTCGGCGTTACGCCTGCTGTACAGGAAGTAGATCGCGACGCCGATCGCCATCCAGACGAGGAATCGGATCCACGTCTCGACGGACAGATTGATCATGAGCCACAGGCATGCAACGACCGCGAGAATCGGAATGACGGGCATCAACGGAACCTTGAATCCGCGCGGAAGATCCGGGCGGGTTCGACGCAGGACGATCACTCCGATGGACACGAGCACGAATGCGAAGAGCGTTCCGATGTTGACCATCTCTTCGAGCGTGCCGATCGGGAAGAACGCGGCGAGAACGGCCACGACGAACCCGACCAGCAAGGTGATACGGACGGGGGTTCCGCGTCGGCCGGTCCGCGCGAGCCCACGGGGAGCAAGACCGTCACGCGACATGGCGAACAGCACACGCGTCTGTCCGAGCATGAGCACCATGACGACGGTCGTCAGGCCGGCGAGCGCTCCGAACGAGATGATGTTCTTCGCCCACGTGAGGCCGTTCAGTTCGAATGCGGTTGCCAGCGTCGAGGAATCGCCCGCCAGTTCGGTGTACTTGACCATGCCGGTCAGGACCAGGGTGACCGCGACGTACAGAACGGTGACGATCGCGAGCGAACCGAGGATGCCTCGTGGGAGGGCCTTCTGCGGCTGCTTCGTCTCCTCTGCGGTGGTGGCGACGACGTCGAAACCGATGAACGCGAAGAAGACGAGGCTGGCGGCGGCGAGCAAGCCGTACCAGCCGAACGTGCTTCCACCGGCCCCGGTGACGAACGAGAACAGAGACTGGTGAATACCCTCACCCGTCGATCCGGGCTCGGACGGCGGGATGTACGGCGAATAGTTGTCGGTCTTGATGTAGAACGCACCGACGACGACCACGAGAAGCACGACCGCGACCTTGATGGCGGTGATGACGAAGGACACTCGCGAGGAGAGCTTGGTACCGGTGGCCAGCAGCGCGGTGATGATCAGCACGATGAGCAGTGCGCCCCAGTCGAAGTTCAGCGACCCGATCTCGATCGTCGGCGACGCGGATCCGAGAACCTCGCCGAGGTACAGCGACCATCCCTTGGCGACGACCGAGGACGCCAGCGCGAACTCGAGGATGAGGTCCCATCCGATGATCCACGCGATGAACTCGCCGAATGTGGCGTAGGAGAACGTGTACGCGCTGCCCGCCACGGGAACCGTCGACGCGAACTCGGCGTAGCACAAGGCAGCAAGACCGCACGCGACAGCGGCCAGCACGAACGCGAGAGACACCGACGGACCGGCGACGTTGCCCGCGGTGCGCGCGGTCAGGGTGAAGATGCCCGCACCGATGACGACCGCGACACCGAACACGGTCAGGTCCCAGGACGTGAGGTCCTTCCGGAGCTTGGTGTCCGGTTCGTCGGTGTCGCGCATCGACTGCTCGACCGACTTCGTCCGGAAGATCCCGGAACGGCGTGCCGGCTGCTTCGAGTTGCCGGCGCCCTCTTCATGCATGTGTTCCACCTGTCGACAATTCTGCTTGGCGCAGACTCATGTGTTGTGCATCTCGTACGCTAGCCGACTGTGGCGCTGAACACTTCTGCCGCGCCCCACCGGGCATGCACCGCAACCACCGGATCCGCCGCCGGTACCCATACCGACGCGCCGCGTTCGAGGATCAACTCCGTGTTCCCGTCGTCGAGCGCGACGCGACCGTCGGTGCACAAGACTATCTGGGGTCCTGCGCTGTCCAGCTTCACCGAGCTTCCGTCGGCCAGCGTCGACCTGGACAGAGCGAACTCCGGGGCCGGAGTGTCGTAGCGCACGGGCAGTTCGACCGAATCGAGGGCCGGATCGAGCACGGTCACCTCGGCCGGCTCGAAGTCCAGTACGCGCAGCAATTCCGGTACGTCGACGTGCTTGGGCGTCAGACCGCCTCGAAGTACGTTGTCGGAGTTGGCCATGATCTCCACACCGGTACCCGACAGGTACGCGTGCAGGTTGCCCGCAGCGAGGAAAAGACCCTGCCCCGGGTTCAGGGTGACACGGTTCAACAGCATCGCCGCGAGAACACCCGCGTCGCCCGGATAGGACTCACCGAGCTCGAGCAACGTCCTGGCCTCGGCGACGAACTTGCCCCCATCCTCCTGCGCGCGCGTCGACAGGTACTGGACCAGACCATCGGCCACGAGGGGCAGCAACGCATCGAGCGCGGGGCCGGGCAGGGTGATCCACGACGTGAACACGGTGCGCAGTCCGGCTTGATCGGGCTGGTCGGCGAGCAGCGAACGGTAGACGGACAGCGCCTCGACACCGAGCGCATCCATGAACTCCACGGTCTGCCGTGGGCACCGGAAGCCTGCGAGCGCATGGAATTCGGTCAACGCCACGATCAGCTCGGGCTTGTGGCTGGCGTCGCGATAGTTGCGGACCGGCGAATCGATCGGGACGCGCAGTTCTTCCTCGCGCGCGAAGCCTTCCTTCGCTTGCGCGGCGCTCGGGTGGGCCTGCAGCGACAGGGGCTCGTCCGCCGCGAGCAGCTTGAGCAGGAACGGCAGCCGTCCCTCGTACGTCTCCGCGGTATCGGCGCCCAGCTCGCGTACCGGGTCCTCGTCGATTCGCGTCAGCAGCGACTGTTTCGACGAACCGTCGCCGACGTGTGCCGGATCGGCGGGATGGGCACCGAGCCAGATCTCCGCTTCCGGATGTTCCGACGGCACCGTGTGCCCGCGCAGCTCCGCGAGCGACGTCCGCGACCCCCACGCATACGACCTGACTGCCCCGTGCAGGAAATGCACTACCTACCGCCCATCACATGTAGATACGCGGCGGCCATTTCCAACCGCGTCGCCAACAACGTCATAGCTCCCAGTTCGCCCAGGTTCACGGCTTCGATGTCGGGCGTCCGGTCCTCCGGCACTCGCCGACCGGCTTCGGAGTACCCGGACGTCCGCGGATCGAACATCGTGGTGTCCGCGGACAACACGAGCGCGTCCGGGACTGCTGCGGTCCGCCGTTCCGTCAGCGCGACCGCGTCCGGCGGGGAGCACACCACCACCCGTACCGGTGGCTGGGGTCGCGGCCCGTCCAGTTGCTCGTCGTGGAACAACGGGTCGTACGACGCGCCACTGTCGGTGGCGGCAGACCGTCCGGCAGCGACGGCGGCGAACACGACGTCGCCGAGTTCTCCCGTGGCGCTCACGACGCCCGCTGCTCGGAACAACACCTCGCCGGCGTGACGGGCGATCTCGACCGCCACTGGACTGGATCCGGTCAGTACCACCCGCGCCCCCGAAATTCGCGCCGCCAGGGACTTCGCAGGGTTGTGGAACACCTCGTGCGTCGGGTGATTCCGCGCCGCTTCTGCGTCGAGGAGATCGGCCACGACGTCGAGGTCGGGCAGCAACTGCCGGTAGGCACCGTCGGCGAGAGTGCCGAGGACTGCGATACCCGCAGCCAGATAACGCATGATCGTATTGTGTTCTCGCACTGCGATTTTCGGTGGAACGAACACTGCTCGACCTGCAGCCGCCGACCGCAACGGCCCTTCGTCCGGCGTCACGAGCACGGTCTCGGCACCGCGTCGCACCGCGGCCGCCGTCGACTCCGCGAGCCTCGGGTCTCCCGCATCGTCACCGCTGACGAGCACGACGTCCAAGGGCCCCACCCATGGCGGTGTCCCTGGTGCGTGCACGAGCGGAACTCCGATTCGCGAGCCGAGAGCGGCGACGAGAACGGATGCCGCCCGTCCGGCTCTACCGTCGCCGCAGACGAACACGACGCTGCGGGGACGCAGATCGCGCAGCCGATCGGACACCGATTCGACGACGGCGGTCGAGGTGGCCCGAGCCTGAGCTCCCGCCAGGGCTGCGCTACGAAGAACACCGTCGACGTCGGCGGCGACCAGAGCGTCGGAGTCGTCGAGATCGAACAGGGGCGACGCGGCAGTCATGATCCGTCGACACCGTCCTCTCCTCGTCGAACTCGCTCGTTCACTCTTTCGGTCCGATCTACTCGTTCACTATTCCAGTCAGGCTCGCACCACGCCGAGTATCTCGGAGGTCAATGCGTCGACCTCCTCGCTCGTGCGGGCTTCGACGTTCAGCCGCAGCAGTGGCTCGGTGTTTGACGCACGGAGATTGAACCAGGCACCGTCTTTCAGGTCGACGGTGACGCCGTCCAAGCGATCGACTGCGCTGGTGCGATCGGCGAACGCGTCGAGCACAGCGGCGGTTCGTTCGGCTGCGTCGGCGACCGTCGAGTTGATCTCGCCCGACGCCGCGTACGTCTCGTAGGACTGCATCAGCTCCGACAGGGGACGGTCCTGCGAGCCCAGCGCGGCCAGCACGTGCAGCGCGGCAAGCATGCCGGAATCCGCACCCCAGAAATCGCGGAAATAGTAGTGCGCCGAGTGCTCGCCACCGAAGATCGCTCCGGTTTCGGCCATCTGCTGCTTGATGAACGAGTGGCCGACGCGGGTGCGTACGGGCGTGCCACCGAGCTCGGTGACCAGTTCCGGCACAGCGCGCGACGTGATCAGGTTGTGGATGACCGTCGCGCCGGGCTCCTTGGCGAGCTCGCGTTCGGCAACGAGCGACGTCACCGCGGACGGAGACACCGGATCGCCCTTCTCGTCGACGACGAAGCACCGGTCCGCGTCACCGTCGAACGCGAGTCCGATGTCGGCGCCCGTCTCGACGACGAACTTCTGCAGATCCTTCAGGTTCTCGGGATCGAGCGGGTTGGCTTCGTGGTTCGGGAAGGTTCCGTCGAGCTCGAAGTACAGCGGTTCGACGGTGACGGGCAGCGACCCCAGAACCGCTGGAACCGTGTGTCCGCCCATGCCGTTGGCAGCGTCGACCGCGATCTTGACGCCGGACACCTTCGTCAGGTCGACCAGTTCACGCACGAACGCCGCGTACTCGTCGAGAACGTCGCGCTCCGATATCGTTCCCGGCTCACCTTCGTAGGCGGGGATGCCGTCGACCAGTTCGGCTTTGATCTTGTCCAGGCCGCTGTCCTGACCGACGGGCTTCGCGCCGGCTCGGCACAACTTGATGCCGTTGTACTGCGCGGGATTGTGGCTGGCGGTGAACATCGCACCGGGGCACTCCAGAAGACCGGATGCGAAGTACAGCTGGTCCGTCGACGCCAGTCCGATCAGGACGACATCCAATCCCTGCGCGGTGACGCCCTCGGCGAACGCCCGTGACAATTCGGGAGACGAAGGACGCATGTCGTGGCCGACGACGACGCGGTCGGTCGAGCCGTCCCGCACCAATCTGGCGAATGCTGCACCGACGTCACGTACGAACTCGACGTCGATCTGCTCACCCACCACCCCTCGCACGTCGTAAGCCTTGATGACCGCGTTGACGGACTCGGTAGTTCGTGCCACGAACGACTCCTCGTGATGTGGGTGGGGCGAACGGTCCAGAATTGGATGCGACGATCGAACTCGATCTAAACATCGAACTCGATCACGAATCTTCCACAACCGGGCGAACGGGGCGCGTCGAACTCACCGAGTTGTGATCGAAAGTATGCGAAACACGCTCGCGCAGAACAACTGGCGGCGAGCAGAGACGCAGCGAAGTCAGGTCAGGACGTCGGGTCCGGCAGTACGCGCAGATGTCCGCGGCGACCCGTGCGCGCGGGCGGCGGCGTCGGTCGATCCTCGGAGTCCTCTCGACGAGCATGGCGCCCCTCGGACTGAGTGCTCACCTCGTCCGTACGCGGGCGATCGCCGCGGCCGGCCTCGCGGACGGCCTCGGCGAGAGCGGTCAGATCGTCCTCGTCGGGCGAGGTGGAGGAGTAACCGCCCTCGTAGCGGACGAGCTCCCAGCCCTTCGGAGCCGTCGTGGTCGAGGCATGCACTTCACACAGGTCCCACGAATGCGGCTCGTCCACGGTGGCGAGAGGTCCGACGACCGCGGTCGAATCGGAGTAGACATACGTGAGCGTCGCAACGGCCGAACGACTACACCCCGGTCGGCAGCATCCACGCAGTGATCTCACATGCGAGAGACTACCTCCCCCGCTCCGGCCGACCCCTCGACACACCGCGAATCACCGAAGATAACCTCACGGTATGGCCAGAACGGGTTCCGGACACACATCACGATCCGCCGAACGACGCGGTCGCGGGATCCGCGGACCGATTATCCCCCCGGATCTGCCGGGCCATCGCACACGCGCCGACCGCTTCGATCGTGCCGTGCTCGAGGCGTTCGCACGCATCGACCACCGACTGCACGAACGCCTCGAACGTCTCGACATCGCGGTCGACGAGGTCCCGAAGATAAGAGCGATCGACCCGGACTCGATCGATTGGCCACCGGAGGTGGTGGCAGAGGGGCCGGTTCCGCTGTCGCGGCTGGTGCCCGCAGGAATAGACCGGCGCGGAGAGACGACACGCGCCCGGATCGTTCTTTTTCGACGCCCACTCGAACGTCGCGCCCAGCACCCCGAGGATCTAGAGGATCTGCTCTACGAGGTGTTGGTCGAACAGGTCGCAACCTACCTCGGCGTCGAACCCGAGGTCGTCGACCCGGAATTCGACGACGACATGTAGGCCCCGCCGACGGTCGGCGGCTGATCAGACGATGCCGCGCTTGAGCCTTCTACGCTCGCGCTCGGACAGTCCACCCCAGATTCCGAAGCGCTCGTCGTTCGCCAGCGCGTATTCGAGGCACTCGCCCTTGACCTCACAGCCGAGGCAGATGCGCTTCGCCTCGCGAGTGGATCCACCCTTCTCCGGGAAGAACGCTTCGGGATCGGTCTGAGCGCACAGTGCACGCTCCTGCCACTGATCCTCGATCTCCTCGAACATCTGATCGAAGCCGGCGATCAGACTCAGAAGCGGCTTCTCCGGTGCGCGCGACGAGATCTCGTCACCGTCGAAGTCGACGAGGTCGTCGTCGCCTCCGTCTTCGGCTCCGTCATCGTCAATCGAATCGGTTGCCGCAGAATCGCTTTCGTCGATCACCGCGGCCGCGAGATACGCGGCGCCCGCGTCGACCGGCGTCACGTCCGGCGACGGAGCCACGGACACCGAGGTGGCGTCCGCACCTGCGTCGGCGGTCGTGCCGATCGAGATGTCGATCATGTTGTCGTCGCAGCCGCGTGATGCTGCGCCTGCTTCGGAATCGGTCTGCGGCGCGTGGTTGACTGCGCTGAGGTGAGCACCGGTTTCGCCCCGTGTTTCACGTGTCACGTGCTGGTCGTACATCGCTTCCGCCTCCTCACCTTCGAATAGCGCAGAAAATTCGGTCGGTTCCGAATACCTTGCCCCGCGCCGGTATTCGCTGCCACCCAACGAACCCTCGACCTTTACTACACGTCCCGACGCGATGCCGCCACATGGGAACGCGTGTTCGAATCCAGGGCCACTCCAACGAAATTCGTCGAACGATCGTGGAATGACATACATGTGATTAGACACGCCGGACACCGCTGCGGTCAAGCTGATCGACGATATTCCAATACCATCTTCGGCTCGAATTCGGCACCCTCCCCGAATCGGCGAGCGTCGTCAGCGTGTCGCAGGTGTTCGCGCGTGGAGCGAGCGCCGGACTCGATCCACGAGGCACTCGCCTACCCACGGTTCACGCGCACGGCCTAGGCTTCGACCTTGTGAAAGTTACTGTCTTGGTCGGAGGCGTGGGCGGAGCCCGGTTCTTGCAGGGTGTGAAATCCCTTCTCGGGGAGGACGACGAGATCACCGCGATCGTCAATGTCGGTGACGACGTGTGGATGCACGGGTTGCGCATCTGCCCCGATCTGGACACGTGCATGTACACGCTCGGCGGCGGGATCGACACCGAGCGCGGATGGGGCCGCGTCGCGGAAACGTGGCATGCACGAGACGAACTCGCCGCCTATGGAGCCGACCCGGATTGGTTCGGCCTCGGTGACCGTGACATCGCGACGCATCTCATCAGGTCCAGAATGTTGCGCACCGGATACCCGTTGTCGGCCGTCACCGAAGCTCTCTGCAACAGATGGAAGCCGGGGTTGCGTCTACTGCCGGTGACCGACGACCGAAGCGAGACGCACGTCGTCGTCACCGATCCCGAGGATCCGAGCGGTGAATCGCACCGCGCAATTCACTTCCAGGAGTGGTGGGTTCGCTACCGCGCACAGATCGAGACACACAGCTTCGCGCACATCGGGGCCGAACAGGCAAGTCCCGCACCGGGAGTGCTCGAGGCGATCGCCGACGCGGATGCCGTGATCCTCGCGCCGTCGAATCCCGTCGTGAGCGTCGGAGCGATTCTCGCGGTGCCCGGCATTCGCAGCGCGTTGCGCACGACGGCTGCGAAAGTAGTCGGCCTGTCCCCCATCGTCGACGACAAACCGCTGCGCGGAATGGCCGACGAATGCTTGTCCGTGATCGACGTCGAGACCACCGCGGAAGCCGTCGGAAAGTATTACGGTGCACGGTCGGACACGGGAATCCTCGACGGCTGGTTGATTCACTCGACCGACACGGCAACGATTCCAGGCGTCGACGTCCGCAGTGTTCCACTGTTGATGACCGATCCCGAGACGACCGCACGGATGGCTGCAGCCGCCTTGCACTGCGCGGGGGTGGACCTGTGAATTCTTCAGTGCCGCAGGACCATTCACCAGGCGGCCGCATCGAGGTCATCCCGGTACCGGGTCTTCCCGAGTTCCGACCGGGCGACGACCTCGCGGGCGCGATCGCCCGCAGCGCCCCCTGGCTTCGCGACGGCGACGTCCTTGTCGTGACGAGCAAGGTGTTCTCCAAGGTCGAGGGCCGACTGGTCGACGCGCCGATCGATCCGGACGAGAGGGACGCCGCCCGACGCCGCCTCGTCGATCAGGAAGCAGTACGCGTCGTCGCACGCAAGGGCCGCACGCTCATCACCGAGAACCGACTCGGGATCGTGCAGGCGGCGTCGGGAATCGACGGATCGAACGTCGATCGCGCGGAACTCGCTCTGCTGCCTGAGAATCCGGATGCGAGTGCGGCAGCGTTGAGATCCGCACTCGTCGGCTCGCTCGGTGTGACCGTCGCCGTCGTCGTCACCGACACGATGGGTAGGGCGTGGCGCATCGGTCAGACCGACGTCGCGATCGGAGCCGCCGGACTCGCCGTCGTCCACGCGTACGCGGGCGCCGAGGACAGCCAAGGGAACGAACTCGTCGTCACCGAAGTGGCGGTCGCCGACGAGATCGCCGCAGCCGGAGACCTCGTCAAGGGCAAGCTCGGTTCGGTCCCGGTCGCCGTCGTTCGCGGTCTCGCACCCATGGACGACGGTTCCGTCGCACGTGACCTCGTCAGACCGGGCGAGGAGGACCTGTTCTGGCTCGGTACCGCCGAGTCGATCGACAAGGGCAGGCGCGACGCACTGCTGCTGCGTCGTTCGGTCCGGTCGTTCACCGACGAGCCCGTGAACGCCGACGACATCAGAGATGCCGTCGGCGACGCGTTGACCGCACCCGCACCGCATCACACGCATCCCGTTCGCTTCGTGTGGGTGCGAACGCCCGCGCTTCGTGCCCGGTTGCTCGGCGAGATGAAGGAGAAGTGGAAGCAGGATCTACGCGCCGACGGGTGGTCCGAGGAGCGCATCGAGACGCGCACCTCCCGCGGAGACATCCTGTTCGACGCTCCGGAATTGGTCATTCCGTTCTGTGTGCCGGACGGTGCGCACTCCTATCCCGACGAACGCCGCACCCGCGCCGAGGACACCATGTTCACGGTCGCGGTCGGTGCGGCCGTGCAGGGACTTCTGGTCTCGCTCGCGGTCCGCGGCCTCGGAAGCTGCTGGGTCGGCTCGACCATCTTCGCCTCCGACCTCGTCCGTACCGAGCTGGGTCTGCGGGCGGACTGGAAAGCCATGGGCGCCATCGCGATCGGGCATCCACAGGAGGAACTGACACCGCGCGACCCCCGCACGCCCGGAAACGAACTGATGGAGATCTGACGTGTCCGTCACCGATGAGGCTCTCGCACTGCACGATTCGGCAGTCGACGTACTGAACGCATGGAACACCGAGGCGTGGCACGAGGATTCGCTCCGTCACACGATGCTCGCGTTCCTTGCCAGCAATCCGAACGGGTGCATGCGCGCCAACGAGGCGGGACACATCACCGCCTCGTCGTTGGTGCTGGACGCGTCGGGAAAGAACGTTCTGCTGACGCTGCATCCGCGAGTCGGACGGTGGATCCAGCTCGGCGGTCACTGCGAGGAGTCGGACAGCTCCGTCGTCGACGCGGCGCTACGGGAGGCACGCGAAGAGTCCGGTATCGGCGATCTGGACATCGACGCGCACTTGCTCTCCGCGCACACACATCCCATCACGTGCTCGCTGGGGAAGCCGACGCGTCACCTCGACCTGCGATTCCTGGTGCGCGCGCCGGAAGGTGCTCGGGCGGTGCGCAGCGAGGAGTCGACCGATCTGCGGTGGTGGCCGGTCGACGCTCTCCCCGAGTCCGCCGAGGCGGACACGATCGCCCATCTCGTCGGACTCGCGGAGAAACGTTAGACGTCGGTGGAGAACCTGACTCCACCGTCGGGGAGCTTTACGCCCGGCCACACCCTGGCGCCGCGCAGTAGCTCGCAGCGTGCGCCGATGTCGGCACCGTCGCCGATGACACCGTCTCGCACGAGCGCGCGAGGTCCGATGCGGGCACCGAAACCGATGATGGATCGCTCCACGACCGCACCGGCTTCGACCACTGCGCCGTCGAAGACGACCGCGCCGTCCAGGCGGGCACCCGCTCCGACCTCCGCGCCGCGGCCGACGACCGTGCCACCGATCAGCAACGCACCGGGTGCGACGCCTGCGCTCGGGTGCACGAGCGATTCCCCGCGCGTACCGGTGAGCGCGGGCGACGGCGCGATGCCGCGCACGAGATCCGAGGAGCCTTTGACGAAGTCCTCGGGCGTTCCCATGTCACGCCAGTACGCGGTGTCGACGTGCCCGTAGACGCGCTTGTCCTCGGCGAGCAGTGCTGGGAAGACCTCACGCTCGACCGACACGGGACGGTCGTGCGGAATCTTCTCGATGATCTCGCGACGGAAGACGTAGCAGCCGGCGTTGATCTGATCGGTCGGCGGATCCTGAGTTTTCTCGAGGAACGCCGTGACGCGGCCGTCCTCGTCCGTCGGGACGCAACCGAACGCACGAGGATCACCGACGCGAACGAGATGGAGCGTCACATCGGCTTCGGTGCGCTGGTGAGTGTCCAACACTGCGGTGAGGTCGGTGCCGCCCAGGACGTCGCCGTTGAACACCATGACGTTGTCCGCACGGAGGCGAGGCAGCACGTTCCTGATGCCACCGCCGGTTCCCATCGGTTCCGTTTCGGTGACGTACTCGATCTCCATGCCGAGCGACGAGCCGTCCCCGAAATGCTCTTCGAAGACTTCGGCTTTGAACGACGTGCCGAGCACGACGTGGTCGATACCCGCATCTTTGATGCGAGCCAACAGATGGTGCAGGAACGGCAGACCTGCCGTGGGAAGCATGGGCTTCGGAGCCGACAGGGTCAGCGGCCGAAGCCGAGTCCCCTTGCCGCCTACCAGGATAACGGCGTCAGTGTTACTTCCCGCCTCAGCTGACATCATCGGCCTCTCTCTTGTCGTCGATCTGTCGCTGTCGAAGTGCCGCAGCCACAACCACCTTCGAGCGCACGGCCAATCCGGCGCGTAGCGCCCATCGTAGGGGAGCTTGCCACAGATGCGGGTTACGATCTGCCTGAAATCGATAAGCGCTCGCGTGGTGCGCCGGGAGCATCAACTCCGGATGTCTGCCTGCTGCATGGCCTTTGGAATGGGTGACTTCCACGCTCGGCACATATACATTCAGCCATCCGGCCGTTCCGAGCCGGTCGCCCAGGTCGACGTCCTCCATATACATGAAATAACGGGAATCGAACCCGTTCACGGAGTCGAATGCGGCGCGTCTGAGCAGAAGGCACGAGCCGGACAGCCAGCCCACTGTTCGCTCGGTCACAGCTTCGTTGTCCTGTCGGTACTGCTGCGTCCACGGATTCCCGGCCCAGATCTTTCCGAGCAACGCATGCCCCGCACCCGACGTCAGGTTCGGCACCGCGCGTGCGGACGGGTAGCGGCTGCCGTCGGGTTCGCGAATCAGCGGGCCGAGCGCACCGGCCCGCGGCCAGCGCTCCGCGGCCTCGAGCAGACCGTCGAGCGCACCGGGGTGCCACTTGACGTCCGGGTTGACGACGGCGATGAACTCGACACTGTCGTCGATCTCCGCGACGGCACGATTGACCGCTCCGCCGTAGCCCAGATTCGCGCCGGTCCGGAACAGCCTGGCGTGCGGGTACTTGACCGCAGCGGCTTCGGGACTGCCGTCGGTCGAGCCGTTGTCGGCCATGATGACCAGCGGTTTCTCGTCCGTTGCCGTGTCCAGGGACTCGAGGAACTGGTCCAGGTATTTACCGGGCGAATAGGTCACCGTCACGACGGCCAGCTTGGAACTCACGCGGCAAGACTAGCGGTAGCTCCGTGTCAGGCCCGGGCGCCGACCGCGCGGAGAGCGTCGTCCAGAGCGTCACGCCAGTCGCGGAGCGGTGTCAGCCCTGCCCGCTCCCATTCCGCCCCGGACAGCACGGAGTAGCTGGGCCGCGGAGCCGGACGGACGAACTCGGCGCTCGAACACGGCCTCACACGGTCGGGGTCGGCTCCGACGCCTGCGAAGACCGCGCGTGCCAGGTCGTACCACGTCGCCGTGCCCGAGTTGGTGAGATGGAGGATCGGCCCGGCCGGGCGCGGCGCCGTCGCCAGTTCGAGCAGTCCGCCGGCCAGGTCACGTGCGTAGGTGGGTGATCCGGTCTGATCGTCTACGACGGTCACCGTCTCGCGCTCGCGTTCCAGACGTCGCATCGTCGACACGAAGTCCGCGCCGTCGCCGGTGTACACCCAGGCGGTACGAACGACGGACGCCGACGGCAACGCGCGCAGGACGGCATGCTCCCCCGCGAGCTTCGTTCGGCCGTAGGCGCTGCGGGGTCCGGTGGCGGCGTCGGTCTCGTACGGGGCGTCGGCGCTCCCGTCGAACACGTAATCGGTGGACACGTGAATCAGCGTCGCCGATGCCCGCGCGCAGGCCTCCGCGAGATTTCTCGGCCCGTGCGCGTTGACGGCGAGTGCGCGCTCGAAGTCCGTCTCGGCGGCGTCGACGGCGGTGTACGCCGCGCAGTTGACGACCACCGACCCGGGTTCGACGGCGTCGGCTACTGACGTCGCGTCGGTGATGTCCAGGTCGCCGCTGGTCACCCCGATCACGCGATCGACATCACTGCGATCGCCTGCGAGGGCCACCACCTGACGTCCCAACTGTCCCCCGGCACCGGTCACAAGGATGTTCACCACAGTTGCAAAGTGTGGCACGCCGTCGCTGCCTGAGCGAAGCAGTGAGATTTCACAAGTAGCCTGGTTCCTCGGGACGACGGAGGAAACGCCGAACGAAAGAGGTCACCAGGTGTCACGAGAGTCAGATGCGTCGGGGAGAGATCCACGCTCCCGTGTGCGACGCAGCGAGCCTCGTGGACGCGGTGAATCTCGAGGACGCGGTGAATCTCGAGTGCGCGGTGAATCCCGCAGGCGCAGCGATGCAGGCGAGCCCGGTGCGCCCGGTGCGCCCGGACGCCCCGACTCACGCGCCGAACGGGTACGCAGGCCTCGGCGCGACGCCGCCCCACTCTCGGGGACCACAGGGGCGAGCAGGCTCAAACCGCCACAGGTTCTCGTCGCCGCCGTGTCGGTCGTGGTCCTCGTGGTCACCGGATTCGCGTGGCGCAGCGTCGACAGCCTTCGATCGAACATCGCGTCCGCGGGCGCTCTCGGCCTCGGCGGCGGCGCGGACGGCGCCGTCGACATTCTGATGGTCGGCACCGACAGCCGCACCGACGCGCACGGCAACGCGTTGTCGCAGAGCGAGCTCGACTCCTTGCGTGCAGGCGAGGAGGTGGCGTCGAACACCGACACGATCGTGCTGATCCGCGTCCCCAACGACGGCTCGTCGGCCACGGCGATCTCGATACCGCGTGACTCCTACGTCGAGGTGCCCGGTATCGGCAAGTCGAAGATCAACGCCGCGTACGGTGCGACGAAGGAGAACAAGCGCCTGGAACTGGTGAATCAGGGCGTGTCCGACTCCGACGCGGAGACCCAGTCCACCGAAGCCGGCCGCGAGGCACTGATCGAGTCGGTGGCCGACCTGACCGGCATCACCGTCGACCATTACGCGGAGGTCGGTCTGCTCGGGTTCGTTCTTCTCACCGATGCCGTGGGCGGCGTCGACGTCTGTTTGAACGCGCCCGTCGACGAACCGATGTCCGGTGCGAATTTCCCTGCGGGAGAACAGACCCTGTCCGGCTCCGATGCACTGAGCTTCGTCCGCCAGCGGCACGGTCTGCCCCGCGGCGACCTCGATCGCATCGTGCGGCAACAGGTGTTCATGGCCTCGCTGGTGCGCAGCGTGCTGAGCGCGAAGACGCTCAGCAACCCGTCCAAGTTGGGTCAGCTGAGCGCCGCGGTGCAGCGGTCGGTCGTCCTCGACTCCGATTGGGACATACTGCAATTCGCGACGCGGCTGCAGGACCTCGCCGGTGGCAAGGTCAAGTTCGAGACCATCCCCGCCGTCGACATCAACGGCTCGACCGAGTACGGCGAGTCCATCGTCGAGGTCGATCCCGCCGCCGTGAAGAAGTACGTCGAAGGACTGCTCGACGGCACCGCGGACGAGCCGGAGTCGACGACGGAACCCGAAGCGCCCCAGATCGATCCGTCGTCGGTGACCGTCGACGTCGCCAACGACAGCGGCATAGACGGACTCGCCAACGGCGTCGCGAGTTCGCTCGGATCGCTGGGCTACGGCAACGGAACCGTCGGCAACTACGAGGGAACATCGGTGTCCACCAGCACGGTTCAGGCCGCCGACCCCGACAGCGACGCCGCGAAGGCGGTGTCGGCCGCGCTCGGCGGGATCGACATCACCTCCGACGACACGCTGACCGACGACACCGTCCGAGTCGTCCTGGCGTCGGACTACTCGGGCCCCGGCGCGGGCGGATCCACGACGACGACCACGACGACCGACCAGCTCGCCGCGTCGGGCGGTGAATCGCCTGCTCCCCCGATCGATGCGGGCTCGACCGGCCCCGCCTGCGTGAACTGAGCCGATCGCACCGTCTCCGATAGGGTGGCACTCGTGGCTGCGACTCTGACCGAGAAACTGCTCGACCCGATTCTCCGCACGGATCCCGCGGGTCCGCGCGTGACGTTCTACGACGACGCGACCGGTGAGCGCATCGAGGTCTCCGCGGTCACGCTGGCGAACTGGGCGGCCAAGACCGCCAATCTGCTTCGTGACGAGATCGGGCTGCAGCCGGGTGCGAAGGTCAGCGTGTTGTTGCCTGCTCATTGGCAGACTGCGGCCGTGCTGCTCGGTGCATGGTGGGCAGGCGCCGAGGTGGTACTCACTGCCGATCCCGACGCGGAAGTTGCTCTCGTACACGGTAACCGGGTCGACGACGCCGGCGACATCCCGGAGATTCTCGCGCTGTCCCTCGATGCTTTCGGCAAGCCGGTCGCCGATCTTCCCGTCGGCGTCACCGACTATGCGACGTCGGTACGCGTCCACGGCGATCAGTTCCGTCCGTCGGGTGACGGCCCGGCCCTGGCCGGCCGGCCGGTCGACGAGGTCCTCGCTGCAGCTCGTGCTCGGGCAGAAACACATTCGCTCGCGGTAGGCGACCGCGTGCTGTCGTCGCTGTCGTGGGGCACGCCCGACGAGCTGATCGACGGTCTGCTGTCGGTGCTGGTCGCCGGGGCGTCGCTCGTGCAGGTCTCGAACCCGGACTCCTCGAAGCTCGAACGGCGCACTGCCACCGAGAAAGTCACGAAGACTCTGGGCTAGAACCTCGGGGGCTTGCCTTTGTACCCACCGTCGCCCAGCCCGGCTTCGATTTCGTACTTGTTCGACGCGCCGGGATGCCTGACCTCTTCGACGAGGTATCGGACTGCGAACAGCACCCCGTAGCGCGCCCACTGGTCGGCGTGGACACTCTCGTGACGCAACACCGCGCGCGAGGTGTTGGTGCGCGTCAGATAGACCCCGCCGATCGTTGTTCCGCCGCGGCCGAATCCACCGCGCATGCCCGACGCGACGAACAGACGGTGGTCGTCGTCGAACGCGATCTTCCCGCGCCACAGGCGGGCATAGCCGAGCGCGACGTAGGTCGCGACGAGCGATCCGATGCTGCCGCGTGATGCGCTCCGCACCCGTGCGTGCATAGTTGGCCTCCGTTGCGACTGTTCACGCACAGGCGCGCAGCGCAGCTATCCCAGCAGCTTCGCGCGTAGCGCTTCGTCCTTCTCCAGGACCATCTGTTCGAGACCGGCCTGGAACTGCTCGATGCGCGCGCGCAGCGCCGGATCGCTCGCGCCGAGGATGCGCGCGGCAAGCAGTCCGGCGTTGCGCGCACCGCCGATCGACACCGTCGCCACCGGGATGCCCGCGGGCATCTGGACGATCGACAGCAGTGAATCCATTCCGTCCAGGTACTTCAACGGAACGGGAACACCGATGACCGGCAACGGCGTCGCCGACGCGACCATGCCGGGCAGATGCGCAGCACCGCCTGCGCCCGCGATGATGACCTGCAGGCCACGCGAGGCAGCGCTCGTCGCGTAGTCGTGCATGCGCTGGGGCGTGCGGTGCGCCGACACGACGCCGACCTCGAATCGAATATCGAACTCGGCCAACGCTTCTGCGGCGGCCTCCATGACCGGCCAGTCGGAGTCGCTGCCCATGATCAGGCCGACCTGCGGGCCCTGTCCTGCGTCAGTCATTGCTGTGGGGATCCCATCCGTCGGTCCATACGGCGTGCGACATCCAGTGCGCCGCACGCTCTGCCTTCTCGCGCACTGCGGCAACGTATTCGGCGTCGCTCAGGCTGCCCTTCGCCGCTCCGAGCACGTTGACGTGTCCGATCTTGCGGTCCTTGCGTTCGCCCTTGCCGTACAGGTGCACCTTGGCGTCGGGCATGCGTGCGAACAGGTGGTGCAGGCGTTCGTCCATCGACATCTCGGGCGCCTCGGGAGCGCCGAGAATGTTGGCCATGACGGTGACCGGGGCCAACGGCGTCGTGTCGCCGAGCGGGTAGTCGAGCACGGCTCGCAGGTGCTGCTCGAACTGCGATGTGCGGCAACCGTCCATGCTCCAGTGCCCGGAATTGTGGGGGCGCATCGCGAGTTCGTTGACGAGGATCTTGCCGTCCTTCGTCTCGAACAGCTCGACCGCCATGGCGCCGACGACGCCGAGTTCCGCGGCCAGCCCGAGCGCGAGCCGCTCGGCGTCGAGTGCAACGTCCTCGTCGAGCGCGGGCGCGGGCGCGATGACGACGGCGCACTGCCCGTCCCGCTGCACCGTCTCGACGACGGGCCAGGCGGCACCTTGACCGAACGGCGACCGTCCGACCATCGCCGAAAGCTCACGGGCGAGATCGACCTTCTCCTCGACCATCAGCGGAACGCCGAGGTCGAGCTGCCGCTGCACGATCTGTTCGGCTTCGTCCGAGTCCGCCGGCATCCAGACGCCGCGGCCGTCGTATCCGCCGCGGATGGACTTGATGACGACGGGCCAGCCGTGTTCGTCACCGAACTTCGTCACGTCACCGGCCCACGTGATCTCCGCGAACGCGGGCATGGGGGCGCCCAGCTCACCGAGCTTGCGACGCATCTTCAACTTGTCCTGCGCGTAGATCAACGCCGTCGGCGGCGGCTGCACGTTGACACCCTCGGCGACGAGTGCGTCGAGGTGCTCGGTCGGAACGTGCTCGTGGTCGAACGTCAACGCGTTGGATCCGGTCGCGGCCGATCGCAACGCGTTCAAGTCGTCGTGATGGCCGAGAACGACGTCGGCGCTGACCTGGGCCGCCGGCTCGTCGGCACCGGCCGACAGAACGCGCAGAGTCTGGCCGAGTTCGATCGCAGCCTGATGCGTCATGCGCGCGAGCTGTCCCCCGCCGATCATCGTGACGACGGGCATACCGGTCGTCGACGAGCGTGGAGGAGTGGGGCGCGGAGATTGACCAGTCACGGCTTCCTATCGTGTCATGCGAGCGGTGTCCGGCAGGCACCAGTCCCCCGCGACTCTCTGAGAGATCGCTGATGATCTGCGCGCCGGTTCGCTCGAATCGCACTACGTTTCGTAGACTCCTTCGTTGTGCCTCTGATCGACAATGTGATTCATCGCCTGCCCGGACCGGTTCGGGACCTCGCGATTCGTCACAGCGAACTCATCAAGTTCGCCATCGTCGGCGGTACCACCATGGTCTTCGACCTGGCGATCTTCTACTCGCTCAGTCTGACGATCCTCGAGCCCAAACCCGTGGTCGCCAAGGTCATCTCCGGCGTCATGGCGACCATTCTCAGCTACATCCTCAACCGTGAGTGGGCGTTCAAGAACCGCGGCGGTCGCGAACGTCATCACGAGGCACTTCTGTTCTTCGCGATCAGCGGTATCGGTGTGATCCTCGCCGCTGCACCGCTCTTCATCGCCAACAATCTCTTCGACATTCGCGAAGGTCACACCAGCCTGACGATGCTGGTCATTCTCGACTTCGTGCTCAACTACATCATCGGCAACCTGTTGCAGATGGCCTTCCGCTTCTGGGCACTGCGAAAGTTCGCGTTTCCGGACGAGAACGCTCGCGGCGCGGCCGCCGGGTCCACCGACTACGACCCGACGCCCGAGGAAGCAGCCGAGGAACAACTCGGCCACAGCTGAGCCACCGCTAACGCGGCTCCCTCACCTGAGTCGGCCCGCTGCGCATCACCGACTCGCGAAACGCCGGGAGAAACACCGAGAACAGCGCCGGCTTGCGCCGCTGCAGTTCGAGTCGCCCTCCGTCTGCTTCGACGAGCGCACGCGCCAACGCCAATCCGACGCCGGTCGAACCGGCACCCGAGAAGCCACGGTCGAAGATGTGCGGCGCGAGTTCGTCGCTGACGCCTGCCCCTTCGTCGGACACCTCGACGCACACCAGCGGCTCGCGCCTGCGTTCGGCAGTCTCGAGTGCCGGGACGAGCCGTACCGCCACCGTGCAGGTGCCACCGCCGTGGGACAGCGCGTTGTCGACGAGCACCGACACCGCTTCGCGGAGACGAGATCCGGTCACCGATGCCGTCAGTTCTGCGTCACCCTTGAGTACGAGAGTGCGACCCACGTCGTCGAAGTTCGGTTGCCACTCCCCGACCACGCCGGAAAGTTCGGCGATGACGGGGACCTCCTGTGCGCCGGGCGCACCGTCGCTGCGGGACGAACGGACCAGTTCGTCGATCGCCAAGGTGAGCCGGTCGACCTGAGCCATCGCTTCCTCGGCCTCGCCGACGACGTCGGGGTCGTGGTGCGTCGACAGCTCGTCGAGGCGCAGCCGCACCGCCGTCAGACGACTGCGTAGCTGGTGCGACACGTCGGCCACGAGCGCATGCTCGCGCTGAAGCCTGCCCGCGATCTCGACTGTCGCCGCGTCGAGCACGTCGGACACGCGATCGAGTTCGGCGATGCCGTGCCGCGTCGAATCGGGACGGAAGTCGCCCTCGGCGAGGCGAGCCGCGCGGCCCGCGACGTCACGTAGCGGGTCGGACAAGCGTTTCGCTGTCAGCACGGCGATGGCAGTGCCGGTCAGGATCGAGGCCAACACGAGAAGACCGACCGCGCCGACGGCTTGCTTCTGCAGCGTTCGCATGTCGTCCGACGGCACTTCGAGGCGCAACGAACCGGACGTTCCCATCGACAGCGACTCGACGAGCGGACGCGGGACGAACGACTCACCGATGTCGACGCGCGACGCCGCGTCCTGAGGCGTCGGATACACGACGACGAGCCGGCCACCCTGCGGGATGGCCAGACGCAGCGAGCCGATGTCGAGCTCACCCTGGACCATGCCGGTGTCTGCTTCCTGAGACAGGATTTCCGACGCCATCCTGTCCAGTCGGCGCTGCAGGTCGTCGCGAGTGAAATCCTCGACCCACAGCCACGCGGTGTACATCAGGGGCAGACCGAGCAGAAGGGCCGTGATGATGACGACGGCCAGGATCGACTGCAGTATGCGGCGACGCATGTGCTTCTTCTAGTCGTTGTTGATGCGGAACCCGACGCCACGGACCGTGGCGATTCGACGCTCTGCAACGGGCCCTTCGTCGCCGATCTTCCGGCGTAGCCACGACATGTGCATGTCGAGAGTCTTCGAGCCGCGCAGTTCGGCGTCGCCCCACACCTCGCGCAGGATGGTCTCGCGGGAGACGACCTGACCCGCATGGTCGAGCAGAACCTTCAGCAGTTCGTATTCCTTGTTGGCGAGCGAGATCTCGGTGCCGCCCACGAGAACGCGTCGGGCAGCCGGCTCGAGCCTGATCGATCCGACCTCGACAGGCGAGTCCTCGCCGGGGCCGCGTCGGCGCAGCAGTGCCCGGACTCGGGCCATCAATTCCGCGAGCCGGAAAGGCTTTCCGACGTAATCGTCGGCGCCCGCGTCGAGCCCCACGACGAAGTCGACCTCGTCCGTACGCGCGGTGAGCATGAGCACCGCGAGTTCGGATTTGTTCGCGCGCACCTGACGGCACACTTCCAGACCGTCCATGCCGGGCAGACCGAGGTCGAGGATCAACAGGTCGTAGTTGCCGTCGAGTGCTCGTTGCAACGCGGCAGGACCGGTCTGCTCGACCGTCACCGTGTAGCCCTCACGGGTGAGGGCGCGCGAGAGCGGGGCCGCGATAGCTTCGTCGTCTTCTGCCAAGAGCACATCGGTCACGAATGCAAGCCTACGGTTCGATTCTGTGAGAACGGTGTATTCCGGCGAACGGGACGAGGGGGCTATCGGCGTCGCCCCGCACGCCACCCGCGCTTGACAGCCCCGTCGACATCGTCGCCGTCGTTCGGCTCGTCGGCGTACACGGCATCGCGCCGGACCTCCAGTGAGTCGAACACCTGCTGGTAGAGCAGGGAGTGCACACGCTGCACCTGTGGGATGTCGTCGAACTCCAGTGGGTCGTCGGACGCGGAGGCAATGATGAGGGTGCCTGTTCCGAGCATGCGGTCGACCAGCCCGTGACGGAACTGCACGTTGCTGATGCGACCCATCGGAATGTCGATGCCCGAGTGGGTGATGACGCCCTGCCGCACCAGAACTCGGCGATCGGTGACGATGAAGTGCGTGCACTGCCAGCTGATCAGCGGAGCGACGGATCTCCAGCCGACGACGATCACCCAGATCACCGCGGTGACGATCGATGCGACGGTCGCAGCGGTTCCGTCGAGACGTGCCGAGATGACGCCGATCGCGAACCCTGCAACAGCGGTGACGGCGATGAACGTGAGAGCGGGCAGAACCAGCATCTTCCAGTGAGGGTGGTGATGCAGCAGCAATTCTTCCTCGTCGGCCAGCGCATCCTGCGGGTAGCCCATCGCTCTCACTCCTCGGGTGATTTCTCGTCCTTGTGAGGCGATCCTTCCACGAGTTCGGGCCCGTCGGTCTCCGGCGCAGGCGGCGACGCGGTCGACTTCTCGGGTTCGGGCGGCGGCCCGCTCGAGACGAGGACGTCGACCCACCTGGTGGCCGGGTCGATGTCGACCAACAACGCTTTGGCCATCAGCGTCAGCGGGATCGCGAGGATCGCGCCCAGGGGTCCGAGCACCCACGACCAGAAGACCAACGACAAGAACGTCAACGTCACCGACAGCCCGACGGCGTCGCCGACGAATTTCGGTTGGATGATCGACTGGATCACGACGTTGACGACGCTGTAGACCACGATGACGGCGATCATCAGCTTCGGCCCGCCCTGCAGGAGTCCGATCAGCGCGGGCGGGATGAGTCCGATGACGAAACCGATGTTCGGGATGTAGTTCGTGATGAACGCGAGCAGGCCCCAGAGAACCGGGAGCGGTATGCCCATCGCCCACAGCGCGCCCGTGTCGATGACGGCGACGATGAGTCCGAAGACCGTCGACACGACGAGATACGTACGGGTTCCGGACGAGAACCTGCGGAACGCGTCGGCGATGTCCGGACGCGTGCGCAGCAGTATCGCTGTCCGCGGAGTGTACGAACTGGCGTCGACCGCCATGAACAGCAGAAGGACGAGCACGAACAACAGGTTCGAGAAGATCGACAACGCCCCGGTCAGAATGCCGTCGACCAACCCGAAAATGGTCGACGCGTCCAGCTTCGACAGCAGGTCGTGAATCTGATCCTGACCGATGCCGTTGTCCGACAACAACTTCTGCACGTCCGCGACCAGACCGTCGAAGTCGTCGGCGTAGGTCGGGAGCAACGTGGCGAGCCGCGCGGTCGAGAACACCAACGACAGGACGAGGATGCCGAGGATCGCGTACACGACGAGAATCGCCAGCACGGTCGCGATCCAGTTCGGCACCCCTGTGCGACGCAGCCACTCGGGAAGCGGATGGACGACGACGGTGAGCATCAGGGCGAGGAAGGTCGGCCCGACGACCCCCGCGAACGCGCGAGTTCCCGCGACGGCGACGACGAGCGCCGCGATACCGAGCAACACGATGACTCCGCGCGGCATCGACCACGTCGGCGATTGCGGCTGTGCCATGACTCCCCCCGGGGCACTCGAGAAACGCAGCACCGACAGACGCTGCTCCAGGCGGCCGGTCCGCACTCAGTGTCGCCGCACCCTCTCGCCGCACACATCATCCGGTACGGATGATGTGTGCTCTAGCCCGCTGCTCGAGAATGGGAGACAACTTCGAAAGGGGCGAAGCACATGAGCGAACAAATCAAGACCGAAGGAGCCAGGCCCAGGGGCAACCACCAGGCTGCCGCAACAGGGGGATCGATCGCGGCGGCCATCATTCTGCTGACGGTCGGAGTTCTGTCCATCTTCCAGGGCATAGCCGCCATCGCGAAGGACGACCTGCTGGTCGTCGGATACAACTACACCTACGAGTTCGACATCTCGACGTGGGGCTGGATCCACCTGGTCGTGGGCGTCCTGCTTCTGCTGGCCGGTATCGGATTGATGTCCGGTGCGACGTGGGCACGGTTCGCCGCGATCGTGATCGCATCGCTGTCGATCATCGCCAACTTCCTGTGGCTGCCGTACTACCCGCTGTGGTCCATCCTCATCATCGCCATCGACCTGGTCGTGATCTGGGCGGTCGCCACCTGGGAGCCGGCGCGAGCCCAGACACTCTAGGAGTCGATCTTTCGTCAGTCGGACTCGATGGCACGGAGATGCGTCACGTCGCCCGCGGCGACGGGTACCGGTTTGCCGGTCTCGTCGTCGCGGACGACTATGCGCCCTTGCTGATCGACGTCGACCGCCTCGCCGAGTATCTGCTTGTCACCCGGAAGTTCCACGCGGACGCGACGGCCCACGGTGTCGCACCGTTCGCGATAGCGGCTCGCGAGGTGGTCGGTGTTCCAGCCCGAGTTCTTCCACGAATCGACCTCGGCGCCGATACCCCGCAGAATCGCACGCAGGAGGGTGTCGCGGTCCGTCACGGCAGCGTTCTCCAAGGCGAGGGACGTGGCGGTCGGGACCGGCAGCTCTTCCTGCGTCATCGAAACGTTCAGACCGATACCGACCACGATGGCAGGTGTCTGCCCGTGGACGGCCACCTCCGCCAGAATGCCCGCGACCTTACGGCCACCTACGAGAACGTCGTTGGGCCATTTCAACGCCGCGTCGACGGCCGCGACAGTACGCAACGCGTCGACGACGGCAACTCCGGTCAGAAGCGGCAGCCACCCGAGAATCGACGGGTCGATGCCTGGGAATTTCACGAGAACCGACATCAACAATTGTGAACGCGGTGGACCCGAGAACGACCTGGAGTGCCTGCCGCGACCGGTCGCCTGATGCTCGGCGACGAGTGCCGTCCGGTCCGCGAGGCCGGCCGCATTCGCGATCAGATCGGCGTTCGTCGACCCCGTCTCATCCACCACATCGAGCCTCGACCAGGAAGCTTGCGGTCCGTCGACGAGAGCGCGCCGAAGTGCCGAGACGTCGAGTGGGGGTCGATCGAGATTGGTCCACATGATTCAAGAGCATATTGCCCCGTCGAACCCGTCGATTTTCGTACTCGTCGGTAGCCTGCCGGAAGTGCATCGAACGCGCCCCTCGGTCGGGATGCACATCACAGCCGTGGTTAAAGTGTTTGCCCATGACCAGTGTCCAGGATTCGACTGCGCAGGGTTCGGCCGCCACGCCCGACATTCACACGACGGCGGGCAAGCTCGCCGACCTGCGTAGCCGCCGCGAAGCAGCGATGGCACCGTCCGGCGAAGCCGCGATCGAGAAGGTGCACGCCAAAGGCAAGCTGACCGCCCGCGAGCGCATCCTCGCGCTGCTCGACGAGGGCTCGTTCGTCGAAATGGATGCGTTGGCCCGCCACCGCTCCCAGAACTTCGGCCTCGCCGACAACCGCCCCTTCGGCGACGGCGTCGTCACCGGCTACGGCACCATCGACGGCCGCGACGTCTGCGTCTTCTCCCAGGACGTCACCGTCTTCGGCGGCTCCCTCGGTGAAATCTACGGCGAGAAGATCGTCAAGGTCATGGACCTGGCCATCAAGACCGGCCGCCCGCTCATCGGCATCAACGAAGGCGCAGGCGCCCGCATCCAGGAAGGCGTCGTCTCCCTCGGGTTGTACGGCGAAATCTTCCACCGCAACGTCCAAGCCTCCGGCGTCATCCCCCAGATCTCACTGGTCATGGGCGCCGCCGCCGGCGGACACGTCTACTCCCCCGCCCTGACCGACTTCGTCGTCATGGTCGATCAAACCTCCCAGATGTTCGTCACCGGCCCCGACGTCATCAAAACCGTCACCGGCGAAAACGTCACCATGGAAGAACTCGGCGGCGCCCACACCCACATGGAGAAGTCCGGTGTCGCGCACTACGTCGCCTCCGGTGAACAGGACGCACTCGACTACGTCCGCGACATCCTGTCCTACCTGCCGAGCAACAACCGCGCCGAAGCTCCCCGCTTGGCCCCCTCGGACCCGATCATCGGCGGCATCGAGGACAACCTCACCGCCGAAGACCTCGAACTCGACACCCTGATCCCGGATTCGCCGAACACCCCGTACGACATGCACGAGGTCATCCGCCGCATCCTCGACGACGAATTCCTCGAAGTCCAAGAAGGCCGCGCCCGCAACATCATCGTCGGCTTCGGACGCGTCGACGGCCGCTCGGTGGGTATCGTCGCCAACCAGCCCACCCAGTTCGCCGGCACCCTCGACATCGACGCCTCCGAGAAAGCCGCACGCTTCGTCCGCACCTGCGATGCGTTCAACGTCCCCATCATCACCCTCGTCGACGTCCCCGGCTTCCTCCCCGGCACCGGGCAGGAGTTCAACGGCATCATCCGCCGCGGAGCGAAACTGCTCTACGCCTACGGTGAAGCGACGGTCGGAAAGATCACCGTCATCACCCGCAAAGCCTACGGCGGCGCTTACGACGTCATGGGCTCCAAGCACATGGGCGCCGACGTCAACCTCGCCTGGCCCACCGCACAGATCGCCGTCATGGGCGCCTCCGGCGCCGTCGGCTTCGTCTACCGCAAACAGCTCCTCGATGCGGCGAAGAACGGCGAAGATGTCGACGCGCTGCGCCTGAAGCTGCAGCAGGAATACGAAGACACCCTCGTCAACCCGTACGTCGCCGCCGAACGCGGCTACCTCGACGCCGTCATCCCACCGAGCCACACCCGCGGTCAGATCGTCTCCGCACTGCGTCTGCTCGAACGCAAACAAGTCACCCTGCCCCCCAAGAAGCACGGAAACATCCCGCTATGAGCGAGAACACCACAGAGGCCACCGATGCACAGGCTGTACAGGAGGTGCAGGCGGCTATCCGCGTCGTGAAGGGCAATCCTTCCGATCAGGAGATCGCAGCGCTCGTGACGGTTCTGGCCGCGGCCGCCGGGTCGTCGACACCACCGGCGGACACTCGTCCGCGCGAGCTGTGGGGCACGCCCGCGTCGATGCATCGGACGTTCGGACCGTTCTCTCCGTACTCGTACGCGGCGTCGCAGCGGTACTGACCTCAGTGACGCGTTTCGTACTGGCATCGGCGTCGCCCGCACGCCTGGAGGTACTCCGGCATGCGGGCGTCGAGCCGGTCGTCCGTGTGTCGGGCGTCGACGAAGATGCGCTGACGGCCGAGCTCGGTGACGATCCTGCACCCGACGACGTCGTGGTGACGTTGGCGCGCGCGAAAGCCGAGGCCGTCCTCGAGGAATTCGACGACGCCGTCGTCGTGGGTTGCGACTCGATGCTGTCCATCGGCGGGGTTCTGTACGGCAAGCCGCACACCGTCGACGTCGCTCGTGAGCGCTGGGCGCTCATGGCAGGCAAGTCCGGTGATCTGCTCACCGGCCACGCCGTCGTGCGCGTCTCCGGTGGTCGTGTGGTCGCGGTCGCTGCCGAATGCAGCTCCACGACAATCCATTTCGCCGAACCGTCGGCCGGGGATCTGGAGGCCTATCTGGCGACCGGAGAACCGTTGTCGGTCGCGGGGGCTTTCACGCTGGACGGGCTCGGCGGTTGGTTCGTCGACCGGATCGAGGGAGATCCGTCCAGCGTCATCGGTATCGGTCTGCCGCTCGTCCGTCGGCTGCTCACCGAAGTAGGAACGTCGCTGGCCGACATCTGGTCGTCAGCCGACCAGTAGCCCACTGAGCTCGCGTGCCCATTCCTCGGCCTGCGCCTTGGGCTTGACGTTGGAGCTGCTGTCGTGACGCGCGTGCTCGTGCACCTGCTCGGCTCCGAGTTCGACCAGCTTCTCCGCGATGATCTCGCCGCCGCGGTTGAAGGTGTCCTCGTACACGCGGTCTCCGAGACCGAACAGGGCGAAGCGGAGACCCTTCAGGTCCGGCGCGTCCTCGTCGAGCGCCTCGTAGAACGGCACGGCTCCCGTCGGCAGTTCACCGTCGCCGTAGGTCGAGCAGATGATGACGTGGAAGTCGTTCACGTCGATGTCCGAGACCTCGTACTCGAGCATGTCCCGAACCTCCGCGTCGTGGTCCGACAGGACCTCCGCGATCTTGTCCGCGACTTCCTCTGCTGTTCCGGTCTCAGAACCGAACAACACGACTACTGCCATGTTCCAACCCCTTCTCGAGCGCACTAGCTTCATCCACAGCGGAATCGGTGGACAAGCATAGCCTCACCAGAACTCGGGAGTCAGCTCCCATCGATGGCATTCTGCGTCGACCAACGCGCGCAGATGTGAGCGCGTCGGAAAGCGGTCGGGATCGAGACCGGTGACGCACAACGTGGCGCGCTCGCCCGAGGTGTTCCACCAGACGCTCACGCCGCCCTTGGTTCGACGCAGCAACTCTGCGGTGGTGTTCTGGGTGATGGATCGCATCGCGACCGACCGTGCGTCGACGTCGCCGATTCTGCGCAGCATCTCCCCTCGCGACCCGAGATTGGAGCACAGACACAGCGGCGCGGTTCCCGACGCTGCCGCCTTCTCGACGATCGCGTCGGGCAGCATCTGCATCAGCGGCTTGGTGAGGTCGAACGTCGATCGGGTCGCGTCGGACAACGTGGTGAACGCCGCCTTGCTGTCCCGGCGAATGGGCCCGAGATCGGTGCGCCATCCTGCGCCTCCGTCGACGTGGATGGACACACCGGACGTGGCGTTGGCGCGTACGTCTCCCGGGACCCGTGTACTGACCGGGAGGGCCACCTTGACCGTCTCGGACTCGTCGACGCGGCCGCTGGACGTCAGAATCCCGAGAGCGACTGCTACGAGCAGACTGTTGGCGCTACCGCCGACCGCTCGGGCCGCTTCGTTCCATCGAGCGGTATCGCAGTCCACGACGACGGTGCTCGGAACGAACGGCCCCGTGATAGATGTCGCAACCGCAGACACGGTCGTCCGGGCGACCGCGGTGTTGCGCTTGTTCTTCGTGAAGTCTCGCGCAGTCCGTCCGACAGCTCGGACTGCACCCGTCGCCGCCGCGGCGATCTGACCGACCGCGTCACGGACATCGTGTGTACCCGCGTGGTCCCAGGCCGTCCGGAAGTCGTCGGGCTCGTCCGGGCCCGCAAGCGCCGCGATGGCCGACGACGTCAGCGCACCCCCGTCACCCACGACGTGCGATGCCACGAGCGACACGACGCTCCCGCCGTCGTCCAGCCTCGCGGTGGCGAGCTGCCACACCGGGCCGTTCACCGGATCGAGCCGGACCGCCGCGCGCTGCTGCATCCACTCGGTGACGTCGGCTCCGGCGACGACCGCGGAATCGACGAGCAGCGGTAGCGACGGAGCGTCCGCACGCACCCACTTGTCACGCGCACCGGGAACCGAGACGCGGTGGACGGTCCGGTTGATCGGGCCCGAATCGAGGCGCAACCACATCTCGTTCAGCGCTGCGTCGGCGACAGGTCGATCGAACCGCCACACGATCTGATTGACGACAGGTACGTCGAGAACGCATTCCATACGGAGGAACAGATCGTCGTCGTAGGTGAGTCGGTTCACGCGAAAAAGATTAGCGTCGATACCACGACACCGCTCGGCCGGCGCGTGCGTTCACCCAAAGACATGCTGGCCGTTGGCCTTACACCCAGCTCGCGCACATGCTGATAGGTTGCGAGGCGCGTCGGCACACTGCCGCACCACCGCGCGCCGGCCGAAGGGATACGTCGATGAGGTTCGTCCTGCCGTTCACCGGAAGTCGTGGTGACGTGCAACCGGGTCTCGCGCTCGGCATCGAACTGGCGGACCGCGGTCACGACGTCGTCTTCGGCGCGCCGCCCAACCTCTTGGCCTTCGCGACCGCGGCGTCGTCACGCGTGTCAGCCGGACCGGGCCGAATCACGGTGCGCGCGTTCGGCCCCGACACCAAAGCGGTACTCGAATCCGAATTGGTGCGGGTGCGCTTGAAGTCGCGCAATCCCCGTGTGCGGTTCGCCGCACTGGCCGAACTGGCCAACCTCGGCTGGGACGAGATGGTGTCGGAGCTCGCGGAGATGTCCGGCGGCGCCGACGCCCTCGTCACCGGGACTCTCGGCCAAGAGATGACGTTCAATATGGCTGAGGCGCTGGGTGTTCCGTTCCTGGCGTTGCACTACTGCCCCGTCAGACGCAACGGCTCGATGTCGGTTGCACCCGGCAGGCACCTGCCCTCCGTCGTCAACAAGGCGACGTGGTCGCTGCTGGAGACGATGCGGTGGCGGTCGATGCGTCGGCGCGAGAACGCACAGCGCACGGCGCTCGGCCTCCCCGACGCGACGCAGGCATTGCCGGAGCGCATCGCGGCGTACGGCGGCATCGAGATACAGGCGTACGACGGAGCGCTGTTCCCCGGTCTCGCCGAGGAATGGGGTCCGACGCGGCCGTTCGTCGGATTCCTCGAATTGTCCTCGCGACAAGCGTCTCTCGGTGCCGACGTCGGTGAGGAATCACCGCTGCGCCGCTGGATCGACGCAGGCCCTCCCCCGCTGTACGTCGGGTTCGGGAGCATGCCCGTGCCCGATCCCGCGTCGTTGGTCGATCTCGTCGCCGACGCGTGTGACCGCACCGGACAGCGCGCGCTGATCAGCTCGGGGTGGAGCGCCCTCGACGAGAGCATCGACGACGGATCGCCGGTCGCCATCGTCGGGCCTGTCGACCACGCATCCGTGTTTCCATTGTGCCGTGCGGCGATTCATCACGGCGGGGCCGGCACGACCGCGGCGAGCATCCGCGCGGGCCTGCCGACGATGGTGTGCTGGTTCAGCGCGGATCAGCCTTTCTGGGGTGCAGCTCTCGTCCGGCTTGGCGCAGGAGTGTCCTCCAAGTTCTCGCGCCTCGACTGCCGCGAACTCACCGAGGCGATCCACTCGTTACTCACCGACGACACGGTCTCGGCAGCCGGCGCCCTTGCGGCCGAAGCGATTCCGGCCCAGCAGGCACTGAGCACGGCTGCCGACCTCGTCGAGTCCGCCGCCGACGGGAGCAGCTCGATCACCAGAACCGGCAGGTGATCTTCCACCGCCGGAGAACGTCGGCGACGATTTCGCGCATCTGCTCGTCGCTCGTCATCCGATCGGGATCCATCCCGTGCACCGTGATCGTCACGGAATCCGCCGTTTCGGTGGCCCACGCCGTCGAGCCGCCACCGAGCGTCCTGGCGAAGGCGGCGTCGGCACCGTGGAACGTCGCGCGCGCCGCGACGCTGCGCGCACGGATTCCTCCCAGTGTCGTCACGTCGTCCGGCAGCCGACCGAGACTGGAGCACAACCCTTCCGAACCGTCGGACGGCTGCCGCAGGCGCGACACGACGACATCGGGAAGCATCTGAACGAGCGGAAGCGGTATCGCCGCGGCAGTGGAACCACCTTCTCCCGCGGCCTGACGCGCTGCGAAGTCGACGAACGCCGTCTTGCTCGCCTTCCTGATCCGCGTCAGATCACGGTCCTCGGCGCTCGCGACGGGCACCGACACCGGCACGATCTTCGTCGAGTTGGCCGACACGTCGTCGATGTCGCGGGTGCTGTACGGGAGAGACCATCGCAGCTCGTCGCCCGGCTGCGCTCGTCCTGCGGCTTCCGACACGGCGGTCAGGACACCGATCAAGAGCGAGTTGGAGGTCCCACCCCACTCGGCGGCGGCCGCATTCCACTCGGCAGCAGGACATTCGACGACGACGTACGGCGGGCTCCACGCTTCGATGTTGGCTTCGACATCGCTGCGACGCGGCTTCTCGCGCGCAGGCGCGGGCGGCGTCGCGTCCCCACCCCGTACGGTCGACACGAGCTTCGACGCCGCCCACGACGCGATCGGCTTCATCTGCGCCACGGAGTCGGAGACGTCGTCGACGATCCCTCGGACGACGGATGGCTCGACGCCCAGGTCGGCGGAGGACACGCTCGCAGTATCGCGATTCGCCTGCCGGACGGCGGCGATCGTCGCAGCGCCGTCCGCAACCATGTGCGAGCACACGAGCGAGACGACCGTTCCGCCGCCGACGACGGGTGCCGTGGACAACTGCCACCCCAGTCCACGTTCGGGATCGATGTCCTCGCTGATCCGTTGCTCCGCCCAGCACCGAATGACACTCGGGTCGATCGGAACGGAGGCACGGTCGATCGGCAGCGCGTCCGCCGACGCCGTCCACCGATGTCGCGCAGTGGGCAGAACCGGTGCGCTCACCGTGCGCGACAGCAGCCCCGCAGACAGATTCCGGTGGAACGAATCCAACGCGGCGCTCGGTAGTCGATCTTGAAACCACCACACCAACTGATTGAAGACTGGATTACCGATTCCGTGATGCATTCTGAGGAATAGGTGATCGGCGAATCCGATTCGAGTCATCGGCAAAATGTACTACAGCGTCTCGCCGAAATGTCTCCGGAGATTTCGTCGCGCGAATAACGCGCGCCCGGATATCACGTCGCAGACATACAATTCGGAGCTGCGCATCGGATGGATCGGTGGTCCGCGGAATTATGTGACAGGTCCTCGCACCGAAGACCTCGGAAGGTGACCCTCGACTCTGCGATCGGCGAAATTTACTGTCCGTTAACCTGTTTCGGACTGCCGAAAGCGCTTCGTGGGCGGCTGCACCACTCGCTGGAAGGGTCAAGCTTTTCGTTCCGTGACGAACAACACTCTCGTGCGATGCGAATTATGCACCCGCTCGACTTAGTGTGTTCGTGGATCGCACGTCGTGAACGCCGATTGTTCACGGCTGATTCGTGCACGTCGATTGATGAAGAACCGCATTCGGCCGCGTCGGGGCGAATCGAATGCGTATCGACGAATACGACAGGCTTTCGGACCACCGCCACGCTTTCAGACCACTGCCACGCTTTCAGACCACTGCCAGCGACGACTGGCCTAGCTCGGAATTGGACGACACCCGATGGAATACACCGAACTGGCCGATTACCCGTTGCCCGCCGGGCGACTGAGCGAATGGGTTCCCCGAGTGGTCGACGAGGCCGCGTGGCGTCAGGACGATCGCGGCATGTCCTTCACCCACGAAGACCACGCGGGCCGCGGCAACGACGGCTCGTGGATCGGCACGGTGTTCGAGATCCACCGTCGCTACGATGTCGAGGCCGTCAGGCGCACCATCGTCGCGTACATCGATCGGCACGAAGCGTTCCGCACACGCGTCGAGCGCAACGCCGATTCCGGGGCGTGGCATCGCTACACGGTTCCCGTCGGTGCAGTGACGGTCGCCGATCGTCACGACGAGAAGCCGAAGTCCGAGACGCAGGTCTTCGAGCACCTCGAGTCCTGGTTCAGAGACGTCGTCTCGCCCACGACGTGGCCGCACTTCGTGCTGGCGACGGTCGTACCGGAACCGCACGTCGCAGCCAGCGCGCCTCAGCAGGACAAGTTCCTCGTGATCTTCGCCGCCGATCATTCGGTGATGGACGCGTACAGCCAGATCTACGCCATCAACGAAATCGACCGCCTGTACGCACAGGCGTTGGACGGCACCGAGCACAACCTTCCCGCCGTCGGCAGCTACGTCGACTTCTCGGCGAGCGAGCGTCTGCTCGGAGAGTCACTGACCGCCGAGCACGACGCGGTCCTGGCGTGGGAGCGTTTCCTCGCAGCCGAAAACGGCCGCTTCCCGTCCTTCCCGCTACCCCTGGGCTCCGGCTCCGCCCCCACGAACCTCGCGACGCGCCAGAGCAGCGTCTCGTCGTGGTTGCTGACCACCGCGCAGGTCGAGAAATTCAACGCGGTCTGCAAGGCGGCGGGCCACAACATGCAGTCCGGTGTCCTCGCCGCACTCGCACTCGTCGGCGCACGATTGAGCGGCAACGACAAGTTCCGCACGATCATGCCCATGCACACCAGGTCGGAGGAGCAGTGGGCTGCGAGCGTCGGCTGGTACGTCGGCATCCTGCCCATGCAGATCGACCTCGGCGACGCCGGAACGTTCGCCGAAGCGCTCGACTGTGCAGCGCGAGCAGGAAAGGAACACCGAGGTCTCGCGTCGGTCCCGTACTCGCGTGTCGCGTCGTTGCTGACGTCCACCGAGGTCCCGCGCTTCGTCGTCTCGTACATCGACCTGCGCTTCCTCCCCGACGCCGAGGAGTGGCAGGAGCGCAAGGGTCGCGCACTCCGTAGCGAGTGCCACGCCGAGGACGAGGTCTACTTCTGGGTCAACCGCACCCTCCAGGGTCTGAACATCTCGACGCGTTTCCCGAGCGGAGACATCGCGGCCACCAACGTCCACCGGTTCATCGCCGAATTCGTCTCGGTCCTGATGGCGGTCATCGAAGAGCCGACACACGAACTCGACGCGATGGTCGAGACCGTCGGAGCAGTCGGCGACTGAGTCGTCGCACCCAACCGACCAGCCACCAGGAGGAGAGAACGCACGCATGATCATCACCGCGATGAGCAACTGGAAGCCCGCACCCGGACTGCTACTGGAGTGGCATCCGACGCCGGAGGCTCTGGCTGCGGCGGGATCGGCGCCCGTTCACCCGGCGCCTCCGTCGTTCCTCCAGGAAGACCACCTGCGTGCGGTCGCCGCGGCAGCGGCGCGCGGCGACGATCATCATGCGTACACCGGTGTAGCCACCGAGATCGACGGCGTCCTCGACCGCGACGCGCTCTCTCGCGCACTGTCCGAGTACGTGCTGCGGCACGAGCTACTTCGATGCTGGTTCGACGTCGAGGACGGCGCCGTGACGCGCCGTCTGGGTTCCTCGGACGTCGCGTCGTTCGCGCCGTCGGAAGCGGGCACGTTCGAGACGGACGCCGAGTTCCAAACCTACGTCCGGGCCCGGTTCGGCTGCGAGGCAACGCCTTTCGAATGGCCCGGTTTCGTCGTCGGCGCGGTCGAGCGCGCAGGCAGCTTCACGCTCTACTACGCGGCCGATCACGCGTTCACCGACGGCGGTTCGCAGGCGCTCGTGATCAGCGAACTCGCCGATCTGTACGCACTCGAGATCGGCGAATCGGTTCCTGCACCGGCCGAGGCGGGAAGTCACCTCGACTACGCAGTCGACGAACGTGCTCGCGCAGCGCACTACGGTCCGACGTCGCCGGAGATTCTCGCGTGGAAGGAGATCTTCGCGAAGAACGCGGGCAAGATGCCACGATTCCCACTCGATCTCGGCCTCGCGGACGGCGAACGCGGACCGGTCAGGATCGTCGAGCGGTATCTGCTCGATGCCGACGCCACGGCAGCCCTCGACCGGGCGTGCAAATCCGCGGGAGCTCGCATCAGCAGCGGCGTGTTCGCTGCAGTCGCGATCACGGATTACGAACTCGCCGGAGTACGGGACTATTTCGGCATCACGGTACTCAGCACGCGCCATCTCGGTGACTACGGCCAGTCGCAGGGGTGGTTCGTGAACTTCGCACCTGTCGCGTTTCCCGTCGGCGACGCGTCCACGTTCGCCGACGTCGCGGTTCGAGCCCACGATGCGTTCGAGAAGTCCAAGCAGATCGCCGCCGCCCCGGTGCACGCGGTGCTCGGCGCTCTCGCGGCCGACGGAACCCTGGGCAGCGAGCTCGCCGTGAGTCCGAACATGCTGTCGTACATCGACTTCCGGTGGTTCCCCGGCGTCGGACGTTCCGCCGACGCCCGAGCCGAGCACTTCACCGGCGAAGGCACCACGGCGAACGCGTCCATGTGGATCAACCGCGACGCCGATCACTTCTATCTGTGCGCGCAGGTTCCGGACAATCCCGTAGCGGCGGCATCCGTCGAGCGCTACCACGCACACCTGCAGACGGTGTTCGACAGCATCGCGCGAGACGGCGATTACACGATCACGGTGCCCGAGGGCGTGGCGGCCGTCGCGGGGCGCTGAGCAATGCGCGTCACGTCGATCACCGAATACGTCGGAGCTGCAGGCACATACCTCGAGTGGCCGGTGTCGATCGGCGATGGAATGCACTCCGACGTCGCACCGTCGTTCAATCAGAGTTTCCATCTGTCGGCCGCGCTCGGGACCGGCACCGAGGACACGACGACGGTGTGGATCGCCGTCGCTTTCGACGTGCCGGGACGCATCGACGTCGACGCGTTGTCCTGGGCGTTCGAGCAATTCGTCGAACGACACCCGGCTCTACGCACGTCGTTCTTCGCCGACGACACGGGAGTTCGACGTCGCGTCCACGCCCCGTCCGAGGTCGAGGCCGGTCACCCGCAGCGGACGCCGATGCTCGACCCGTCGGAGCTCAGCACGCACGTTCGTGCGCGCATGAACGCCCTGTGCCACCCGTCCCGCAGCCCGTCGTATTCGCTTGCCGCCGTAGACCGTCCCGATACGTCGACGATTCTGTGCGGATTCGATCACGCTCATGTCGATGCCATGTCGATGACCGTGGCCGCCGAGGAGATCGCAGCGCTCTACGCATCCCGGCGTACCGGGCGGCCGCATGCACTCGAAACGGTGGGCAGTTTCGTCGAGTACTGCCGTGGTGAAGCCGACACGCCCGCAGCCGATCTCGCGGATCCGCGCGTCGCCGACTGGGCCCGGTTCGTCGACGAGTGCGGCGGCACCACGCCTGCGTTCCCGTTCGATCTCGGTGTGCCGCTGGGGCAGTCCGCACCACAGGCCACCGCCGTGCACACCATCGCGTCCGCTGACCGGGCCGAGCGTTTCGAGGCCGGCTGCCGTGACCTCGGCGCAGGAATGTTCACTGGTGTCGTCGCTGCGCTGGCGCAGGCGTCGTCGAACATCGGCGGCCCGAAGCGCTTTCCGCTTCTCTTCCCACTGCACACGCGTCGAGACCCGCAGTGGGCCCGAGCCGTCGGCTGGTTCACGACGAACGCACCCATGACCGTCACGGTAGGGGCCGATTTCGACGAAACGGTCACGAACGCCCACGCGTCGTTCCGCGCCGCGCTTCCCCTCGCGGCGGTACCGATCCCCCGCGTTCTCGAGGCTCTGGGCCAGAAGTTCCGTCGTACCCGCAACGACGTGTTCATGGTGTCCTACATCGACTATCGCGGCGTGCCGGGCGCAGATTGCGCACGCTCGAACGCGCACCACATCAGCAACGTCACGACGGCCGACGACGCACAGTTCTGGGTGTCGCGTACGAGCAACGGTCTGTCGCTCCGTTCACGATTCCCCGACACTCCCGAAGCCAGGCGCGTCGTCGAGAACGTCGCGACCGAACTCGCCCAGGTGCTCGCTGCACATGCCGTCACCACTGCCGACGTGGACGAACTCTCACTAGTCGGACCGACAGCCTAGGATCGAGAAGAGACAGTTCGGTTCCGATGACCCGTAGGAGCGAAGAAGACGTGCCCGTAGCAGCAGACCCCACCCCGACGTTCGGCGACTATGCGCACCCGGACCGCCTCGTGTCGACTCAGTGGTTGAACGCCCACATCGGCACGCCCGGTCTCAAGGTCGTCGAATCCGACGAAGATGTTCTTCTGTACGACGTCGGCCACATCCCCGGGGCCGTCAAGATCGACTGGCACGTCGACCTCAACGACCCGGTCACCCGCGACTACATCGACGCCGAGCAGTTCGCGGCGCTCATGAGCCGCAAGGGCATCTCGCGCGACGACACGGTCGTCATCTACGGCGACAAGAGCAATTGGTGGGCCGCATACGCACTCTGGGTCTTCACCTTGTTCGGCCACGAGGACGTTCGCCTGCTCGACGGTGGTCGTGACGCCTGGCTCGCCGAGAACCGCGAGACCACTCTCGACGTCCCCGAATACCCGGCCACCGACTACCCGGTCTCCCCGCGCAACGACGCTCCGATTCGCGCGTTCGCTTCCGACGTGTTGTCGAGCCTGGGAACCGTTCCTCTCGTCGACGTGCGGTCGCCACAGGAGTACACCGGTGAGCGCACCCACATGCCCGACTACCCAGAAGAAGGCGCGCTGCGCGGTGGCCACATCCCGACCGCCGTCAGCATTCCGTGGGCCAAGGCTGCAGCCGGTGACGGCCGCTTCCGCAGCCGCGCAGAGCTGGACGACATCTACTCCGACGTCGTGACGCAGGACGAAGTCATCGCGTACTGCCGTATCGGTGAGCGTTCCAGCCACACCTGGTTCGTGTTGACGCACCTGCTCGGCCACGAGAACGTGCGCAACTACGACGGCTCGTGGACCGAATGGGGCAACGCCGTGCGCGTGCCCATCGCCCGGGGCGACGAGCCCGGCGACGCACCTACGACGTCCTAGAACGAACTGCTGGAACGAGAGCCTGAAGTCATGTCGGATCTACCCGAATCGTTGGCCGAGATCGTCGAGGATTTCTCGGCGGTCGACGGTCAGGACAAACTGCAGCTGCTGCTCGAGTTCAGCCGTGAGCTTCCGCCGCTGCCTGCCCACCTGGAGCAGGCGGCGATGGAGCCGGTACCCGAGTGTCAATCCCCGTTGTTCCTGTCCGTCGACGCCGACGACCGTGACAGCGTCAAGCTGCATTTCAGTGCGCCCCCCGAAGCGCCCACGACGCGAGGATTCGCGTCGATCCTTCATCAGGGCCTCGACGGGCACAGCGCGAGAGAGATCATCGACGTTCCCGACGACTTCTATCTCGCGCTCGGACTGGGCGACGCCGTCAGTCCACTCAGGCTGCGCGGGATGTCGGCGATGTTGACGCGCATCAAACGGCACCTGAAGTAGCAAAGCCGTGTGCAGGACGACCCCGTGTACTGTTCGGGGTCGTCTTGATCGATACACCTGCCGATCTGTATGCTCGTCGGCGGTTCCGTGTCCAGCACAGTCTTCCGTGGCACTGCTCATCTGTGGCTCTGCCTCGTCGGTGCACTCGTAGTGAGAGTTGAGTTTTCGTCGGATGGAGTTCACCGAGCTGGCGGATTACGCCATTCCCGCCGGAACCATCACCGAGTGGATCCCCAGCGTGGGTCCGCACGCAACCACTCCTGCACTTGCCGGATGGCGGCCGGACGACCGTCCGACGTCGTACGTCCACGAGGCACACCTCCGCACCAGCCTCGCGAGCCCCAGGCGTGGACGGGAGAGCTGGCTCGGTGCCGCATTCGAGATGCCAGGCCCACTGAACAAGCCTGCGTTCCGTCGGGCCGTGCTGGCGTGGATCGACCGCCACGAGTCGATGCGGTCGCACGCGTCCATCGACGAGGAACAAGGAACGCTTTCGCGCGTCACCGCGGCCAAGGGTGCCGTCGACATCTGGCAGGTCGAGCAGGAGCCGTGCCAGCAGTCGAGCGAGGTCTTCGAGCACCTGCACTATCTGTTCGACGAATACACCTCCCCACTCGCCTGGCCTGCCTATGCGTTCGTGACGCTCGAGCCCCTGCCGTCGGACGGCGCATCCGGCACCGAGGGCAAGGTCGTCGTTTTCTTCGCCGCGGATCACTCGATCATCGACGGCCTGTCGACGGTCCTCGTCGCACACGAGATCACCGCGCTGTACACGGAAGCCACGGGCGGCCCGCCCGCTGCCTTGTTCGAGACGGGCAGCTACCTGGACTTCGGCGTGTCCGAGCGCAAGGTGCATGCGGAACTCGAGCACACGCACGATGCCGTCGTCACCTGGAGGCGGTTTCTCGACGAGGGGCACGGCGAGCTGCCGGCGTTCCCGCTCGACATCGGTGAGCCGAACAGCATCACGAGCCCGCAAGGAGGTCTCTCGGCGTGGATTCTCGACGCCGAACGCGCCGACGCGTTCTCGGTGGCGTGCCGCAAGACCGGGCACAGTTTGTTCTCGGGCTTGCTCGCGTCGCTCGCGGTGGCGAGCGCAGAACTGTCCGGTGAGACCGAGTTCCGAACCATCACTCCGGTGCACACGCGAGACCAGCCCGAGTGGGTGTCGTCGCTCGGATGGTTCGTCGGGCTGTGCCCGCTCTCGATCGACATCGCCGACGCCGACTCCTTCGGTGCCGTCGTCGCACAGGCGACCGAACAGGTGACGACGACGAAGCCGATCGCGCGTGTGCCACTCGATCGCGTCTTCCGCGCTCTCGGCACGTCGGCGACGCCTCGTTTCGTCGTGTCGTTCATGGACGTGCGCTTCGCTCCGATGGCCGAGCACTGGCACGACTGGAATGCACGAGCGCTGCGTAGCAAGCAGTACGAACACAATGTGTACATCTGGATCAACCGGACGCCCCGCGGCGTGAACATCGCTGCTCGCTACCCCAACACGGAGTTGGCGACGGCGAACGTTCACCGGTACGTCGGTGCACTTCGGCGCGTTGTCGACGAAGTGGTCGACACCGGCACGGCTTCCCTGCCCACCCGAGCAGGGCCCATTGCTACCAATCAGTAGCGTTCGTCGGGATTTTTGGGGAGCTTCCCGATAACCGCCATCCAGTTTCGGATGCAGGAGTGTCTGTGCTTACACTCCGAAGAGACGTCCGTACATCGTGTCGCAGTGATCTTCGCTCGAACAACTTGAAACCACAGGAGGCTCAGTGCCCAGCCATGCCAGTGCGCGTATCACCAAGGTGCTTGTCGCGAACCGCGGCGAGATCGCAGTCCGGGTGATCAGGGCTGCAGCGGACGCCGGCCTCACCAGTGTCGCTGTCTACGCTGAACCCGACGCGAACGCACCCTTCGTGCGCTTGGCAGACGAGGCCTTCGCCCTGGGCGGGCAGACCTCCGCCGAGTCCTACCTCGTCATCGACAAGATTCTCGACGCCGCCAAGAAGTCCGGCGCCGACGCCATCCACCCCGGCTACGGCTTCCTGTCCGAGAACGCCGAGTTCGCTCAGGCCGTCATCGACGCAGGCCTGATCTGGATCGGACCGTCACCGCAGTCCATCCGCGACCTCGGCGACAAGGTCACCGCACGCCACATCGCCACCCGCGCCAAAGCCCCCTCCGTTCCCGGTACCGCCGAGCCGGTCAAGGACGCCCAGGAAATCCTCGACTTCGCCGACGAGCACGGCCTGCCGATCGCCATCAAAGCCGCCTTCGGTGGCGGCGGGCGCGGCATGAAAGTCGCCCGCACCCGCGAAGAAATCCCCGAGTTGTTCGACTCCGCCGTCCGTGAAGCCGTCGCCGCGTTCGGCCGCGGGG
>NZ_JABUCO010000008.1:0-165866 GCF_019835205.1 Rhodococcus sp. BP-261 | reverse complement strand
CCCGGCCAGACGGTCCCGATACATCCGAACCGCCCGCTCACGAGTCTCGGCATCGAACTTCCTTGGTGCACCCATACCTGCATTCTCCTGGTGAGATCACAGTCTCCACCAGTCCCAGGGCAGTTCAAGAGAACGAAACACCGCGCCCACCGCGCACCTTTCAGCGAACGCGCACGTTGCAACCTGCGCAGCAGCTGCAACGTGCGCAGCACGGGCAGAGAGAACGAAACACCGCGCCCACCGCGCACCTTTCAGCGAACGCGCACCTTGCAACCTGCGCAGCAGCTGCAACGTGCGCAGCACGGGCAGAGAGCGACACTCCGCGCCCACCGCGCAGGTTGCAGCGAACGCGCACCTTGCAACCTGCGCAGCGGCTGCAACGTGCGCAGCAAAGCAAAGAGAGCGAAACACCGCGCCTCACCGCGCACCTTGCAGCGAACGCGCACGTTGCAACCTGCGCAGCTGCTGCAACGTGCGCAGCACGGGCCGAGGGAGGGAAACCCCGCGCCCACCGCGCACCTTTCAGCAAACGCGCACGTTGCAACCTGCGCAGCAGCTGCAACGTGCGCAGCACGGGCCGAGAGAGCGAACCTCCGCGCCCACCGCGCACCTTTCAGCAAACGCGCACGTTGCAACCTGCGCAGCAGCTGCAACGTGCGCAGCAAAGTCAGCGCTGGTTGCGCGGCTTCCAGACGACGAGGGCGTTGCGCTGCACCGGGACGAGATCGCGTCGGTAGCCGGCGTGAACATCTGCCAACTCCTGCGCGAGCTCGGCTACCCGCGCCTGCAGTGCCTCGACCTGGTTGGTCAGCTCGATGATGCGCTTGATGCCCGCGAGGTTGACGCCTTCGTCCTGCGACAGCCGCTGAACTTCGCGAAGCAGCGCCACGTCTCGCGGCGAGTACCGTCGCCCACCGCCGTTGGTGCGGTGGGGTGTGACGAGCCCGAGCCGGTCGTAGGTACGCAACGTCTGCGCGTGCATGCCGGCGAGCTGTGCCGCGACGGAGATGACGAACACCTGCGCGTCGGGATCAGCGTGGCCGGGCCCCTGCGCGCCGGAGCCGGGAGGGGGAACCGTCATCATGCACCTGCCCACCCGGCCCGCGGGTCGAATCCGCTGGCCTTCTCTGCTTCCAGATAGGCATGCAAGGCTTCGGTGGCCGGATCGTCGAGCTTCTGCGGCACCGCGACCTTGACCGTGACCATCAGGTCACCGGGTGTTCCGGCCTTCTTCGGAACGCCGCGTCCACGCACACGCAGCACGCGGCCGTCGACCGTTCCCGGCGGAACCTTCACTCCGACGCGGCCGTCGAGCGTGGGGACGGACAGCGTCGTCCCGAGCACGAGCTCGCCGTAGCTGACCGGGACCGTGACCGTCAGGTCGTCGCCGGTGCGTCCGAAGACCTTGTCGGGCCGGACACGGACGGTGACGTACAAATCGCCCGACGGTGCTCCACGCAGCCCGGCTTCGCCCTGGCCTGCGAGGCGGATCTTCTGGCCGTCCGAAACTCCTGGTGGGACGCGCACGGTGATGGTGCGCGTGCGGTTCTGCACACCGGTTCCGCGGCAGTCGTCGCACGGGTCGTCGATGATCGAGCCGGTTCCGCGGCAGTCGTCGCACGGCTCGCTGAATCCGAACGCACCCTGGTTGCGGTTGACGACGCCGGCGCCGTTGCACCTCGGGCACACCCGCGGACTGGTTCCGGGCTTGGCCCCGCTGCCGTGACACGTGGTGCACGACGACGGGCTCGTGAGCCGCAGCGGAACGGTGACGCCCTGGGTGGCCTCGCGGAAACCGAGAGTCGTCTCGGTTTCGACGTCGCTGCCACGCCGCGGCCGATTGCTCGCGGTGCGTTGCTGGCCACCGCCGCGATTGAACAAACCACCGAACAGGTCGCCGATGCCGCCGTCACCGCCGCCTTGACCGAAGATGTCGCCGACGTCGAACGTCTGTCCGCCACCACCGAACCCGCCTGCGCCTGGATTGAACCCACCGCCACCGCCGCGACCGAAGCCGCCCGACGCGAACAGCCGTCGAGCTTCGTCGTATTCCTTGCGCTTGGCCGGGTCGGTCAGCACGGACTTGGCCTCGCTGACGGCCTTGAACCGCTGCTCGGCCTCGGCGTTGCCCGGGTTGGCGTCGGGATGGTTGTCCCTGGCCAACTTTCGGTACGCCTTGGTGATTTCTTCCGTGGTGGCGCTGGAGGAAACGCCCAGCTCCTTGTAGAAGTCCTTCTCGATCCACTCCCGCTGGCTCACCGGGCGTTTCCTCCTCTCGCTCTATTTCTTTTTACTTCTCCTCGGATGCATCGGCATCCGATTCCGCAGCTGTTGCCGGGACTTCGTCGACCACGCCCACCATCGCGGTACGCAGGACCTTGTCGCCGAGCTTGTAGCCCGGACGCATCAACGTCCCGATGACCGGATTGCTGCCGTCGCCCTCGTGGGAGACGGCCTCGTGGATCGCCGGGTCGAACGTGTCGCCGACGACACCGAACGTCGCGAGACCGATGTTGGTGAAGACACCGGCCAGCTTGTCGGCCACCGACTTCAGCGGACCCGTCTCCAGGTCGCCGTGCTGACGCGCGCGCTCGAGGTCGTCGAGAACGGGAAGCAGCTGCGATACGACGGACGCCTTGGCGTTGTCGATCACCGACTGCTTGTCCCGATCCGTACGACGGCGGTAGTTGGTGTACTCCGCCTGCAGACGCTGCAGATCCGCGGTGAGCTCTTCGACCTGCGTGTCACGCGGGTCCTGCTCGTCCTCCGCGATCGCTTCTTCCACCGAGCCGGGCTGCGGCGCAGCCGCGGTACCCGCCAAGGGTTCCGCTACTGCGTCGCCGTCCCGTGCTTCACCGGTCTCGCGATCCACCTTGCGCTTGTCGACATAGGTGACCGGTTCCTGCTCGGTGTTCTCCGAGCTCACTTCTTCTCCGAATCGTCGGCAGGCTCGTCCACGACCTCGGCGTCGACGACGCCGTCGTCGGCTGCCTGAGCGCCACCGTCGGCGCCGCCCTGCTCCTTGGCCTGAGCCTCGTAGATAGCGGTTCCGAGTGCCTGCGACTCGGTCGACAGCTTCTCGACGGCCGTCTTCACAGCCGCGATGTCACTACCGGCGAGAGCCGACTTGGCCTCTTCGATGGCCGTCTCGACGCGTCCCTTGAGCTCTGCGTCGACCTTGTCCTCGTTGTCCTTGACGAACTTCTCCGTCTGGTGGACGAGGGACTCGGCCTGGTTGCGGACCTCGGCCTCTTCGCGACGCGCCTTGTCCTCTTCTGCGTGCGCCTCGGCGTCCTTGACCATCCGGTCGATCTCTTCCTTGGACAAGCCGGAGCCGTCCTGGATCTTGATCGTGTTCTCCTTGCCGGTGCCCTTGTCCTTGGCCGTGACGTGCACGATGCCGTTGGCGTCGATGTCGAAGGTGACCTCGATCTGCGGCACCCCGCGCGGAGCCGGCGGCAGCTCGGTCAGCTCGAAGGAGCCGAGGAGCTTGTTGTGCGCGGCGATCTCACGCTCACCCTGGAAGACCTGGATCTGCACCGACGGCTGGTTGTCGTCAGCGGTGGTGAAGGTCTCGGATCGCTTCGTCGGGATGGTGGTGTTGCGCTCGATGAGCTTGGTCATCACGCCACCCTTGGTCTCGATGCCGAGGGACAGCGGCGTGACGTCGAGGAGCAGAACGTCCTTGACCTCACCCTTGAGTACGCCGGCCTGCAGAGCAGCTCCGACAGCCACGACCTCGTCCGGGTTGACGCCCTTGTTGGGCTCGCGTCCGCCGGAGAGTTCCTTGACGAGCTCGGAGACGGCGGGCATACGCGTCGAACCACCGACGAGCACGACGTGGTCGATGTCCTTGACGGCGATGCCGGAGTCCTTGACCACTGCCTGGAACGGCGCACGAGTGCGGTCGAGCAGGTCGGAGGTGATCTTCTGGAACTCGGAACGGCTGAGCTGCTCGTCGAGGAACAACGGGTTCTTGTCCGCGTCGACCGTGATGTACGGCAGGTTGATCGAGGTGCTCTGGCTGGAGGACAGTTCGATCTTGGCCTTCTCGGCAGCCTCACGCAGACGCTGCAGCGCCATCTTGTCCTTGGTCAGATCGATGCCGTTCTGAGCCTTGAACTTGTCGACGAGCCAGGTCACGATGCGCTCGTCCCAGTCGTCGCCACCGAGGTGGTTGTCGCCGGACGTCGCACGGACCTCGACGACACCGTCGCCGATTTCGAGCAGCGAGACGTCGAACGTGCCGCCACCGAGGTCGAAGACCAGAATGGTCTGCTCGCTGTCGCCCTTGTCCAGGCCGTATGCGAGAGCAGCCGCGGTGGGCTCGTTGACGATGCGCAGGACGTTGAGACCGGCGATCTGGCCGGCTTCCTTGGTTGCCTGACGCTGCGCGTCCTCGAAGTAGGCGGGCACGGTGATGACCGCGTCGGTGATCTCTTCGCCCAGGTAGGCCTCGGCGTCGCGCTTCAGCTTCTGCAGCGTGCGCGCGGAGATCTCCTGCGAGGTGTACTTCTTGTCGTCGATCGACGTCGTCCAGTCGGTGCCGATGTGGCGCTTGACGGAGCGAATCGTGCGGTCGACGTTGGTAACCGCCTGGTTCTTCGCGGGCTGGCCGACCAGCACTTCACCGTTCTTGGCGAAAGCGACGATCGACGGAGTGGTGCGTGACCCCTCGGAGTTGGCGACCACAACCGGCTCGCCGCCCTCGAGGACGGACACGACCGAGTTGGTGGTCCCGAGGTCGATACCGACCGCACGAGCCATAGTGTTTCCTCCTGTTTGTAGCTTGGTCTGATTCCTAGCTGAGCGAACCGCACTCAAGTCTGCCCCGACGGATTCGGATCCGTCAACTCGGACTTGAGCCTGGTCCACTCAAGGCTGTCGAAAGGCTCAACGGAGGGGTCGGCGCGTTTGTTCCCGCGGCTCACGAAAATTGTTCGACATGGCCCGACACAGCACTGCGCCGCGACGGGCATACCCGTCGCGGCGCAGATTCGGTGAAAGCTCGTAATCTAGGCGTCGGCCTCGTCGTCGACCTCGGGCGCGCAGTTGATGCTCAGCAGGCCGACGGCGATGTTGTTCGGGTACGCGGCGTCGAGCTGCGGGCTGAACGCTGCCGCACCGCCGGGACGCGAGACCCACTCGGTCAGCTCGCTCGGGACCGTGTAGGTCACCTTCTCGCCGGCCTCGATGACCTCCTCGTTGAAGACACCGGGCGCATCGGGGAACACGGCGAAGTTGGTGGCGACGTTCGCCGCGTCACCCTTGCCCACGTTCTCGACGTCGATCGTCAGAGCGGCGAACAGCCCCTCCTTGCCCTCGACAGGCACGCACTTGGTTCCGATGGCCACCGCGAGGTCGGGCGACTCCGGCATCGACGATCCGAACGGCGCGGGTGCGGGCGCCTCTTCTTCCTGAGCCGACGCAACGGGTGCCAGCGCGACCGCACCGACGGCGGCGGCGAAGACGGCCGTCGAGGCCATGACTGTGGTGCGGGCAAAGCGACGCATATGTGACTCCTGTGACTGAAGTGAAGGTTGTTGCGACTAACTATTACCTACATCAATCAGACATTCCACACCGAACGGTCTCGATTGGGTGACGCTTCAAGCACCGAACGTCACGGCTTACAACGATGTAATTCACCGCCGCAGAGCCTGTCTCGCAGTCAGGTTTCGCGGAATATCGGCGGGGGGATACGGAACACTGCGGCGCAGCCCGCGCGTACGTAGGGTCTAGAACAAAGCGAGGCTACGGAGGCACATGGATCCCGAAGTGCAGCACGAACCGAGCGAGATCACGTACGACGAGAAGTTCTATCCGGCACGACCCCGTCCGCTGCGCCCTTCCGTTCGCCGTGCCGACCGCAACGGCGCGCGGTCCCAGGACGGCGACCCGTCGGCGGACAATCCGCAGTACGTCGAATGGCTCACCGAGCAGTCGATGCTGCGCGACGCCACGCTGATCGCCGAGCAGCTGTCCGGCAAGGGCAGCATGTGGCAGAACCCGTACGCCGATCCGAACCCGCGCGGTGCCGTCGAACGTGCGCCCGTCTGGTTCACGGCCTACCCGATCTCGGTCATCAACGCCCCACGCACGAGCTTCCTCAGCACCCTCGGCGACGAGGCGCTGTGGCAGGCGTTCTCCGAAATCGGTATCACCGCAGTCCATACCGGGCCGGTGAAGGTCGCGGGCGGCATCCACGGCTGGCGTCCGACACCGTCCGTCGACGGTCACTTCGACCGCATCGGCATGCAGATCGACCCGGCCTTCGGCACCGAGGAAGAGTTCCGACGCCTGTGCGTCGTCGCAGCCGCGTACGACGGCATCGTCATCGACGACATCGTCCCCGGCCACACCGGTAAGGGTGCCGACTTCCGGCTCGCGGAGATGGCCGTCGCCGATTACCCGGGCATCTACCACATGGTGGAGATCGAACCGCAGGACTGGCATCTGCTCCCCCGCGTCCGCGCGGGCGCCGATTCACAGAACATCGACGCCGAAGCCGAGGCCAATCTCGCCCGCGCCGGCTACATCATCGGCCAGCTGCAGCGCGTCATCTTCTACGAGCTCGGCGTCAAGGAAACCAACTGGAGCGCAACAGCTCCCGTCGTCGGTGTCGATGGCGTCGAACGACGCTGGGTGTATCTGCACTACTTCAAGGCGGGGCAGCCGTCGATCAACTGGCTGGACCCGTCGTTCGCCGGAATGCGTCTGGTGATCGGCGACGCGTGCCACTCCATCGCCGATCTCGGAGCGGGCGCCCTGCGTCTCGACGCGAACGGGTTCCTGGGCGTCGAGCGTCGCGCCGAAGGACCGGGGTGGTCCGAGGGACATCCGTTGTCCGAGGCCGCGAATCATCTGATCGCGAGTGTCGTACGCAAGATGGGCGGGTTCACGTTCCAGGAGTTGAACCTGACGATCGACGACATCAAGGCGATGGGCGCCAACGGCGCCGACCTGTCGTACGACTTCATCAACCGGCCCGCGTACCACCACGCACTCGTCATGGGAAACACCGAATTCCTGCGGCTGACAATGTCGTTGGCCCGCGACCACGGCGTCGACCCGGCATCTCTGGTGCACGCGCTGCAGAACCACGACGAGCTCACCTTCGAGCTGATTCACTTCGCGACGCTGCATGCCGAGGACGAGTTCCACTATTGCGGCGAGGTCGTCAAGGGTTCCGACCTGGGCGACCAGATCCGCGCGGAGCTCACCGACCGTCTGACCGGCCGATGGGCGCCGTACAACCGAACGTTCACGACCAACGGAATCGCTTGCACCACAGCTAGTGTCATCACGGCGTCGCTCGGGATCAGAGACCTCGACCGGATGGACGAATCCGACATCGAGACCGTCAAGACGGCACATCTGATGCTCGCGATGTACAACGCGCTGCAGCCCGGCGTGTTCGCACTGTCCGGTTGGGACCTGCTCGGAATTCTGCCGGTCGACGCGGACGACGTGGCCGAGCTCATCCGTGAGGGCGACACCCGCTGGCTGAACCGCGGGGCGCACGACCTGATGGGCAGCTATCCCGAAGCCGAACGATCGGAATCCGGAATGCCGCGCGGCAGAAGCCTGTACGGCACGCTTCCCGAGCAGTTGAAGGACCACAACTCGTTCGCCCGTCGTCTGGCCCGAATCATCGAGCTACGCAACAGGTACGGCATCGCCACTGCGCAACAGCTCGACGTGCCGACGGTGTCTCACAAGGGCCTGCTCGTGCTGGTCCACTGCCTGAATCAAGGCGTCATCCAGGCGACCGTCATCAACTTCTCGTCGGACGAGGTCGTCGCCACCATTCAGTCCAAACATCTGACGGCAGGTGCGACGGTCTACGACATGTTCGACGACTCCGAAGTCGCTGTGGTCGACGAGCTGAACAGTTTCCCGATGACGCTCGCGCCGTACCAGGGGGTGCCGGTCATCCTGCGGTGACCCTAGGATTGGTCAGCGTGAACGAAGAGCGAGAATCCGAGTTTCGTCGACCGCCGGCACGCCCGGAATTCTCCGTCGCTCCGTTGCGTCCACACACCGAACCGACCGGGCCGACGCCCGCGCTGCGAATCGCACTGTGGGCGTGGGCTGCGGTGGCCGTCGTGTTGGTCGGGATCGCAGCCGTCGTCGCCCTCGAGTACGACGACGTGCGCGCCGCTCTTGCGGTCTCGGTGCAGGACGCCGGGGCCGGCGCCACGTCGCCCGAGGTCGCGGACACGGTGACGGCAACCCTGCTCGGCAGCGGCGCCGTAGCGCTGGTACTGCTTCTGCTCGCGGCGCTCGGTCTGTCGATGGCCGCCGCCAAGCGGGTCGCGTCGGGAATTCTTCTCCTCGTCGTCGGACTCACTACGGTCGGTGCGTGCGTCCTGTTCTGGTCGTTCATGTCCGACGCGGGGTCCATCGCATCGGGCGTGCTGCAGTGGGGTCCGTTGGTGGGTGCGGGCTTCGCCGCAATCGCGTCGGTCGCCGCGGCTATCGGTATGGCCCGGAAGTGATCTTCGCCGCCCGGGATGCGTTCAACAGCTAAGGGTTGCTTTACTTAAGTCATGAATTCGATCCCGACTCGACGTCTCATGGCTCTGACCAGCACGGCGTCGGTTCTCTTACTTGTCACTGCCTGTAGTTCCTCGGAAGCGTCCGAGGAACAGGCGACACCGGGTACGCATTCGGTCTCGACGCAGTTCGGCACGATCGACGTTCCCGACGAGATCGAATCCGTCGTCGTCATCGACGGGCGCCGCGACCTCGACATCGCACTCGCGTTCGATCTTCCGATCGTCGGCATGCCGGTCGAAACCGAAGCTCCGCCGGAGATTCCGGGCGCCCTCACCGCACCCACCGAAGCGCTTCTCGCCGACGGGGTTCCGGAGCTGTATCCGCGGAATGTCGTCGACGTCGAGTCCATCGCACGCGTCGCCCCCGACCTGATCATCGGTCGTGACGAGGTCGTCGAGGAGATCTACGACCAGCTGAGCACCGTCGCACCGGTTCTGCCCGTCGGTTCCACCGGTTCCGGTGTCACGTGGCAGCAGGACGTCCAGGCCGTCGGCGACGCGTTGAACCTGCAGGACGACGCGCAGAAGATCATCGCCGAGTACGACGCACGGGTCGGCGAGATCAAGGCCACCCACGCCGACGCCATCGCGAACACCGTCGTGTTGCCCGTCAGCACATCCGACGAAGGGGGCATCTCCGTCGGACGCGAGCGTGTTCCGTCCATCGCACTCGTGGACATCGGTGCGCGCTTCGGAAGTGCATGGGATGCAGCGACTCCCGAGGTGGAGTACGGGCCCGAGAACATCACGGCGGCCGGCGACGCCGACGCGATCATCGCCGCCATCACCACGGACGAGGACCTGCGCGCGATGAACGCCAACGCACTCTGGACGTCCCTGCCCGCGGTAGCGAACGGCCGCATCGTCCGTACCGACAAGTTCACCAACGACGGCGGACCGTTGACCGCATTGTGGACGCTCGACCTGGTCGAGCAGTTGTACGCACCCGAGTAGGAGCTACGTCCGGATCAGCGCGTGCCTGCGACGATGCCCTCCGCGCTGCGCGCGGCCACGGCGCAGGCACGCGCAGTGAAGGGATCGAGCAGCGGATGCTCGGACATCCTGCGCCACTTCTGCACTGCGGTGAGCGCAGCGTCGCGTATCCCGCTGTCCGCGTCCATACCCAACCGCGCCGCGGGACTTATCCCGTAGCCGCCGATGAGGCGTTGCAACTCGGCGAGGTCGCCTTCCGGAAGCTTCGGCGCCTGCGAGCGCATCCTGCCGAGCAGGCGCAACTCCTGAAAACCGTGCACGTCGGCCAACATCCGGCCTGCTTCGGCACGGAAAACCCCGGACTGCGGGATCGGCCGCGCTTCCAGGATGCGTTGCAGCGCAACGAGAGCCGAGTGAAGCTTCAGCTGGTCGGCACGCTGGCCGAACTGGACGTCGATGACCGAACGCAGTTCGTTCAACCCACTACGCTCGACGAGTTCCGCTGCGAGCGTCGGTGAATCGTGCACACCGAGCTTGATCAGCGTGATCGCCATGCGAATTCCGAACAACCCGAAGCGGTCGACGATGGACGCACGCAGATCCGCGTCCACCGGCAGCAATCCCGGACGGGAGAACCGGTCGGCGGACAGCATGGCGAGCTGCAGGTCGGCGTCGGGCACCTGGGCAAGCGTCTCGAAGGCGGCGAACTCGTTCTGCCGCAACGTCTCTGCCGCCAACGCGAGCAGGCCTGCCACCGGAACGACAGCCTGGCACAGCCCGGTCGCCTCCAACTCGGCGGCGAAGCGCGACGCCACCTCTTTGGCGGACATCATCGCGTCCATGCGGCCCGCGCCTACCTCGTCGGCACGGGACACGACGCCCACGACACCGAGCGGGCCGGACTCGCCGCCGACGTGTGCGCCGATCTGGCCAAGGAACGACACGTCCGTCGCATTCAGCGTCCGTAGCAGATACACCACCGCGTCCGCGCCCGACGACGCGTTCTCCGGTGTCAGCATCGACAGCGTCCTCGCCGACACGTCGCGGGACAGCGACGACGTCCCCGGGGTGTCGATGATGGTGGTGTGGTGCAACGTTCGCGCCGGCCATTCGACGTCGAGGCGATCCACCTGCGACGCCGTCAGGGAACCGAGGTCGAACGTCAGCCTTCCGTCGCGACGCTGCACCGGCACGTGTGCGGAGCGGTCACCGTCGTACCAGGCCGTCACGGTCGGCGACGGGCCGCTGCGGTACCACGTCACGACCTTGGTGCATTCGGTCGCGTCGGTCGGCGCTATGTCCTGTCCGACAAGCGAATTGAGCAGAGTCGACTTGCCCGCCTTCAACGACCCCGCCAGCGCGACGCGTAACGGCTGGTCCAGCCGGTCGAGACATTCCGTCAGTGCTGCGGCCGCATAGGTGTCGATGGAGTAGGCGCTGCGTGCCGCGGCGATGAGGGTGCGAGCGTCGGCGAGAGCGGTCACCGGACGGAATCACCTGCCGGTACGAGAGCCGACGCGCGTTCGTTCAGTTCTGCGACGACCTTCATGTCCCGATCCAATTGCGCGATGCGCGTCGTCCGTTCGGTGGTTTCGACGTTCGCGGCCTCCTGGGCGGCCTTCAGCGAATCGTTGAGCGATCGAAGAGTCTGCTCGGCGATCGACGTGAAGTGGTCGCGCAGGACGCGCTGGATCTGCCGCAGTCGGTCCTTGGACTCCTTGCCGACCTGGAAGCTGACGTCGTCGGTGAATCGGCGGATCGCCATCTTGGCCTCGGCACGCCTGCTCTTGATCCGATTTTCCTTGTCCTCCTTGTACGCCTTCGTGCCCAGCAGCACTCCGGCGCCGATGGAGATCGGGTTGAGCAGGCTGAGCCCGACGAACGTCGTGATGAGACCGAACATCAGGATGCCGCCGTACGACCCGCGCATACCGACGAGCACCTTCTGCGTGATACCGGTCTTGCCGGTCTCCAGATCCGCAAGCGACGCAACGGGATCGAGCACGTTCTCGAGGTCGCCGAGGTCCAGATCGGGTAGCGCGACGGCTCCCGCTGCCGCGAAGTGTTCCGCGACGAGCTCGGACAACCACAGTGCACGCTCGTGCGCCCACACGAAGTTGTCGCCGACGGATGCGGCGATCTGCTCCTCGAGCCATTCCCCCAGCTCGACCCAATCGGATCCGGGATCGCCTTCGTCGACGGTCTCCTCTGCTTCGCGCGTCACCCGGCGCAGGCGGTCGCGCAGGTCGTGGTCGATGTCCGACGCGAGGTCGGCGATACCGTCGCTCAGCGTCTGTTGCCACTGCGACGTCTTCTTGTGCAGTTCCTCGGCGGCGGCCTTGGCCCGCTGCAGTCCGGCGACGGCTGCCGCGGCGCGCTCCGGATCTCGCAGTGCCGCAAGCTCACTGCCCATGGCGAGCGTGAGATGTTCGGTGACGGAACGGACGTCGAGCGACACAGCGGAACGCGTCGTGGCATCGGCCGTCGACACGACCTGGTCGCGCAAGAACGCGTAGAGATCTGGGAAGCCCGATTCGGCGCCCAGCTCCTCGTCGTTCAACCGCAGTGCATGTGAACGCAGCAGCGACGACAGCGGGATCATGGGAACGTCGAGCCCCTCACGCTGCAGATGCCCGCGATTGGCCTCGACGATCTGACGCCAGTGCGGATACAGGTCGGTCTTGGTGATCAACACGGCGACGGACGGGCACAGGCCGAGAACCTGTCGGAGGAAGGCGGTTTCGGGTTCGGTGAACTCACGACTTGCATCCGACACGACCAGTACCGCGTCGGCCGACGGGATCAGGCCGAGAGTTGCTGCGGCATGTGGATTTCCGTGACCTCCGACGCCGGGCGTATCGACGAGAACGAGGCCGTCCGCGAGAAGCGGACTCGGAACGTTCACCTCGAGACGCAGCACCTCACGCCCCTCGGCACGTGGACTCGCGGGCGTGACGGTCTGCAGTTCCTCGAGAGGGAGGTCGACGCGTATCGGGTCGTTACCCGGGTCGGCCAGAACCAGTTGCGCGCTGGGCTGTTCCGCGTTCTGCACGATCGTCGGGATCGCCGTCGTCTCGTCGTCGCCGACCGAGCAGACCTCCAGATTCAGCAGCGAGTTCACGAACTGGCTTTTTCCCTGTTTCAGGGGTCCTACGACGACTATTCGTCTTCTGGGGTCGAGCACTCGATCGCGTGCGAGTTCCATACGCGAGACGAGATCGGACCGTCCGACCGTCTGCGCCACTGCCGCAGTGCGATCGAGCAGATCGGCCAGCTGCTTCGCTTGCCCGTCCATAGCCTTCTTTCGGATACACGTGTGTTTGAACGAGACTCTAACGACGAAGAGGCCCCGCGCGCACTATGCGGGGCCTCTTCGTCGTTACATGTCAGGGTGTCACGGGTTCAGCAGGTCCGTGTTGTGGTCGACCGCGACGTCGGTGACGGACGCGGCAGTGCTGTCGATGTCGCCGTGCAGGCTGCTGTCACCCGACAATGCCGAGCTTGCGCTGCCGAAGACATCGGAGTCGACCGACGACCAGGCGCTGCTCGACGCGGCCCCGTCGAACGAGCCCGACAGCGAACCGGACGTGCTCGCGGCGCCGTCGGCGAATCCGCCGATGCCGGAGGAGATTCCACCTGCGAGTCCGCCGACTGCGTCGGCACCGCCGCCGATTCCGCCCGCGATTTGACCTGCCACGTCGGATCCGGCGTCGACGCCACCGGCCAGTCCGCCTGCGACGTCGCCCGCCACGTTTCCGGCGGCAGAGCCTGCGGCTTCTGCACCGCCGGTGACTGCGCCGGCGACGCCTGCGCCTGCTGTCGCACCTGCGTCGACTCCGGCACCGAGTCCGGTGGTCAGGCCGCCGCCGAGGTCACCGGCGACCGAGCCACCGAGGTCGGCAGCGCCGTCGACCGCACCAGCCAAGCCACCGCCAAGACCAGCAGCCGCATCGACACCCGCACCGACAGTTCCATCCACCGCACCAGCCAGACCACCGCCAAGACCAGCAGCCGCATCGACACCCGCACCGACAGTTCCATCCACCGCACCAGCCAGGCCACCGCCCAGACCGGCAGCCGCGTCCACACCCGCACCGACAGTTCCATCCACCGCACCAGCCAGGCCACCGCCCAGACCAGCAGCCGCGTCCACACCCGCACCGACAGTTCCATCCACCGCACCAGCCAAGCCACCGCCAAGACCAGCAGCCGCGTCCACACCCGCACCGACGGTTCCGCCGAGAGCGCCACCGAGGCCGGTGGTGAGTCCGCCGCCGAGACCTGCGAGTCCGCCGGTCAGGCCTGCACCTGCGTTGCCGACGGCGGCGAGGCCACCGTCCAGTCCGCCTGCGAGGCCACCTGCGACGCCGCCGACGGTTCCGAGTCCCAGATCACCGGAACCCGTGAGGTCGCCGGCCGCACCGAGGGCCGCGTCGAGAGCTCCGGTGAGCGCGCCGCCGAGCTCTGCGCCGCCACCGAGGGCCGTACCGAGGTCGAGCGACGTACCGAGATCGAGTGCACCGCTGGTGTCCAGGACGGTGTCCAGGGCTGCGCCGAGGCCTGCGCCCGCTTCGCCGCCCACACCGAATGCTGCGCCGAGCACGCCTTCGAGGTCGGTGGCTGCACCGACGTCGACGCCTGCAGTCGCGTCGAGTGCGGAGCCGAGAGCCGCGGTCAGGCTGCCGATCGCGCTGGTGTCTAGGTCGAGTGCGGTGCCGAGTGCACCGGAGACGATGCCGCCGAGGTCGGCGCCGGTCACTCCGGTGAGGTCCAGGTCGGCGAGGGCACCCGCGTCGAGCACTGCGCCGAGCGAGGACCCGATCGTCGACGCGAGGCCGCCTTCGGTCGCGAAGACGCTCTCGAGTGCGCCGCCGAGGCCCGAGGCCACGTCGAGGTCGACGCCACCCGCCAGGTCGCCTGCTGCACCGAGGGCTGCGTCGAGTGCACCTGTCAGTGCGCCACCGAGCGCTCCGCCTGCACCGAGAGCCGTACCGAGGTCGAGTGCACCGGTCGTGTCGAGCACGGCGTCGAGAGCTGCGCCGAGGCCTGCTCCCGCTTCGCCGCCCAGTCCGAACGCGCCGCCGAGGATGCTTTCGAGATTGCCACCGAGACCTGCGCCCAATGCGCCGTCGATCGCCGTGCCGAGCGAACCGGTCAGGTCACCGATGACACCTGCGTCGAGATCCAGCGCGGTTCCGAGCGTGCCTGCGACGATGGCACCGAGGTCGGCGCCGACGAGGCCACCGAGGTCCAGATCGGCCAGGACGCCTGCGTCGAGGACGGCACCGAGGGCGCCGCCGAGGGCAGTTCCGAGGCCACCCTGCAGAGCCAGAACGCTTTCGAGACCACCCGCAAGACCGCCGGCCAGGCCTCCCGCGAGACCGCCGCCTGCGCTGATCGCGGCGTCGAGGGCCGAGCCGAGTCCTGCTGCGACACCGCCGCCGAGGCCGAGGCCCGCGGTCAGTGCGGTTCCGAGGTCACCGGCGAGATCGATTCCGCCGAGGCCGATCACGGCACCGAAGGCGTCGCCGAGTGCTGCGCCGAGGTCGGCACCGATGGTTCCGCCGACACCGAAGACCGATTCGAGGGCGCCGCTCAGTGCACCGTCGACGCCGGCGAGAGCGCCGAGGTCGATGCCGCCCACAGCTCCGAGGGCCGCGTCGAGAGCGCCGTTCAGTCCTGCCGTCACGTCGGCACCGAGGTCGAGTCCGCCGCCGATGAGGCCGGTCAGTGCGCCGCCGAGATCCGCTGCGCCACCGAGGTCGATCGATCCGCCCGCGCCGATGATCGCCTCGAGTGCGGCGCCGAATGCTGCGCCGAGCTCGGCACCGATCTGGCCACCGACGGCCAGTGCCGCGCTGAGAGCTGCACCGATGGACGCTGCGATGTCGCCCGCGAGGTCGATGTCACCGCCGAGTCCGCCTCCGATTCCACCGCCGATGATTCCGCCGCCTGCAAGGCCACCGCCGACGACGGCTCCTGCGGTCAGGCCGAGGCCGGTCGACAGTCCGCCGCCGATCGCGGCACCGCCGGCGAGACCGCCCTCGATGCCACCCGACGCGCCTGCGCCGACGATCGCGGCCAACTGCGATCCGGCGCCGGCGAAGAGGCCGGACTCGGCGACCATCGGTGCGACCGCGACGATGTCCGCGTGGCAGACGTCGCCGAGCCCGGCCGCGGCGAGAGCAGCCTCGGGGTTGGCGCAGTACGCGGCAGCTGCCTCGTCGTCGCGCAGCAGGCTGAGGATGAAGTCGAGTACTGCGTTGGTGGCCATGTCCTGGCTCCTTCTGGAATCGGTGATTCGTGGTTGATCACAAAGCTATGGACCCCAGCGGGTTCGGCCAACGGGCCCCAGCCCCCTATTCACGAAGCTTCTCCCAGGGGTGTCGCATTAGGGGATCTCGGAGCTATAGGGGATTTCCCCGCCAACCATCCGTGAGCAGCTGTGAAGCGTAACGAAAGATGCCATGCTTTCGACATCAACGACAGCGCCGCTCGGCGCTGGCACCTCGAGAAGTCGGAGACGCAGAAATGAGCGCAGGGCTCGGCATAAGGATCGGAACGATCACCTCGGTGGCCGTCCGCAGCGATTCCCACGACCCGCACGCGCCCCGCGACTACGCGACCGACGAGGCCATGCCCACCGTCACCAAGAAGTCCGCGCTCGATCTGCGCCCCGGTGCCGCACCCAGCCTCGCGAACACAGGGGAGCGTAGCCCGCGGCACCTGCTGAGCGGCTTCGCAGATCGCGTCGGCGACCCTGTTCCGCTCATCGACGACGACGGCCGTTCGCACCAGGCCGAGGATCTGTTCGCCACGGCCGCGCGTGTTCTCGTCGCCGAGGTGAGCGCGGGGGCGGAATCCGACGCGGCCGTCGTTCTCACCCATCCCGATCGTTGGTCCGGCTACACCGTCGACACCCTGCGCGACGCGCTGGGACGTGCGGGCGTTCCCGACGCGACCCTCGTCACCGACTCGGTCTCCTCGATGCGGTGGCTCGAGAGCATGCGCGGCGCGTCGGGCGACGGACTCGTCGTCGTCTACGACCTCGGCGCGTCGTCGCTCGACGTGACGTTGATGCGAACCGGCGTCGAGCAGGGCGCCCTCGGCCCCGGCGTGCACTCCACCGACTTCGGCGGCGCGCAGTTCGACCACCTGATCACGCAGTACGTGCTCGAAACCGTCTCGAGCAGCCATTCTTTCGATTTCGATCCGTTCGATCCCGATACCGTCGGTGCTCTCGTCGAACTGCGCGCCCGCTGCGGCGAGGCCAAGGAGCAGCTGTCCTACGAGACCGCGACGACGCTGTCGGTCGACCTGCCCGGATTCAGCGCCGAGACGCGTCTGGTTCGCGACGAGGTCGAAGACCTGCTGCGCCGGCCGATTCTCGACTCGATCGAACTGGTCCGGGAAACGTTGCACACGACGGGTCTCGACATCTCCGACGTGACGCAGGTTCTCCTGATCGGTGGCAGCTCGAGCATTCCACTCGTCGCCGAACTGATCTCCTCGGAGCTGCGAGTACCGGTCGTCACCGGTCCGCACCCGGACCGCATCCCGGCCATCGGAGCCGCACTGTTCGGCGCGGAGATCGCCGCCGCGAGCGTCGCCGAGGCACCCACGGCGGCAGCCGTCGCAGTCACCCGGCCCGCGCCTCGTCCCGCGCCGGTGATGTCGACGGCAGCTGCCGACGAGGGCCGCATGTCGGGCCGCAAGCGCGCGGGTATCGTCGTCGCTTCGGTTGCGGCACTTGCCGTTCTGGCCGGCGGCGGACTCTCCCTCGGTACCGCGCTCACCTCGAACGACGCGCCGGCCGATGCAGCGGTCGTCAGTACCACGACCCCGTCGACGACGACGGCGCCCGGAACCACCGCAGCGACCGTCGCCGACTCGAACGGGACGGCCACGACGTCGAACGGCCTGCCCGCCCCGACCGTCGCAGCCGACGGAACGCTCATCCCGGCGCCGGGCACCGTGATCGCGCCCGACGGCACCGTCGTCGCCGATCCGGCAGCTCCCGCGGCAACCGGAACACCGGGTGCGCCCGCGCCGAACGTCGCCGTTCCCGACGTCTCCGTCCCGAGCGTGTCCGTTCCGAGCCCGCAGGCACCGACGTACACAGCACCCACCTACACCCCGCCGACCTACAACGGTCCGACGCTCGGTGACGTGGGTACCGGCGTCGGCGGAGCCGTCAGCGATCTCGGCACCGGCGTCGGAGGCCTGACCGGCGGCGTCGTCGACGGTCTCGGCAACGTCGTCGGCGGAGTTACCGGACCTCTGCTCGGCAACTGATGTCGCTGACGAAGCCGGCGATTGCCGCACGGGCAGCGGAACGAGGTCGACCGATCTCGGGCGCTCTCGCCAGTACCGTCCTGACGGTGACCGGCGGGTGTCCGACGACGGTGGACATCGCGATCGACGCTGCGCGACAAGCTGATTCGGACGAATCCGTCACCCGAGTCGTCGCGGACGCCGTGTACGAGCATCAGGTTCGACAGCTTCGTGACCTCGACAGCTCCGAGCAGGACGTCGTCGCCCTTGTGCACTTCGGCATCGGTCACGACGTCGAGGTGTTGACCGAACTGTCCGATGGCTCCGACGCCGCGTCCGTTCTCGAGCAGGCGCTCGCGTCGGGTGTGCTGGCCGCAGGTCCGCTGCCGGGCGTCGACCGGGCGTTGCGTGAAGTTCTCGGCGCTCGACGACTCTCGGCCGTGCTCACGACGCTGCTCGAGTTCCGGCTGAAGACCGAGACTCTCGACGCGTCCACCGCACTGACGTTGTCGCGCAACGGGATACAGCACCCCTCATTGGCCCGATTCCTCGCCGCTGCCGCGGACGCCGCCGAGCCGGACGACGCCGCGCTCCTCTATGCGGGCGCCGTCGACGCCGGGGCTGATCCGCTGCCGGTGGCCGCGCGCCGAGCCGAGGCGTCGGCCGCGCTCGGCGACTTCGATGCGGCCGAGCAGTTGTGCGACACCGTGCTCGAGAACAGCACGTCGGTCGATGTCGACGACCTACGCAGAGCGGTCAGGGTGTCCGCCACCGTCGCCGCCGAACGCGGGATGACAGCACGAAGCGTTCAGCTGTTCGAGTGGCTCGGACCCGAACGACTCGGCGCCGACGCCGATCTCGCGCGAACGGTGTCACTCGTCGGCGGCGTTCTCCCTGCGTCTGACACAGACAAGCCGTCAGCGCCACCGACGTCGGCGACCGCCGCCGTGGCCCTGTTGGCGACGGGCCTCGAGCAAAGCGTCGCAGCCCGGTCGACCGCCGACGTCGTCGCCGCGACGAACACGTTGATGCGGTCGGTGTCGTTGTCCCGAACCAGCATTCGCCGCGTCGCGCCCGAGAACGCCGCGTCGACGTCGGTGCTGTTCGCTCTGCATTCGGGTGACCTGGCGAGAGCGGAGTCGATCGCCGCGCGCGCCGCGGACCAGCTGCCCCCTCGCCACCCCGCTGCCACCCGAATCGCGTTGCTGCGCATCTGGACTGCGATGCTCGCCGGGGACACCCAGTCGGCGGCCTCCGGGCTCGACGCAGTGAAGATCCCCGCGTCGCACACGCGCAGTCTGTTCTTCGCGCACGCACTCCGCGTCGGCCTCGCGCGACGCTCGGGCGACGCGGGCGCGCTGCTGCGGGCGTGGGACGACGCACAGGACGTCGTCGCCGCCTACGCGGCAGATCTGCTCTCACTACTCCCGGTCGGTGAATTGTGGCTTGCGGCAGTACGACTGGGTAGACCGGAGGCAGTGTCGCATCTCGTCGCGCAAGCCCAGCTCGTCGTCGAGATGTTGGACGAGCCGCCCGCATGGTCGTCGGCGCTGCATTGGTACGGCGTTCAGGCGGCGATCCTCGCCGAGAATCCACCCGCGCTCGTCCCGCACGCCAAAGTACTTGCGGCCGCAGCCGAATCGAACCGCTACAGCGCGGCGCTGGCAGGTGCTGGCCGTGCGTGGCTGGCCGTACTTCAGGGGCACCCCGATGTTGCGGACGTCGAATCCGCGGCACGCTCGTTGGCGGGCGTCGGATTGTCATGGGACGGGGCGCGTCTCGCCAGCGAAGCAGCGTTACGCGTCGAGGACACGCGGGTCGCGACGGCACTCCTGCAGATCGCCCGATCGCTACGCCAACCCGTCGCGGCGCCTACCGCAACGACGGTGGAACCCAAGGGGTCTCTCAGCGCACGCGAAGCGGAGGTCGCCGAACTCCTCGTCCTCGGTATCACCTACCGCGAGGCCGGCAGCAGGCTCTACATCTCGGCGAAGACCGTCGAACATCATGTTGCACGCATTCGCCGACGGCTCGGCGCCGGCTCGCGCTCGGAACTGTTGTCGATGCTGCGTGCCATGGGATACGGGTCGAGCGGCGCCGAGGTGTAACTCCCGGGCCCCCGAATACGACATCCCGGGCAGTGAGGTGCGCCGTACGGTTCGCCATGGTCCGACCCGAGGTCAAAGCTGAGATGTACAACCGGCACGCGCAGCCCGCGCACAGTTCGTCCACCGGCGAAACACTTCCCGACGTGGGCCTGTTCATCGACGACGACCGAGCCATCGCCGCGGTGTCCCACCCGCTGCGTTCGGACCCGTCGCTGCACGTTGCGTCACTGCATCCGACGGTGCTGTTCGTGCATGCCGACGGCTCTGCCTCTCTGGGCGGCACCGACGACGCCGACGCGACCGAATTCACCGGTTTCGTCTCCGACACCGACGACCGCGGCGGATTCAGCGCCTCGGACCTCACTGCGATGACGATGTTGTGCCTGTTGAGCGACGTCGCGGGCCCGACGAACAACGGAGTCGACGCCCTCGCCGCAGCGGCGACCTACCCAGCCACCTGGACTGCCGAACACATCGGATCCGTGCGGGAGTCCATGAACCATCACGGCCTCGGGCACGTCGCGCTCGTGTCGGAAGCCGAAGCACTGCGAGCGTGGTCGGAAAGCACCTTGTCGACGTGGGCCGGATCGGATTCCGGTATCGCCGCCGCGCGCGGTGCCGCAGCGCTAGCGGGTGCGTATCCCGTCGACGCGGTGACCGAGAGAATCCCGGTGGCCGGAGGGCGTCGAACGTCGTCGCGCACTCCTCTTCTTCTTGCTGCCGGCTTCGCTGCCGTGCTCACGCTCGCAGCCGGGGTCACGGCGTTGGCATTGCGCGGGTCGGATTCGACGGTCGTTCCGACGATCGACAGCGCCGACGTCGCCGCACCTACGACAACCGTCTCTTCGCCTGCCCCGCAGATCCCGTTCCCGACGGTCGTTCCCATCGTCGAACCCGAAGCGCCGGCGATGCTGGTCCCGACGGTCGAGGTCACCACACCTCCCGAAACGACGCCTCCGGCCGTCGAAGAGCCAATCGCGACGCGGCCGGCGGCTGACGCAACGACCACCACTCCCGACGTCACCACTCCGGACCGTCCCGAGAAGGAGCCGTCGACGCCTGAGGTTCCGGAGGAGGACCAGTCGGAAGAAGTCGACGAAGGCGACGGCAGCACCGTGCCAACCGCGACGCCTGACACGGGTCAATCGATTCAGACGCCGGATACTCCTGCCTTCGGCTAGCTCCCCCGCACGCTGACCTGCGTCGGTGCCGGCTGCACACACTCATGCCCTAAGGTGGGGCGCTGACACCAGACCCGATGAAGGGATTTCATGCGTAACACGGGGGCACTGCGCGCCGCAGTGATCGGTTCATCGGCGTTGTTGTTCTTCGCTGCTTTCTCCACTCCTGCCTCGGCTGCCCCCGAGGGAACCGTCGTGCAGGGTTCCGCGGATCAGCTTCCGCAGGAACTCGCCGACGCGGTGATCCGCGATCTGAAGATTTCGCCGCAGGAGTACTTGGACCGCGCTGCACGCGCGCAGGAATTGTCGACGTACGCATCCGATTTCCGCGCCTCGCGTCCCGGTGATTTCGCGGGCGCCTGGATCGGGGAGGACGGTCAGGCCGTGGTCGCCGTGACGTCGCAGGACGCTGCGCGTGCCGTCGCGAAAGACGGATTCGGCACCGAGCAGCGCCCCGTGTCGGCGGACGGTCTCGAACAGTCGCTGGGCGAACTGAACAAGTGGGTGGCGTCGCTGCCTCGTGAGGTCTCGAGTCAGATCAACGGAACCTCGATCGACTTCCTGGACAACCGAGTCGTCATCGACATCGCGAACAGCGACATCGGACGCGCGCTCAATCTCCCGACTCTGCTGGCGAATCTGAAGGTCAATCTGTCTCCCGGCGGACAGCAGCCGGCCGACCCGTCGCCGATGGGTGGAGACACCTACATCACGACGCCTGCTCCCATCGCGGAGGTGCCGACCACCGACATCAGCATCTGCTCGTTCGGGTTCAATGCTGTCGACGGTTCCGGCAACCCGGTCAATCTGAGTGCGGGACATTGCAATCCGAATGCGGAGACAGGTGCAGGCGGCGCCCCGGTGTACTTGCCGAACCCTGCTGACGTACACAACAGCACGCAGATCGGCTCGTTCCAGCGTTCGAGCCTCGGCACGGGCAATGCGCTCGACTGGTCGGTCATCTCGTTGAACGACAAGGCAGTTCAGTCCGGGCTCGACCGCCCGACCGTGCGCGGCGCCAACGGCAGCACGGTGACCATCACGGGCACCGCCGATCCCGTTGTGGGAGCACCGGTGTGCAAATCCGGTCAGTCGTCGTCGTTCACGTGCGGTGTCATCGCCGCCGACCGCGTCGAGACACAGCTGTTCATGGACGACGGCACCAGCCGTACCGTCCGCGGATTCGCCAGTACCGCATGCACCCTGTCCGGTGACAGTGGTGGCGCGATCGTGACGGGCACGCTCGCTCTCGGCGTCACCAGTGGCTCGAACAGCGGTGGTGCGCCGAACTGCACCGAAGCCAACATCACGCTCGCCCACTTCGGTGGCACTGCAAGCCTGGGCATTCCGGTCAACGCCATCGCAGCGGAAACCGGTACGACGGTGCGGACCGCTCCGGTCGACTAGTCCACTTCGCTCGGCTAGTCCAATTTGCTCGACGATGGGCCATCGCAGCACGTGCTGCGGTGGCCCATTTTTCTGTCTGCGTGCGGTTTGCTGTGGCAGACGCTCACCGTTTCGTCAGACGCACGCCTGTTCGCTGACCATTCGCCGCGCGGTTGGCGAATCGGCGAGCGTCTACGGCTGGATTGTCGACACAGACTGCAGAAACCGGCAATTCGGTTCGTGCGCCATATAATTCGTTTCGCACACTACGAGCTCGACCCCTCGAATATCCCCGACGAACTCGTCGCCGAACAGATACGGAATCACATGCTTGGACTGCTTGGAGTTGCGTTCGACCTCATCGGCTACGCCGTGACCATCATCGCCGAAGGAATCAAACTCTCCTCCCCCGGCACGTTCAACTGAACTGCCCCGCACACAACTCAGGCCCGTCACCACGGAGGTGACGGGCCTGAGATTGTTCGTACTGGTCGATCAGTTCGCGAACTTCGTGGTTCCCGGGGGAGCCAGAAGCGTGTTGATCAGGTCGATGCCTGCGATGACGAGGGTCGGACCGCCGGCAACGATGGTGCCGATAACACCACCAGCGCCTGCTGCAATCGGAATGGTAATAACTCCACCAGCGCCGAGCAGCGGCAGGCCGGCGAGGAAACCAATTCCCGCCCCGATGATCGTGCCGGTCAATCCGCCGATAGCGGTTGCGAGCCCCAGCTGGGACGCGAACGTCTGCTGAGCCTTCAAGTTCTCATCGGGCGATGCAACCGGCGTCGCGCCGAGGGACTTCGAGTTGGCCGACGCCTTGCTCAGATCGAGCTGCGGGACCAGGCGGAGCGTCTTGCCGTCGTTGTCGACGTTCTGCTCGTACGGGAAGTTGAGGCCACCGAGGTTGAAGGACAAAGGCAGGGTCACGACGACCTTGTCGGCCTGGTCGAGAACGTCGACCGTCTTGCCGTCGTCGGCGACCTTGAAGACACCGGCGTCGATCGTCGTGACGATCGTGCGGTCCTGCTGCTCGACCGTGTAGTTGATGTCGTCCGACTGAGCGGGAGCGTCGGTGGCCGGGTCTGCATAGGCAGTTCCGCTGGCGAGTCCCATCGCGGAGGCAACGAATGCCGCCGTAACGACCAGTTTGCTGAGTTTCATGTCGAGATTGTTCCGTTTCTATGCAGGAGCCTGGCTGTACTGATCTTGAGGGGGGCCCGTCGACGCAGAAACACCCTGACTTGAATCCGCGAATATGTCGGTGCTGCAGCAGCATAACGTACAAGTCGGACCGCGCGTTATCGTCTCGCCACCTTCCCGAGTCCGTTTCTTTGCAAAGGCCCTGCAAAGCACAGGAAAATGCCAGCGCATGGTTTCGATGCCCCCAATTTCAGGGGCAAACGTGACCCGTTCGAGACCGAGTGGTGAACGCAATGAACGCAACTTAGGTCTGCCTTCCGATTCACCCTGTCGGAGCCTGGGAATAACGTGAGCCGTCGGACGCTACCTACTGACCGGTTCAGCCCACCGCGACGAAGGTCGATCCGTAGAACTACCTGCACCGCTCTCGCCGGGCGGTGCGAAGTTACTCGTCAGTATGCTGAAGTTGTTACTGATGGGTAACTTGGCTACGCTTAGGCTGATGGGGCTGACCCGAGGTGGCTCTCCTTGCTGCCGATGAACGAAAGGCCGCTTACATGAACGCCCTGACGATCACGTTGGGCACGGTCGGTGCGCTGTTGAGTCTCGTGTGTTGGTACGCGTTCATTCGCGGCGCACTGCGGATGTTCAACATCGTCCGACTCGGCCAACCTGCTCCGGACCGCTGGCGTCCGATCGTCCCCCGCTTCAAGCAGATGGTCGTCGAGTTCCTCGCTCACACCAAGATGGTCAAGTTCCGGACCGTCGGTTGGGCGCACTGGCTCGTCATGATCGGCTTCATGCTGGGCGCGGTCGTGTGGTTCGAGGCCTACGGCCAGACGTTCAACCCCGAGTTCCACTGGCCACTCGTGGGCAACACTGCGGTCTACCACTTCCTGGACGAGATCCTCGGACTCGGCACTGTCATCGGTATCACGACGCTGATCATCATTCGTCAGCTGAACCACCCGCGTAAGCCCGAGCGTCAGTCGCGCTTCGCCGGGTCACGCTTCCAGGCCGCCTACTTCGTGGAAGCCGTCGTCCTCATCGAGGGTCTCGGCATGATCTTCGTGAAGGCAGGCAAGATCGCCACCTACGGTCACGCCAATGCGTGGACCGATTTCTTCACGATGAACCTCGCGAAGCTGCTTCCCGCCAGCCCCAACATGGTTGCGGTCTTCGCATTCATCAAGCTGATGTCCGGCATGATCTGGCTCTACATCGTCGGCACTCGCATCAACTGGGGTGTCGCGTGGCACCGCTTCACGGCGTTCCCCAACATCTACTTCAAGCGCATGGACGACGGCACCGTGGCTCTCGGCCCGGCCAAGCCGATGATGTCCGGCGGCAAGGTCCTCGAGATGGAGGAAGCCGACCCCGACGTCGACGCGTTCGGCGCGGGCAAGATCGAGGACTTCAGCTGGAAGGGCTGGCTCGACTTCACCACCTGCACCGAGTGTGGCCGCTGCCAGTCGCAGTGCCCCGCGTGGAACACCGGCAAGCCGCTGTCTCCGAAGCTGCTCATCATGTCGCTGCGCGACCACAGCCACGCCAAGGCGCCGTACCTCCTCGCCGGTGGCAAGAAGGATCTCGGCGGTGACGAGGTGGGTCTCGTCGACGCCGACGGTAACCCGGATCAGGCGAAGCTCGACCGGATCCCGCAGGCTGCGCGCGACGAAGCCGATCGCAAGCTCGTCGCCGACGCCGTCGAGGGCGGCATCATCGATCCCGAGGTTCTGTGGAGCTGCACCACGTGTGGCGCATGCGTCGAGCAGTGCCCGGTGGACATCGAGCACGTCGACCACATCATCGACATGCGTCGTTACCAGGTCCTCATCGAGTCGGAGTTCCCGACCGAGTTGGCGGGCCTGTTCAAGAACCTCGAGAACAAGGGCAACCCCTGGGGCCAGAACTCGAAGGACCGTCTCAACTGGATCAACGAGATGGACTTCGACATCCCGGTCTTCGGACAGGACGCCGACTCGTTCCAGGATTACGAGTACCTCTTCTGGGTCGGCTGCGCCGGCGCCTACGAGGACCGCGCAAAGAAGACCACGAAGGCCGTCGCCGAGCTGCTCGCGACCGCGGGCGTGAAGTTCATGGTGCTCGGCGCCGACGAGACCTGCACCGGTGACTCGGCTCGCCGCGCCGGCAACGAGTTCCTGTTCCAGCAGCTCGCGATGCAGAACATCGAAACGCTCAACACCGTGTTCGACGGCGTCTCACGCGAGAAGCGGAAGATCGTCGTCACCTGTGCGCACTGCTTCAACGCTCTCGGTAACGAGTACCCGCAGGTCGGCGGCGACTACGAGGTGGTTCACCACACGCAGCTGCTCAACCGTCTCGTGCGGCAGAAGAAGCTCATCCCGGTCGCCTCGGTCAGCCAGGACATCACCTACCACGACCCGTGCTACCTGGGCCGTCACAACAAGGTGTACGACGCTCCCCGCGAGCTGATGGCCGCGTCCGGCTCCAACCTGAAGGAAATGCCGCGTCACGGTGAGCGGTCCATGTGCTGTGGTGCCGGTGGTGCCCGCATGTGGATGGAAGAGAACATCGGCAAGCGCATCAACATCGACCGGGTCGACGAGGCGCTCGAGACCAACCCCAAGAAGATCGCCACGGGCTGCCCGTTCTGCCGCGTCATGCTCACCGACGGTGTCACGGCACGTCAGGAAGGCGGCGCACACGAAGGCGTCGAGGTCGTCGACGTCGCGCAGCTGATGCTCGAGTCGATCACCCGCGTCGACTCGTCGGTCCTCAGCGAGAACGTCAAGGTCGTTCCCCGCGAGCTCACCCCGGAAGAGAAGCTCGAGTCCGAGAAGATCGCGGAGGTCGAGGAGAAGGGCCGCGTCGAGGAGGTCGAGGTCGCTGCCGAGGGTGTCGATCCCGAGGAAGCCACCGAGAAGGCACAGCCCGCCAAGGCGGCAGGCGGACTGAAGATGAAGGGCCTCGCGAAGGCACCGGGAGCCAAGGCGCCCGGGGCGAAGGCGCCAGGAGCGAAGTCCGAGAACGCCGACGGTGACACTGCGGCCGACGCGTCGAAGCCCAAGGGTCTCGGTCTTGCCGGCGGCGCGAAGGCTCCCGGCGGCAAGGGTCTTCAGGTCAAGGGCAAGGCACCGGGCGCGAAGTCTGCGGCACCGAAGCCTGCCGAACCCGCAGCAGCAGAGTCGACGGCCGACGCGACGTCGGAGACACCTGCCGAAGCGACGGAGACGAAGCCGACCGTCAAGCCCAAGGGTCTTGCCGTGAAGTCGGGCTTCAAGAAGCCGGGCGCCAAGGCACCCGGCAAGCCTGCGGCAGCTGCGGCGCCGACGGCCGAGGCAACCCCGGCACCGAAGGCCGATACAGCCGATGCGCCCGCAGACGCTCCGGCCGAGTCGACCGATACGTCGGCCACGCCTGCGTCCGAGTCGATGCCGACGGTCAAGCCCAAGGGTCTCGCCGTGAAGTCCGGCTTCAAGAAGCCAGGCGCCAAGGCACCCGGGAAGCCTGCCGCAGCACCTGCGCCCGCGGCGGAACCTGAGCCCGCGGCAGGACCACAGGCTCCCGCCGAGGCCACATCGGAAGCCCCAGCGAATGTGCCTACCGAGGCGAGCGCACCGGAGTCAGCTGCTACCGAGGCGAGCGCACCGGAGTCAGCTGCACCCGAGGCAACGACGTCGGCACCGGCTCAGGAGTCGAAGCCGACTGTCAAGGCCAAGGGTCTCGCAGTGAAGTCGGGGTACAAGAAGCCAGGCGCCAAGGCACCCGGCAAGCCTGCAGCAGCCCCGGCACCCTCCGAGCCTGCCGCGGAACCGGCCGAACCGGCTGCTCCGACCCAGCCGACCCAGGAAGCGGAGGCACCTGCCGAATCCGAGCCGACCACCCCGGCTCAGGAGACGAACGCGCCGGAGTCGACGGCAACGGAGACGACGCCGGAAGCACCTGCCGAGACGTCGAACGGGGATGCTCCGGCTCCCCCGACTGCGAAGCCCGGTGGACTCGGCTTCCGTGCCGGAGCGAAGGCACCCGGTCGACGGAAGTAATCTGGCACCTTTTTCACCGACTTCGCCCCCGCGCTCGCGTCAGAGCTCGGGGGCGAAGTCGTCAACGGGGGTGCTTGGTCCGCGATCGCCGAGTTATCCACAGGCACATACTTTGTCCACATTTTTCGAATCGGTCTTGTTCGACGCTGAATCCGACGCCACTATTCGCTCATGACTCGCATCGTCTCCCGATCCGACGCCCTTGCCCGCGGATTCTCCGACGCCGAACTGCAGCGGTACTGCCGCACCAAAGCGTGGCGTCGGCTCCGCCCCGGAAAGTTCGTCAGCCGAAGCGAATTCGACACACTGTCCGCGACTGAGAAGCACAGGGTCATCGCGGAAGCTGTGTACAGTTCGGCGACCGCAGACGATACAGTCGTCAGCCACGTCAGCGCTGCGGTGTTCCACGGCCTCGACGTCGAAGCATCCGATCTTCGACGAGTTCACCTCACCCGCAACCGAATCGGCGGTAGCCGGAAGAGCAAGCTACGCATCGTGCACGCGGCGGCGTACTCTCCATCCGAAGTCACGCTTGTCGACGGTGTACGAGTCACGACGCTTGCCCGCACGATCGCGGACATCGGCCGGTCCTTGACCTTCGAGAACGCGGTCTGCCTTGCAGATCTCGCCGCACGCAGAAAGAAGCTCACGCGGGACCAGGTTCTCGCAGTGCTCGATGCATGCCCGACCCATCCCGACAACAGGAAAGCGCGTCGGGTAGCGAATTTCATGGACGGTAGGGCCGAGAGTGGCGGCGAATCGCTCTGCCGCATCGTGCTGCACGAGTTGGGTTACGCCCCAAGACTTCAGGTAGGTCTTGCCGACGCGGACGGAGAATTCGCTCGGGTCGACTTCTACCTCGACGACATCTTCACCGTCGTCGAGTTCGACGGCCGCATCAAGTACGGCCGACTCGTGCCCGAGGGGCAGACACCGTCCGACGTCGCATGGAAGGAGAAGCGACGCGAGGACCGAATCCGTTCGGGCGGTGCACAGGTGGTGCGCCTGACGTACGACGACCTGCAGCACCCCGAACGGATCGCACGCAGCATTCGCGCCGCCGCAGACCGCGCGAGGAAGTCCCCGCCGCCGACGCTGACGATCGGTCGATAGCTGGCACCTCCCTTGCAGAGCTGGCATGCCGAATTGCGTCCGAGCAGAGAGGCGAGCTCGACAACAGCGGTGCTAGCTGCCCCGCAGCTCCCGACCTCCCCCGGTCACGGCCTCCACAGCTCGAGTTCGGGAATTCCCGGCGGGGTGAATCCGAGCACCTGACCGTAGAACGACAACTCGGATTCGCGTGCGTTCACCTGTGTTTCGAGCTTGCGGAAACCGTGCGACTCCCCCTCGTACGCGAGGTACGCGTGCGGAATTCCCTTGCGTACCATCGCGTCACGGAAACGCTCGGCCTGTGACGGTGGCACGATCGGGTCCGACAGCCCCTGCAGCAGCAGCACCGGGCACGACAAACCGTCGACGTTGTTGACCGGCGCCCGAGTCCGGTACAGGTCGATCGCCTCGGGCAGCGGACCGATCAGCCCGTCGATGTACCGGGATTCGAAGTCGTGCGTCTCGGCGACGAACAGTTCCAGTTCTGCAACGCCGTAGTACGAAGCGCCACAAGCGAATACGTTCGACGACGTCAAGGCCGCCAATACCGTCCACCCGCCGGCGGAACCGCCTTCGATGGCCAATCGTGCAGGGTCGGCAAGGCCCGCGTCGGCAAGACCACGAACGGCGGCGACGGTGTCCTCGACGTCGACGATCCCCCACTGTCCACGGAGCCGGTTGCGGTACTCGCGGCCGTACCCACTCGACCCGCCGTAGTTGACGTCGATGACTCCGATTCCGCGGCTGGTGAAGTAGGCGAAGACCGGGTTCAGTGCGGGAGCGACGTGCGCTGTCGGGCCACCGTGCACGAAAGCGACGTACGGCGGCAACTCCCCGTCCAGCCCTTCGTACTCGGGGTTGCGTGGCGCGTAGACGATGGCGTGCACTTCGCGCTCGGGGCCCTGGAAAGTTCTGGCTTCCCCCTGCGGGAGGTACTCGGCGTCGGGAATCGTTTCGATGCTCGACCGAATGTCGGTGACTTCTCGCGTGGAGAGGTCGAGCTGCCGCAGACCGCCCGGGCTCTGTGCACCACCGGCTTTGAGCAGTACGAGCGAACCGCGACGGCCACCCAGCGACACCGACGTCAGCGGCCCGAGGTCGATGTCGTCCATCGCGCCGGTGGCGGGATCGAGAACGCCGAGCGTCTCGGTGCCGACAGTGCGGACGGTGAGCAGCTTTCCGTCGTCGAGAATCGAGTACCAGCGCGCACCGAGTTGCCACAGCGGCGCGCCGAAGTCCGCCTCGGCCGGGTACAACGGCGTGACGTCGCCGCCGAGCGCGACCGTGTAGAGGTTCCACCATCCGGTGCGGTCGCTGACGACGTACAGCGACGTCTCGTCGATCCACTCCGGCTGGAGCACCGATTCCTCGGTGCCGCCGAGCACGGTCTCCCACGTCCCGGTCGCCAGATCCGCGACGCGCAATTCCGTTCCGTCCCACGGCATCTGCGGATGGTTCCACGCAATCCAGGCAAGCTTGCTGCCGTCGGGAGACAGACGCGGGTACGCCAGGAAGTCGGAGCCGGAGACTAACGATCGAATTCCTGTGCCGTTCAATGCGATTGCGCAGATGTCTCGGCGGATCTCGCCGCCCTCGTGGGTCTCACGTACCGCGAAGACCTCGTCGCCGACGACCGACAGTTCGGCGAACCTGACCGACGCCGCGGTGTCCGGCTTGTCGGTCAACGGAACCGGCGTCTCGCCTGGCACGGCGAGGTAGACGCGCTGATCGGAGAACTCCGAGAACACGATTCGGCCGTCGTCGGTGGCGGCCCATGCGCCGCCGCCGTACTCGTGCACGCGAGTGCGCGCGTTGAACGGCTCGGGGAGCAGCGACTCGACGCGGCCGTCGGTGTAGCGACAGATGGTCGTGCGACCGTTCTCGGTGGGACGCATCTCCGACCACCAGATCTGGTCGCCGACGAAGCGCCCACTCTCCACCGGATGTCCGCTGGCCGACAGGTCGGTCGCGGAAATGGGAGACGGCCAGGATCCGAAGGGCAGCGCGGTACGAGTCACGTCGACCAGTATTACCCGACCGGTGTCAACAATTCCGGGCTGTTGTTCCTGACGCTGTTGACGGCCGTGCTGACCTCGTAGGGGACCAGCCTGGGTTCGGGGATGGCCGCGAGCATCTCCTGCACCGAATCCAGATCGGTGATGGCCGGATTCAGCCAGTCGGACCGCATGTTCTCGGGGACGATGACGGGCGACCGATCGTGGATGTGCCCGAGTGCGTCCGCGGCAGGAGAAGTCAACACCGTCACCGACCACAGCCAGCGATCGGGATCGTCCTCGGGTTTGGCCGGATCGCGCCACAGCTCGTACAGGCCTGCCATCGCCAGTACGCGGGCAGGAGTGGAGCCTGCGGAACGACCGTCAGCTTCAGCGTGGAGAAAGTACGGGACCTTCTGGCCGTCGCGCTTCTCCCACTCGTAGTAGCCGTCGGCCGGGACGATGCAGCGGCGACGGGCGGCCGCCTTCTTGAACGACGGCTTCTCGGTGATCGTCTCGGACCTCGCGTTGATCAGGCGGCTGCCGATCTTGGCGTCCTTTGCCCACGACGGGATCAGGCCCCACCTCACCGACCGGAGTTGGCGGACGGCGTCGGCCTCGGGTTCGTCCTTGGGTGCCCGCTCGAGAACCGTCCTCACCGTCTGCGTGGGCGCGACGTTGTACGCCGGCGGAAGCTCGTCGCCGACCGTCTCGGCGATGTCGAAGACCGCACGCAGATCACTGTCTGTCTGGGTACTGGCATACCGTCCGCACATGCGACCGATTGTCGCACCGAGCACCGACATCGGCACCCAGGTGGACTGGCAGCGCAGAATGCACACCTGGCACGATGGGGTCGTGAGCCATCCGCACCAGAGCCACCAGCCGCGTATTCACCGCCCGCTGCAGCAGTCCACCAAGCTGCAGAACGTTCTCTACGAGATCCGGGGTCCGGTACACGCGCACGCGGCGAGGCTGGAGGCCGAGGGACACCGCATCCTCAAGCTCAACATCGGCAATCCTGCGCCGTTCGGTTTCGAGGCGCCCGACGTCATCATGCGTGACATGATCGCCGCGCTGCCGTACGCGCAGGGCTATTCGGAGTCCAAGGGCATCCTGTCGGCCCGTCGTGCGATCGTCACCCGGTACGAGCTCGAGCCGGGATTCCCCGAGCTGGATGTCGACGACGTCTACCTCGGCAACGGCGTCTCCGAGCTCATCACGATGACGATGCAGGCGCTGCTCGATGACGGGGACGAGGTGCTCATTCCGGCACCCGACTATCCGCTGTGGACGGCGATGACGACGCTGTCCGGCGGCAAGGCCGTGCACTACTTGTGCGACGAGGACAACGACTGGAACCCCGACCTCGCCGACATCGAATCGAAGATCACCCCGCGCACCAAGGCGCTGCTGGTCATCAATCCGAACAATCCGACGGGTGCGGTCTACTCGACCGAGGTGCTGCAGGGCATCGTCGACCTGGCACGACGCCACCAGCTACTTCTGCTCGCCGACGAGATCTACGACCGAATCCTGTACGACGACGCCAAGCACACCTCGCTCGCGAGCCTCGCTCCCGACCTGCTGTGCCTGACGTACAACGGGCTGTCGAAGGCGTATCGGGTCGCGGGTTACCGAGCCGGATGGCTCGCGATCACAGGGCCCAAGGAACACGCGGCCGGGTTCATCGAGGGCATCGACCTGTTGGCGTCGACACGCCTGTGCCCGAACGTGCCTGCACAGCACGCCATTCAGGTCGCGCTCGGCGGTCACCAGAGCATCGAGGATCTGATTCTTCCCGGCGGCCGCCTGCTCGAGCAGCGCGACGTGGCGTGGGAGAAGCTCAACGAGATTCCTGGCGTCTCGTGTGTGAAGCCCCGTGGCGCGCTGTACGCGTTCCCGCGTCTCGATCCCGAAGTGCACGAGATTCACGACGACGAACGGCTCGTGCAGGATCTGCTTCTGCAGGAGAAGATCCTCGTCGTGCAGGGCACCGGGTTCAACTGGCCGGGCCACGATCACGTTCGCATCGTGACACTCCCGTGGGCGCGGGACCTTTCCGTCGCCATCGAACGCTTCGGTAACTTCCTCGCGTCGTACACGCAATAGCGTCGGAAAAGAGTTCGTCGCGCGTTCACGTCGTCGGGAATCGGTGGAGAATCCACCGAAGTGGTTGAAAGTGATGCAAAAAACATACCTCGATCGGCCCCAAACCGACGCGAAGTCTGTAGATTAGCGGGCGGCACTTCGTGTGCCCGAGCACTGGTCGTATCCCATCCCCCCCGGGACGATCAGGAAGGTGGCGGGGGACGCCCCCCCTGCTCCCCGCCACCGCGCTCCTCATCCCGGCACCTACTCTTGCACCTGTGGAGTCACACGGTCACGGACACGGGCATTCCGACGCCCCGGCGCCTCTCACCCCTCTCGCAGCCCGCATCGTCGTAGGACTTCTCGTCGCGATCGGTCTCGCCGTCGTCGCGGGTGCGATCGTGCTGTGGCCGTCCGAGCAGCACGTCGACATTCCGCTTCCGTTTCAGACGTCCGGCGGCGGCGCTGTCACCACCGAGGCCGGGACCGTCGTCTCGCAGGACATCGGCGCGTGCGGTAGCGCGTCGGCCGGTCGCGTCTTCACCGGCAATCCGACGCCGCCCGTCAGCGCCGGCTACGACTGTCAGCGAAGCATCGTCGCCATCGAATCGGGGCCGAACGCCGGCACGAAGACTCTGCTCGAAATCGTCCCGGGGCCAGGGCAACCCGATCTCCGCACCGGTGAGAGCATCCGGCTCGTCCGTCAGACCGACCCGAGCGGTACGACGCAGTACTCGTTCAACGACTTCTCGCGAGGCCTTCCACTTGCATTGATCGTCGCTGTCTTCGCGGTCGTGATCTGCATCGTCGCCCGGTGGCGTGGTTTCCGTGCGCTGATCGGTCTGATCATCGCGTTCGCCGTGCTCGTGGTGTTCATGCTGCCCGCGCTTCTCGACGGCGCTCCTGCCATTCCGGTCGCCCTCGTCGCGGGGTCGATCATTCTGTACGCCGTGCTGTATCTGGCGCACGGAGTGAATCTTCGGACGTCGTCCGCACTGCTCGGAACCTTGACGTCGATGGCGCTCGCAGCCGTTCTGTCCTACGTCGCCATCCGCATGACCCACCTGACCGGTCTGTCGGAGGAACAGAACACCGACGTGCAGGCCTACATCCAACACGTCAGCATCACCGGCCTGCTGCTCGCGGGTTTCATCATCGGATCGCTCGGCGTGCTCAACGACGTCACGATCACCCAGGCGTCGGCCGCGTTCGAAATCGCCGGGGCCGATTCGACGACGACGCGACGCCACATCTTCTCGTCGGCGATGCGCGTGGGCCGCGACCACATCGCGAGCACGGTGTACACACTCGTGCTGGCCTATGCCGGTGGCGCACTGCCGCTGCTGCTGCTGTTCTCGGTCGCAGGCAGATCCATTCAGGATGTGCTGACGGGTGACGCCGTGGCCATCGAGATCGTTCGATCCTCGGTGGGCGGCATCTCGCTCGCGCTGTCCGTACCCCTCACGACGGCCATCGCGGCTCTTCTCGCGCGACCCGGCGGCGTTCCGACGAAGAAGTCCGGGCGGCATTCCAAATAGTGCCGCTGCGCGGCCGTGCGTGGATAGTTGGCCCAGAGGCCGACTATCCGCGCACGGGTGGCGCAGCCGCAATCAACCCCGCCTTCAAACCGGGATCGGCGGCGGTCGCGGCTTCCCACCCCTTGTCGGCCAGGGCGACGACGTACGGCAACGTCGCGTTCGTCAGCGCGTAGGTCGAGGTGTGCGGCACCGCGCCCGGCATGTTCGCGACGCAGTAGAACACCGACTCGTGGACGCGGTACGTCGGGTCGTCATGCGTCGTCGGAACCGAGTCCTCGAAGCATCCGCCTTGGTCGATCGCGATGTCGACGAGTACCGAACCCGGCTTCATACGCTGAACGAGGCTGTTGGACACCAACTTCGGCGCCTTCGCCCCGGGCACCAGCACGGCACCGATCACCATGTCCGCACCGAGTACGGCCTGCTCGAGCTCGAGCGCATTGGAGACGACGGTCTTCACCGACCCGTGGTACGCGTCGTCGATCGCTCGAAGCGCCTTTACATTCAGGTCGAGGACGGTGACGTCGGCGTGCATACCGTGCGCGATCGCGACCGCATTCCGCCCCGCAACGCCTGCGCCGATGACGACGACGTGTGCTGGCCGGACTCCCGGCACACCGCCCATCAGAACGCCGCGCCCACCGCCGCTGGCCATCATGTGATACGCCCCGACCTGGGGCGCGAGACGACCGGCAACCTCGCTCATCGGCGCCAACAGAGGTAGCGACCCGTCGGGTGCGGTGACGGTTTCGTACGCGATGGCCGTCGTCCCCGACGCCGACAGCGCGTCCGCGCAGGCCTTCGACGCGGCGAGATGGAGGTACGTGAACAACACTTGATCCGCACGTAGTCGCGAATACTCTTCTGCTACAGGTTCTTTGACCTTGACGAGCAGATCCGCCTCGGCCCAGACGTCGTTCGCATCGACGAGAATCTGCGCACCCGCGGCCTTGTAGTCGGTGTCCGAGAACGACGAACCCACGCCCGCCTCGGACTCGATGACCACGTCGTGTCCATGCGAGATCAGTTCGTGCACGCCTGCCGGAGTGACCGCCACCCGGTATTCGTGGTTCTTGATCTCGCGCGGAATTCCGATCTTCATTGCCGCCTCCAGAGCAGGGGTCCGATGGATGTCCCCACTATGAATTATCGGGAGAAATACCCACAACAGGTGTGAACATAATTCTGTAGAGTGACGACATGGCGGCAGATAATTCGGATTCAGCACGTTCGGGCTCGGCCGGATCGAACGATGTTCGACGCGCACCGCTCGACGCGATCGACCACATCCTCATCGACGAACTACGTCGCGACGCCCGCATGCCCAACAATGCTCTTGCCGCCGCGGCCGGTATCGCGCCGTCCACCGCACTCGGCCGCGTCCGGTCACTCGTCGAACGCGGCGTCATCCGAGGCTTTCACGCGGAGATCGATCCCGACGCGCTCGGGCAAGGCATCCAGGCGATGATCTCGGTGCGCCTACAGGCCGACGCCCGACGACGCATCAGCGAGTTCGGCGAGCAGATCGCTGCGCTGCCGGAGACATCGAACATCTACTTCATCGCAGGCGCCGACGACTTTCTCATCCACGTGGCGACCGTCGACACCGTCGCACTGCGGCACTTCGTCGTCGACAACCTCAGTGCGCACCCCGCCGTCGCGGCGACCGAGACGATCCTGATCTTCGAACACATTCGGCCGCGCGGACAACGCACGCCCGTCACGGACTGATTCTAAGGAGCAGGCGGGAACAGCGGCGGTAGCACCGGCAGCGTGAAGTCCGGCAGACCCGGAATCAACGGTGCAGGTGGAGCCGGTGCAGGTGCCGGTTGCTGCGGCGACTGCTGAGTCGGTGCCTCCTGCGTCGGCGCCGGCTGGGTGACTGCGTCCGACGTGTCCGGAACCACCTGAGGCGCGGGTGCAGGTGCAGACTCCTCCACGGTCGTCGTGGGGGCCGGGGCCGGCGGCGGAGGAAGCACGACCGGCACCTCCGACGTCGCTGCCGGGGCCGATGTCGTCGGGGCCGGGGCAGACGTCGCAGCCGGAGCTTCGGTCTGCGTGTTCGTCACCGACGTCTGGACCACCGGAGCGTCGTTCTGCTGGGTGAACAGGAACGCACCTGCGGCGACGACGGCCGCGGCCGCGACTCCCGCGACCGACCATCCACGGACGAGGCGACGCTTGCGTTCCTCGTCGTTCTCGCCGTCGGAGTCGTCGAAGTCGGCGTCGAGCCAGTAGACGTTGGAGAGCGCGAAGTGCGGGGACTTCGCGGGAGCCGAGCTCGTCTCGGGCACAGGCTCCGGTGCCACGGGAGCCCGACGCGTCGGCGGCTCGTCGGACACCGCGGGCACCTGCTGCGTGACGGGCATCGATCCCTGGAGTCGCGGAAGATCTTCTCGCGCAATGGAAATGGTGGGTGTCGCGTCCGTGGGCCGCGGTGATCGCTGCGGCGCGCCTTCACGCGGAGCACGCACGGGTATCGGACGCGCCGGAGGCCGAGGCCGTTCGACGGCGGGTGCGGCCGTCGACCTCGCCGACAGCGCGGCGCCGCGGGCAGCGACCGACTCCGGCTCGTTCGGGGTGATCGCGGGCAGATCCAGCGATCGTCCGACGCGCTCGCGAACGAGCGGAATGCGCGAACCTCCACCGATGAGCACGACGGCGTCGATGGGCACGTGCGCGCTGATGAGCACGTCGCGCGCGAACTCGATCGACCTGTCCACGGTGTCGCCGATGAGCGACTCGAAGCTGTCACGCGAGAGCAGGATCATTCCGCTCGCGTCGGGCAGGCACACGGCGTCGTTGCTCGACAACCGTTCCTTCGCGACACGGCATCGCCGTTCGAACAGCTCGATGTCGGCGTCGTCGCTCGGCTTGCCCAGCCTGTCGAGCTGGTTGTCCCGGAGAACGTCGTCGAACAGGTCGCCGCTGAACTCGGTGCTACGACTCGACGCGACGACCCGGCGAGCCCTCAGGTCGACGACGCTGACGTTCAGGCCGGAGCTTCCGAGGTCGTACAGCGCGACCGTCGAGTGCCCCGCTGCTTCACCGCTCGCGACGAGGTACTCGATGACCGCCTCGACCTCGTGGATGAGGGAGTAGTTCTGCAGGTGCTGGTTCTCGAGCGCGCGATGCAGAGTGTCGGCCTGCCGCGCGTCGCGATAGGCGACGCCGGTGCTCAGATGCGGTTCCGACTCCGCCGCGACCGCGCTGATCGACTCGGCGGCCAGGTACTCGACTTCGTCGTCGACGGTGTCGATGACCTGGTTCTTGAAGAACAACGGCTGCGGCGGGTCCGACGGAACCACGCGTGTCGCGACGGCCGCACCACCACGCGGCAGCGCCATACGTACGGCGTGGGCACCCATGGACACCCCCAGCAACACAGTCATGCAAAGACCCTCGTTCGTGTCCGGCGGGGCATGCTCGAATCGCCCCGATTGCGTCACACGCTACCTGGGACGGCCGAGGGTCGTGTACTACACCTGATCGATCGCCTGGTCAGTAGGCTCCTTCGCGTCTCGTGACAGCGCGAACCGTGCGGGCGATGATCACCAGATCCTGGCTCATCGACCAGTTCTCGACATACGACAGATCGAGCCGAACCGATTCCTCCCACGACAGATCGGACCGGCCGCTGACCTGCCACAATCCGGTGACACCCGGCTTGACCAGAAGGCGTCGTCGAACGTCGATGTCGTAGCCGTCGACCTCGCGGCGCAGCGGCGGCCTCGGGCCCACCACACTCATATCGCGCTTCAGCACGTTGAAGAACTGCGGAAGCTCGTCGAGGCTGAGGCGTCGGATGATCTTGCCGACGCGGGTGACGCGCGGGTCGTCCTTCATCTTGAACAGGACGCCGCCGTCGGAGTCGTTCCGCCCGAGCAGCGCCTCGAGGTGGGCTTCGGCGTCGACGACCATGCTGCGGAACTTGATCATCTCGAACGGTGTGCCGTCGAGGCCCATGCGTTCGGATCGATGGAACACCGGACCCGGGCTGGTGCATTTGACGGCGACGGCGATGGCCAGCATCACCGGCGCAGCGACCACGAGCGCGGTGAGCGCGAAGACCACGTCGAATGCGTTCTTGGTGAACTTCGCCGCCCCGTCGTACTGCGGCTTCTCGACGGTGATGAGCGGAATGTCCGCGGCGGGGCGCATCACGAGGCGCGAGCCCGAGATGTCCATGACGCCGGGTGCCACGACGAGGTCGATGTCGTGGGGTTCGAGCGCCCACAACAACTTGCGGATACCGACGGGCCCCAGATGTTCGGTGGCGGTGACTGCGACGGTGTCCGCGCCGCATGCGCGCACCGCATCGAGAACCGAGTCCTCGTTGCCGAGCAACGGGACCGATCGACCATGCACCGTCAGGAATTCAGGCGCACCGGCGGCGTCGGGGGCGCAGTAGCCGAGGACGCGATATCCCGACGTCCGATCGCGTTCCAGCGACCGGATCAAGCCGGTGGCGGCACTGGGAGACCCGACCACGAGAAGGGACGTCGTCGACGTTCCCCGTGCACGCTCGTGCGCGAGCCGTTTACGCCACGCGCGACGCGTGACGAGGAGACCGGCGGTGCCCAGCGGGAACGCGATCGCGAGATAGCCCCGAGCGACGTCCATCTGAAACAACAGGCTTCCGATCGCGAGCAGCCCGAACAACCGGAACGACGTGGTCAGAACGAGCCGGTACTCGTCGGGGCCCGAACCCACGATGCGCGGAGACCTGCTGCGAAACGCTGCCAGGGCGATGAGCCACGCGACGATCAGGCCCACGGTGACGGGCAGATAGCCGGAGTCCGTGTCCGCGCCGAAGCGACCGAAGTGGGCGAAGGTCACGGACAGAACGACGACCAGCGTGTCACTGACGACCAGTCTGTGCGAGTAGCGCTTCTGCCACTCTGCGCGGGACTGGCCGCTGAGGCTTCCTGGAACCGACGGGGCTCGGAGCTCCCTGTCGATGCTGGTCAAGTGGTCGCCTTCCGTCGTGATCGTCCCTATGACCGGTCGACGCGTTCGTGGCCGGCCGGCGTGGGCGTGGGCCGCCCGACGCGACTTGATTTCCCGGCACAACGAGCAACGGACCGCCCCCGACGCGGCCGCTGCACCGCGTCGAGCGGTGCGATCGCCAGGCTAACAGAAAATCCTACTTCAGGTTTGTTTCTACGCATCCAATCCGGTTCTACAGCGGTTTCTCGACGCGATGGAGGACAACCGCTCCGGTCGAAGCGTCCGATTTCGTGCAAAACAGACCGTTCGACTATATTGTCGGGAGATAGCAAGCATCGGTACTGCGATCCGGGGTCGTCGCATGCCAACGGTCACCACACGGTTCGGTGCGGCTCGCTCCGCGCCTGGCGGTGGTGCCGGACGTACCGACGAAACCGACTCGACTCGCGTCGAGTCCGCGTGAAAGTAGCTCTGCATGAATCTGACACACCCGGAAGCCGATTCGACCGTGGCGGACGTCGAGAGCGCCGCTGCGTGCAGGCTGTGCGGCAACACCGAATTGCTCAGTGTTCTCGACCTCGGGGCAACCCCACCGTGCGAGAAGTTCCTCACCGCACACGAGCTGGACGACCCGGAGCCTACTTACCCGCTGCATCTACGCCTGTGCGAGCGCTGCTTGCTTCTGCAGATTCCCGGCCTGATCACTCCAGAGGACACGTTCGTCGAGTACGCCTATTTCTCGTCGTACTCCACTAGTTGGGTCGAGCACGCGCGCACGTTCGTCGCCGCTGCGACCGACCGCCTGGCTCTCGACGCGTCGTCGTTCGTCGTCGAGGTGGCCAGCAACGACGGTTATCTGCTTCAGCACGTCGTCGAGCGCGGTATCCCCTGCCTGGGCATCGAACCGTCCGTCAACGTCGGTCGTGCAGCAGTCGACCGAGGGGTACCGACGTTGACGGCCTTTCTCACCGAGGAGTCGGCGCAGCAGGTGCGCGACGAGCACGGGCCCGCCGATCTGGTGGTCGCCAACAACGTGTACGCGCACATCCCCGACCTTCTGGGCTTCACGCGGGCCTTGCGCACTCTGCTGGCCGACGACGGCACGGTCAGCATCGAGGTCCATCACGCGATGGAATTGGTGACGCACGCCCAGTTCGACACCATCTATCACGAACACTTCCAGTACTACACGGTGCTCGCCGCGCGAAATGCGTTGGCCACGGCCAATTTACAGCTCGTCGACGTCGAACGCCTCGGAACACACGGCGGTTCGATCCGGTTGTGGGCCAGACCGTCGGAAGCAGGTGCGACGCCGTCCGCCGCCGTCGAGGAGATCATCGCCGTCGAACGCGCTGCGGGCCTCCATGAACCGTCCGGATACCTCGATCTGCAGTCCCGTTCCGAAGCGGTCCGGCAGAACCTTCTCTCCTTCCTGCTGGACTGCAAGAAGGACGGGCTGTCCGTCGTCGGCTACGGCGCACCGGGCAAGGGCAACACCCTTCTCAACTTCTGCGGCATCCGCCCCGACCTGCTCGCCTACACGGTGGACCGAAACCCGTACAAGCACGGCAGGTTCACGCCCGGCACGCGCATCCCGATCCATCACCCCGACCGCATCGCGGTCGACCGGCCCGACGTGGTCCTCGTTCTGCCCTGGAATCTCGAAACCGAGATCAGCGCACAACTCGACTACGTGCGCGAGTGGGGTGGTCGGATCGTCTATCCACTGCCCACACTGCACGAATCCCGCACGTCCGCAACGAAGGAGGAGAACTGAGATGAAGGTCGTACTTTTCTGTGGCGGATACGGGATGCGTATGCGCAACGACGGTGGAGACACTCTGCCCAAGCCGATGCAGCTGGTCGGACCGCGCCCGCTGGTGTGGCACGTCATGCGGTACTACGCGCACTACGGACACAAGGAGTTCATCCTGTGCCTCGGGTACGGCGGCGAGCACATCAAGCAGTACTTCCTGAACTACAAGGAGACCGAGTCCAACGACTTCGTCATGCGCGGTGACACCGTCGAGCTCCTGGACTCCGACATCGCCGACTGGACCATCACGTTCGTCGACACCGGGCTCGAATCCCCCATCGGTGAGCGTCTGCGCCGCGTCCGCAAGTACGTCGGCGGTGACGAGTACTTCCTCGCCAACTACGCGGACACGCTGACCGACGCGCCGATCGACAAGATGATCGCGCGCACGGTCGATTCCGGTTCCGCCGCTTCGCTTCTCGCAGTGCCGCCGCAGTCGTCGTTCCACTGCATCGACGTCGCTCCGGGTGGCGCCGTCAAGCAGATCACGCCGGTGAGCGAATTCCCGATCTGGGAGAACGGCGGATACTTCACCCTGTCCCAGGAAGTGTTCGATCTGATTCCTCCGAACGGCGATCTCGTCGAGGATGCATGCGGCACGCTGGCAGGAGAGGGTCGACTTCTCGCCTACCAGCACAACGGTTTCTGGAAACCCGCCGACACGTTCAAGGAGCGCGCCGAGCTGGATGCGAACTACTACAAGGGTATTCGCCCATGGATGGTGTGGGAGAAAGATCCCGAGACCGAGCCCGCCCCGTTCGGACTGGTCGCCGTTCCGTGAAGTCCTTCGCCTCCGGCTCGATCCGCGAGATAGCGCTGCTCGCCGCGCACTGCGACGACATCGCCATCGGAGCGGGCGGCACCCTGCTGACGATCGCTCGGGCCAACCCCGGCCTCACGGTGCATGCGCTCGTCCTCACCGGCGGCGGTGGGGCACGCGAGGTCGAGGAGAAGACGGCGCTGGCTGCGTTTCTTCCCGGTGCCGACGTGCGGCTCACCGTCACCGACATTCCCGACGGCCGGTCCCCCGCGCACTGGGATGCCGCGAAGGACACGGTGGCGGCGTTCCGACGCACGTGCGAGCCGGACGTGGTGTTCGCACCCCAGAAGAACGACGCTCACCAGGATCATCGCCAGTTGGCGACGCTCGCGCCGACGGAGTTCCGCGATCACATGATCCTCGGCTACGAAATTCTCAAATGGGAATCCGATCTGCCGACTCCCTCTCTGTATCACCCGATCTCGGACGAGATCGCACGCGAGAAGGTCGAACTCCTGCACGCGTCGTACCCGTCGCAGACCGACAAGGACTGGTTCGACGCCGACGCCTTCCTCGGCCTGTGCCGCATACGCGGAGTGCAATGCAAGTCTCGCTACGCCGAAGCATTCGTCGTAGAGAAAACCGTCATCGATTTCGTAGGAGCTTGACTGATGCGAGTACTGGTCACCGGACATCAAGGCTACCTGGGCACGGTCATGGTTCCCGCGCTCGTCGAGGCCGGGCACACCGTCACCGGATTGGACTCGGGACTGTTCGCGGATTCGATTCTCGGACGGCCAGTTCAGGACCCGGAGACCCTCGCAGTCGACCTACGCGACGTGACGGCCGAGCAGTTGGCCGGAATCGACGCGGTCGTCCACCTCGCTGCGCTGTCGAACGACCCGCTCGGCGCCCTCGCTCCCGAGATCACCTACGACATCAACCATTTCGCCTCAGTCCGCCTTGCGCGTCTGGCGAAGGAAGCGGGTGTGTCCCGGTTCCTGTACGCGTCGACCTGCTCGGTCTACGGCTCCGCCGGCGAGGACCTGGTGTCGGAGAGCGCGCCCCTCAAGCCGCTGACCCCGTACGCCGAGAGCAAGGTGCGCGTCGAGGACGACGTCGCAGCCCTGGCAGACGACAGCTTCAGTCCCGTATTCCTCCGCAATGCAACGGCATTCGGGTTCTCGCCGCGACTGCGCGCCGACATCGTGCTCAACAACCTCGTGGGCCACGCTGTCCTGTCGGGCGAGGTCCTGGTGTTGTCCGACGGCACCCCGTGGCGTCCGCTCGTCCACGCCCAGGACATCGCGTCGGCATTCGTGGAGGCACTCGCCGCCCCGGTGGACCGCATCCACACCCGCGCCTTCAACGTCGGCATCGAGTCGAACAACGTGACCGTCGCCGACATCGCGGACGCCGTCGTGCGTACCGTTCCGGGTTCCACGCTGAACATCACGGGTGAGCACGGAGCCGATCCACGGTCGTACCGCGTCGACTTCTCCGCGATTCGCGAGGCGCTTCCCGGATACCAGGCGCGGTGGAGTGTGCTCGACGGGGCGGAGGAGCTCTACCGCGAGTACACCGCCGCCGGTCTCACACGCGAGAACTTCGACAACCAGTTCACCCGCCTGAAGAAGCTGAAGGCCCTGCAGGATGCCGGTCGTATCGACGAATCGATGCGATTCGTTCGAGCGAAAGTCTGACCGGCCGTGCCCCCTTCGCTTCGGTCAGAGCCGTTCGATTGCATCCTTCCACGTGCCTGCGGTGCGGTCACGGTCGCTGACGGCCGTCGGTTCGAGCGGCCACTCGATGGCCAGGGTGGCGTCGTCGTACGCGACACCGATGTCCTCGCTCGGGTCGTGCGGTCGGTCGATGCGATAGCAGACGTCCGCCGTCTCGGTGAGCGCCTGGAAGCCGTGCAGCAGGCCAGGAGGAATGTACAGGTGCGCGTGAGTGTCGTCGTCCAGACGGAACGTACGCACCTCACCGAAGGTGGGGGAACCGGGCCTGGCGTCGACGATCACGTCGAGCACCGCGCCGTGCGCGCATCGAACGAGCTTCGCCTCACCTCGGCCGAGTCGTCCGTGCATCCCTCGGATCGTTCCCCGCACGGAACGCGACTGGGAGTCCTGCGTGAAACTCGTCGACGATACTTCGGTGCCGGCAACGTGCGCGTCGAAGATCTCGGTGTCGAAAGTCCTTGTGAAGAAACCGCGTTGGTCTCGGAACGGTTGGGGGACGAACAGCAGAACGCCCTCGATGTCACTGGAGTCGACTCGCATGCGTCGATCATGAACGATTTCGCGCGCCGAGTCACGTCGATGGCGAGAATTCGATGACCGGCCGTCGCTGCCGCGGGTGCGGTTCCGATCAGCTCGATATCGTCCTGGACCTGCACTCCGTGCCCGCCGCGGACCAGTTTCCCCAAAATGCGAGCGCCGGTTCCGACGACGCGCGCCACCCGCTCGCAATGGTGTTGTGCGGCAGGTGCGCACTGGCCCAGTTGGCCGACGACGACACCGTCGCCGACGAACCACGCGGGATCGAACCCCAGGCTCTGACGGATCAGGCCGCGGAGGCCGTTGCAGTGGTTGCCGGTTCGGGATGGCTGCGCGGCAGTACCGTTCGCGAGTTCGGCAGCCCGCACGGCGGAACGTGGCTCCCTCTGTTGTCGGACCGCGGCGTCGACGAGGTGGCGCCCGGGCAACGGGCGGACGTCGTGCTCGATTGCTTCGGCATCATGCACGAACCCGACCAGGCCGACGCGTTCGCCGTGCGCGCAGCGTCTTTGGCCGAGGACGGAGTGCTGCTGATCCAGTTCCACACGCTGTCTGCGATCGTGCGAGAAGGGCAATGGAACGCGTTGCGCCACGGACACTTCGCGTACTACTCGCTGACGTCGCTGACGCACCTGCTCGCGGGCGTCGGCCTCGTCGCGAGGTCCGCGTGGACGTTCGAGCTGTACGGCGGCACCATCCTGCTGGCAGCCACCCGAACCGGCGTTCCCGACGCGTCGGTCCGCGAGATTCTGGATGTTGAGCGTGCAGCGGGTATCGACGACGCGGAAACCGTCGGCGCGCTGCACAGTGCCGCGGAGACAGACCGGACGATGCTGCACGATTCGCTCGTCGAGCTGAAGAGTGCGGGCAAGGTCGTGTTCGCGTACGGTGCCGCATCCCGCGCGGTCGCGCTGTTCGCGATGGCAGGGTTGACGCGGTCGCTGCTTGCCGGCGTCGCCGACGCGTCCCCGTCGAAGCAGGGTCGACGCATGCCCGGCACCGACATTCCGATCATCTCTCCCGCGGAACTGGTTGCGGCACAGCCCGACGTCGTGTTGCTGACGCTGCCCGACCTGCTCGGCGAACTCGACGCGTCGATTCCCGAGCTGCGCGGGCGATGGTGGCTGCACGGCACCGACATACGGGAGGGCACTCGATGAACGTCAGCGAATCGCCGTCATTGCACAGTCATCGCGGATTCGCGAAATCGATTGCGGCTCAGTCGCGTCTGCACGACGTCATCCCCGGCGGCGCGCACACGTATGCACGCGGCGCCGACCAGTACCCCGACGACATGGCCCCGGTTCTCGAATCGGGATCGGCTGCACACGTGTGGGATCTCGACGGCAACTGCTACGTCGAATACGGCATGGGTCTTCGCTCGGTCACCCTGGGGCACGCGTACCCGCCCGTCGTCGACGCCGTCACCGAGGCCGCGCGCCGGGGCCACAACTTCAGCAGGCCCACGGTGCTGGAAGCCGAGGTGGCCGAGTCGTTCCTGGATCTGGTGCCGACTGCAGAGATGGTCAAGTTCGGCAAGAACGGATCCGACGCGACCTCGGCCGGCGTCAAACTTGCTCGCGCGCACACCGGCAGGGACTTCGTCGCGGTGTGCCGTCAGCCGTTCTTCTCCACCGACGACTGGTTCATCGGTACGACCGAGATGAATGCAGGCATCCCGTCGGCGTATCGCGATCTGACGCTGCCGTTCTCGTACAACGACCTCGATTCGCTGCGTGCGCTCTTCGACGCACATCCGGGACGGATCGCGTGCGTGGTCATGGAGGCCGCGACGGGTACCGCAGAACCCGAACCGGGTTTCCTCGAGGGCGTCCGTGCACTGTGCGACGACGAAGGCGCACTGCTGCTGTTCGACGAGATCATCACCGGGTTCCGCTGGGCCACCGGCGGCGCCCAGTCGGTGTACGGCGTCACGCCGGATCTGTCGTCGTGGGGGAAGGCGATGGGCAACGGGTTCGCCGTGTCCGCCCTGGCAGGCAAGCGAGAGTACATGGAGCGCGGCGGTTTACGCACCGACCTGCCGCGTGCGTTCCTGATGTCGACGACGTACGGACCCGAGACAACGTCACTCGCCGCGATGAAGGCGGTGTTCCAGACCTATCGCGATCAGGACCCCGTGGCCGTGATGGAGGCGAGGGGCACCGCACTCGCCGACGGCGTCAACGACGCTGCCGGCCGTGCCGGACTGTCGGACTACCTGCAGGTCATCGGACGGCCGTCGTGCGAGGTGTTTGTCACCCGCGACGCCGATGGTGTTCCGTCGCAGGCATATCGGACCCTGTTCCTCCAGGAATTGTTGACGTGTGGCGTTCTCGGACAGTCGTTCGTGATCTCGGCGGCGCACACCGAGGCCGACGTCGACCACACGATCGCGGCATGCGAGGCCGCAATGGTCGCCTACAGCAAAGCAATCGAGGCCGGTACCACCGACGGTCTGCTCATCGGACGGCCTGTGGCTCCGGCTCTTCGGTCGCTGGCCGATCCGCGTCGGGCGTGGTGATCGGACCGAAAGCCTCGTTGCGGTCCTCGGCGCGGACGATGTGGAACGCCGAGCCGGCGAGCGCCATGAAGATCCACATGAGCAGCCAGATCTGGGCGAATCCGGAGATGTCGAGGATGATCGCGATCACGGCGACGGCAGCGATGGCGGCCGCGATGCCCCGGGTCAGCTCGAACATGCCTGCGTCGGCGCGATTCCCGGATCGTGCGGCTCGCTGCGAGAACCGTCGTGACGCGACAAGTGCGGCGCCGAATCCAGCTCCGAGCAACAGAACGAACGCGAGCACGCCGATCACGCCGGCCTCCATGAGCCTGCCGAGATACTGGTTGTCCAGGACGGGATAGCCGCGCGCGGAGTACGTCGCGGTGCCTTCCCCGAACCACAGGTGGTCGGAGAAGTGCTCGAGCACGTAGGCGCGGCCGCGGTCACGAGACTGCAGTGAGGAGTCGGTACCGCTCGTCGCGAAGATCTGCACGAACGCGTTGAGCAGCTTCGAGTCGGTCACGTAGGCGACGACCAACGGGACGCCGACGATGCCGACGAGCGCCAGTACGCGTCGCACCGGCCATGTCCACGCCATGAACAGCACCGCCACACCGAGGCCGACGACGGCCGAGCGAGACAACGTCAACGCTGCCCCACCGACGAGGACGACCGCGAGTGCCGCCCAGTGCCACGACCGACGTCCCTGCGCGCGTGCGGAATACACGACACCCAGCGCGATCGGTACGAGTACCGTCAGAATCGCGCTGAGTTCCAGCGGGTGACCGGCGCTTCCTTGCGGACGAGCGAAGCCTTCCCGCATGAGCGCTTCGCTGAGGACCGAGCCGTGGTCTTTCAGCAGCGGCGGCTTCAGCATCGCCGCGAGGTCCATTCCGGTGCCGTACTGGATGATTCCGAACGTCGCGCTGATCGCGCCGCCGATGACCAGACCCTTCGCGACCCATTCCAGGGCCTCGCGTGTCCGGATGACCGTGACGATGAAGAAGAACACGCTGACGAGCGCGAACTCGGTGATCAAGTTGGTCTGCGAACTCGCCAGCACCGCAGGCTCCGTCGGCTTCGAGGCGAGCGACGCGAACGACAGGAGGCTGGCCACGGCGTACAGAACGACTGCAGCGGAAAGGATTCCGAGCTCGGCCCGCGACCGCTGGCCGACGATACGCGTCAGCACCCACAGGAGGCCGCACCCGAAGAAGACCAGCGACGCCGGGCTGAAGCCGAGGGCGCCGGGAACGGTGAACGACTGCCGCATACCGAGCAGCAGCACCGAACCCATGACGACGACGGCAGCGCCGATCGGTATCGCGTGCGCACCGAACCGGATCTGCCGTCCCGGAAGGTCGACGGTCACCGCCGCGGACCGCCTCCGCTGATCGACGACCGCGGGTAGTCGTGATGACCCGACCGAATCGGCACGTGCACACGCTCCTCGACACCGTAGTAGTCGTCGATCTCGTGCTCGATCTCACGAACCGGTGTCGTCGTGCGCGCCGGAAAACCATCGGTCGAGTCCGTCTGCCGCTGTTCGCCGACCCTCGGATCTCGGGGAGTCGACACGTTGAACGGATCGAAATCTTGGTAGCTCGACGAGTCCGGCGGCTTCGGCGCGGCCGTCGAATGAACACGTCCGGGAGGCCTGACCGACACACGGTCTCGCTGAGGCTTGGCGTCGTCGGACGTCGACTCGGTCTTCCTCGGTTCGTTCTTGGCCGGCTCGGCGGCCGTGGCACTACCGAACGCCGACCAGGCATCGACCTGAGCGGGGAACGCCGCGGTGTCCGCGTCGTCGGCCTCGGTTTCACGCGACTCGGCGACGACCGAGACCGTCGGTTCGTCGACTTCGGACGCGTCGTCGATCGATTCGGATCGAACCGGCTGGGCCGGAGCGGGTTCCGCGACACGCCGAGGGTTGTGAGCCGTCACAGACTTCGATGCGCTGACGACCGTTGCGCGACGCGCAGGTGTCTCGGGCGCCGTCGCCTCGGGGATCGTCTCGTCGGCCACCGGAACCGCGGACTGCGCCTCGCGTTTCGGCTTGCGGCGGTCGAGGATCGTGCCGACGGTGACGATGCCGAGCAGTCCGACGACGAGCACCGCCAACGCGTACGAGCCCGCGGCCTTGAGGGGACTGGCCGCGACGAGTGCTCCCGGCTCGGGCATGACGGCGGCCGTGATGGACGCTTCGGTATTGGGTCGCACACCCGTCTGTACCTGCAGTTGCGCGAGCGCAGTGGACGAATAGTCGAGCAACGCCTGGGCGCCCGCCTGCGCCGCTTCCGGGGTGGGTCCGCTGGTGGTGATCATCAGCTGAGGCGACAGACGCAGCGCGGAAGCGGTGTCTCCGAGCGTCGACGTGACGGTGTATTCGCCGGAGGCGCCGGCCTCTTCGACGAGCGCCACCGCGGCGGGCGACTGCAGCAACGTGGCCGCGACGGCCGCGAGCTGCCCCATGTTGTCGTTCAGGTTGACGAAGGGGTTCAGCTTGGCGTCGATATCGCCTGCTCCGGGCGGATAGACCACCGCCACCGCCGAGGACTCGTACGTGTCGGTCGACGACATGACTCCGTACGTGCCGGCCGCGACGGCACACAGCAGTACGACGAGACATGCCACTTTGCGGCGGAGCGTGGCTCTCACCAATTCGTCGACGTTCACATCTCTGCTTTCGATCGTGATTGTGGAATGTTACAGCTCCATTGATACCAGTCCGAGACGGTATTTGCCTCTCAAACCGGATATGCAGTAGTGCGACTGGTCTGTATCCTGTGTGCATGACCGTTAACCACGCCCAAAACATACCTTTGGTCGGGTATCAACAGTCGGGGATCCGTTCACACGCCGCGCACACGGGAGAGATCGATCGAAAAGCACTGACTCGCAGGTTCGGTACCAGCACTTTCAGCCTTCGCGTCCCTCGGTTCGGAGACTTCGAACGGTGGCGCGCGACGCGCATCGACCACTCCCGTTTCCTGGCCCCGGCTTTCGGTGAGGCCGGTCGCACCTGGGCCGAGTTGAACACACCGGCCGCCTGGATCGAGAAGTACGTGACCGACCGTCGGTTGTCACGACGAGGACTTTCTTTTCCCCACCTCTTGTTCGAATCGTCACACACCGACGCCGCCGGTCCGCGGGTTGCCGGTGAGGTGAACATCTCCCGCGTCGACGGCCTGTCGCAGGCCGGAGAACTGAGTGTGTGGTGCACGCCCAGTGTCCATCAGTCCGAAGTCACGGGCTGGGCAGGACACGTCGTCGTACTGGAGGCCTTCACTCGCGCGAATCCGTTGCGCTGGGTCATTGCCCCCGTCGCTGTCGACAACCCCCGTCCGGCAAAGGGTTTGGGCCTGGCCGGATTCGAGAAGACCGCCAGGCTGCGACGGCAACGGAACTACGACGGCAGCCCCACCGACCACAACCTGTGGGTGTGCGAGAACACCTCGCGTAACCGGATCCGCCTCCAAGAACTGATGGAGAACGCATGAGCATCGACAGATACGACGACGACCGCAACGGATCCACGGTCCGCCTGGTGGCGGGCGGCACCCCGGTGGAGTTGTGCACGTTCGACGAGGTCGTCGAGGCGGTGACCCGTCGTTTGGCGGACCCCGGCCACATCCCACTCGCCCTGGGGTCGGTCAACCTCGATCACATTCACCACTTTCGCCCGATGCCCCACTCGGTCGACCACATCGACACCGAGCGCGACGACCTGGCATGGGCGTTCCTCGCCGACGGCGCGCCGATCGTCAATCAAGCGGAGAAGTTGACCGGACGCTCGTGGTCGCGGGTGACCGGATCCGACCTGCTGCCCGCCATCGTCGACATGGCGTCGGCCGAGGGTCGTACCGTCGGCATCCTGGGCGGTACCTCCCGCATGCACGAGCGTCTGCGGTTCGTGTTGCGCCGCAGCCACCCCGATCTGAACGTCGCCGGCTTCTGGTCGCCGTCGGCGGGAGAACTCGCCGATCCGGCACAGTCGTCGCGTATCGCCGCGCAGATCTCGGCTGCCGGCGTCGACATTCTGGTCGTCGGGCTCGGCAAGCCACGCCAGGAGCAGTGGATCGACACGTACGGTCTCGCAACGGGAGCCCGGCTGCTTCTCGCGTTCGGAGCTGCAGCCGACTTCCTCGCCGGCGAGTCACAGCGCGCACCTCGGTTCTTCCAGGAGAACGGTCTCGAATGGTTCTACCGGCTGGTCACCGAGCCGAGACGTCTGTCACGTCGCTATCTTCTCGAGGGCCCGCGTGCTTTGATGCAGCTTCGACACGCACACATCGAGGTAGTCGACGACTCGCCCCTCTTCCGCCGGGCCGACGTCGCTACACCGACCGAACGATCTGCGCTAGGTGGTATGCCATGACGCTCGACGTGAACTGCGAACGCACCCGGGCCGCCGCGGCATGACCCATCGCCGCGGCCCGATCCGGGTCGGCGAGCAGTCGAGCGATGGCATCGGCCAGAGCATCGACGTCGCCACCCGGGACGAGCACGCCGGTCACGCCGTCCTCGACGTAATCGCTCATCCCGGGATTGTCGGTGACGACGACCGGCCGTCCACTCGCCATCGCTTCGAGCACCACCGTCAGCCCCGACCCGGAGATGGTCGGTCGGAGCGCGAGCGCGACGACGCTCGCGCGCTGGTACAGATTTCGCATCCGGCCGTCGAGGCGTTCGGTGTGCACGGTGCCGAGGTGCTCCGGCACGTCGACGGGCAGCCCGGTGGCCAGTTCGAGGAACGCCTCGGGCACCGAACGCCGGACGGTGGCTACCGCGTCGACGAGCAGGGCGTGATCACGGAAACGGTCCTCGCCTGCACTCATGATGCGTCCGGGCACAGGTGGTTCGGTCTGGACACCGTAGAAATCGGCATCGATTCCGAGAGGCACGAAGTGAAGTCTTTCTTTCTCGACGCCCCATTCGTGGTGCAGCGTGTCGAGAACGGGACGGCTCTGCGACCACAACGCCGGAGTCTTCGCGAGGGCGTGCGCGAACAGTCCGTTCCACTTCGGGTACGGCGCGGATCTGTGTGTGATCCAACCGATGCCGGACACGACGGGCGCGTATCTGCGCGACGTCTCGGCGAGCAGCGCCGCCGGAATGCCGGTGCGCTCGTCGTAACACAGCACGGCGTCGGTCTTGTTTCTCGTGTAGTTCTTGCGCTCCCCCAGTGCTTCGACGAGCTCGAGCCCGTCCACTCGATATCTCACGGACGCACCGACTCTGGATCGCGCGCGTCCGAGTTCCGCAGTGCCGAACGTGGTCTCGATACCGTTCTCGGCCAGTTTGTGCAGACCGTACGGGGTTGCGTCCGGAACTTCCCCCGCGTCGTAACGACGACGCCATTGCGTAGCCGACAGCATCCCCGCCAGCGGAACATGAGCCCGCATGCTCGAAACGTCCTCTCCCCGAAAGTGGACTCGATCGACCATCCCGCCACAGTAGTCTCTGCGTTCGATTGCGGTGCGGCGCGATCGGTTCTGAAACGGGTGACGGCATGAAACTCGCCTATCACCTTCCGGAGGCCACGGCGCACCGTGACCCGTCGAAGCGTGCGCAGGAAATGGCCGCACGAGAGGCATTCTGGCAGTTTCCGGAGCAATCCACCATACGATTCGACCGAATAGTCGACACTGCTCCCGCTCCGCAGCCGAGTCCGCCCGAGAGCAGCGACGACGAGGTGTCGACCGGAAAGATCGCGCAGGCCTTCGGAACACAGCTGATCTTCCGTGTCGTCGGAATGATCGCTTCGGTCTTCACCGTCGCCATCACGACCCGCCATCTCGGCCCGACGTCGTACGGCCACTTGACGACGGCCATCGTGTTCGTCGGTCTGTGGACGAGTTTCACCGAACTCGGAATCGGCTCGGTGATCGTGCGACGCGTGACGTCCGGCAAAGGTGACCTGCAACGACTGATACGCATCAACACCGGTCTGTCGTTGGTGTACTGCGTCCCACTGTCATTGATCACCATGGCGTCGGGTCTGTTGATCTACCAGGGCGACGCCGAAGTACGCGCGATGCTGATCATCATGTCGACGACGCTGACGGTGTCGACCGTATTGACCTGCGTCCAACCGATTTTCGTCACGAAGGTGAACTTCACCGCGGTGGCGGTGTCGGACCTCGTGGGACGTATCGCATCGCTGGCCGCGACGCTCGTGATGATCCAGATCGATGCTCCCCTGGTGTGGTTCGCGTCCGCGCAGGTGGTTCCTCTCGTCGTGCAACTCGTCGTCCAGTTCTGGGCCGCGGGCAAGATGATTCCGTTCTGGCCGATCTTCTCGTGGCGGGAGAGTCTCGGTCTCGTCGTCGAAAGCCTCCCGCAGACGGGTGTCCTGATCATCGGCGTGCTGTACTGGCGCACCGACGCGGTCCTGCTCAGTCTGTTGAGCACCCCTGCCCAGGTCGGTGTCTACGGCCTCGCGTACACGGTCGCCTTCACGACGTCGGTCATCTCGCAATTCTTCCTGTCGTCGACGCTGTCGTCGATGACACGAAAGTTCGCCGTCGACAAGAAGGGCTTCGCCGATTTCGTCGAGCGCAGCGTCGAAACCCTGTCGCTCGTGGCACTTCCGATCGGTCTGGTCGGAATCATGCTGGCGGGCCCGATCGTCGCGACCATGGGGTCGGACGAATTCGTGTCCGACGGACGGCCGACCCTGGCTCTGCTCTTCTGCGCGGTAGCGGTCACCTTCATGAACGGCGTCCTCAGTCAGGCGTTGTTCGCGGCGCACGATCAGGTGTTCCTGTTGCGGCTCAACGTCGTCAACCTGGTCGTCAACATCGGTCTGAACATCGCGCTCATTCCGACGTTCGGTGCCATCGGCGCCAGCGCCGCGCTGTTGTTCGCCGAACTCAGCGGCCTCGTCGTCGTGACCTGGCGACTGCATCGCAAGAGCCCGTACCGGACGCCGGTCAAGTACATGGCCAAGGTGCTTCTACCCCTGACCGTCACGGGCGTCGCCGTCTACTTCGTGCAGGACCTTCCGCTCGTGATCTCCGGAGTCGTGGCCGTGGTCGTCTACGCGGCGGCGAACTTGATCTTCGGGCCTGCCAAGATCGGGAATCTGAAGACCCTGCTGGACACCGAAGGTGATCCGGAGGACGAACCCATCGACGTTCCCACAGCGACCGACCGAGGAAGGACCACGCCGTGACCCGGCCCAGCAACGACGAGCGCTCGGTGAGCGTCCTGATCGTCGCCTACCGTAGCCCCGAGCAACTCCGGACGTGCCTCGACTCTCTCGACAAGCACATGCCGTCCGATTCCGTTCTGGTGTGGGACAACTCCGGCCCGGACTACCCGGGCATGGACGACGTCCGACGCAGCCACCCGACGTCGCGTTGGTTCGGCGACGGCACCAACAAGGGCTTCGCGGCAGCGGTCAACGCACTCGCCGCAGAAGCTCCGAACGACCATCTGCTGCTGCTGAATCCGGACGCCGAGGTTCTCGCACCGCTCGACCGCACCCTGGCCGCACTGCACCGCGACGGAGTGGCCGCGGCCGCGCCCATGGTCGTCCCCAACGGGGAGAGGTTCCACTCCGAACGCACCGGCCGTCATCGTAGTTGGGATGTCGCGCACCGCGATTCCGGTGTCGTACGGTCTCTCGTGTCCAAGGCCGGCTACGCCGAAAGGCTCCGGGGCACACCGCTGTCGGACCTGTACGCGTCGGCACCGGGCGACGTGGACGGCTACCTGACGGGTGCGTGCCTCGCCATCGATCGCGACGCGTGGGACTCCGTCGGCGGTTTCGACGAGGAATTCTTCCTGTACGGCGAGGAGTTCGACTGGCAGCAACGCGCTCGGGCCGCGGGGTGGACGATTCGGCTCGTCGACGAGACCGCGATCGCGCACTCGGGCGCAGGCACGGTCGCCGGCGACGAGCAGGGCACGTCACGATCGGCTGAGCTGTTGCGCGCCAACGTCGCTCTCGGCCTCGAGCACCGACGCGGGGTTCACAGCGCGGACATCTATCTCGCCGGCACCTCCCTGCTCGACCGCGTGCAGCGTTCGCGTCGAGCAGCCAGGAAACGTACCCGTGCGCTCACTCGGCCCTCCATCGTGTTCACGATCAATCGGCTCGTCTACGGCGGCGCCGAACGCCATCACGTACTGCTGGCGACCGAGCTGCACCGACGGGGATACGACGTCACGATCGCCGCGATGCAGCGGTTCGGACCCCTCGTGGCCGAGATTCCGCACACGGTGCGGGTGGTGCGCCAACCCTGGTGGGCACCGATGATCGACACGGCGAGCAGGGATGCGATCGTCGTCAGTGGTGACACCAACACCGAGGTCGGGTTCGCGAGCCTGTGGCGCGCGGCGGGCAGACATCGAAAGTGGTTGGCGGCGGCACACATTCCGCCGGAACTGGGTGGCCCCACGTACTCGACTCCGCTGGCACGTGCGATGACGCGCGCCGACGGCTTCGTCGCATTGTCGAGAGGGCACTGGGATCAGGCCACCGCACACCAGGATCTCGGCGACCGCGTGTTCGTCGCACCCAACGGCGTGGTCTCCGATCGGTCTCTTCCCGCCGAGGAACCGCGACGCCCGATCGCCGACGTCCCGCACCTCGTCTTGCTCTCGCGCATTCTCGAACACAAGAATCCTCACCTGCTCGTCGAGGCGCTCGACGGGTTGCGTCATCTGCCGTGGGAACTGTCGATCTACGGCGACGGACCGGATCGCGAGCGGCTCGAAGCACTCACCCCGGCGGATCTGGGCGATCGAATTCGGTGGCGCGGTTGGTCTCCCGGGCCACAGCATGCGCTCGCCGACGCCGATCTTCTGTGTGTCCCCAGTCGGTCGGAGGCGTTTCCGATGGTGATCCTGGAGGCGATGGCGCGTCGCATCCCGGTCGTCGCGTCGTCGGTGTGCGCGGTTCCCGACATGCTCGATCACGGCAAGGCAGGCCGCCTCGTCGAACCGATCACCGTCGACGCGTGGCGTCGGACTCTGGCGGACCTACTCGGCGACACGTCGACGTGGCCTGCACTCGGTCTCGCCGGGTACGACCGTATGAGATCGGAGTACACGATCGAATCGATGGCCGACGCCTACGAGGAAGCGTTCGACGCCGTGCTGTCGGAGGGTTCTCGATGAAGGTACTGTGGCTGTCCCCGTGGATGCGGCCGCTGGCCCGTATACACGTGGAAGCGTTGCGCGCCCAGGGCGACGACGTCATGCTGGTCACCACCGACCAACACCCGGAGTCCGACGCGGCCCGCCCGTACGAGATCGTGCTCGACGCGCGTGTCAAACAGCCGTCGAGTTGGGCGCCGTTCCTGCGTGCCCTGCAGGCCGCGCGCGCATTCGCACCCGACGTCGTCGTCACCGAGCTCGTGCGTGATCCGCGCTGGACGGCGTTCGGCGCTCTCGCCCCTCGCGTGCAGTTGATCCACGACGACCGACCGCACGATGCGTCCGAGAATCGACCGGCCTGGGAGCGTGCGATCTTCGACCGGTGGGGCGGACGCTCCGCTGCGACGATAGCGTTCAGCGACTACGTTGCCGACGCGGTACGCCACGGGCGGGTTCCGGGCGCAGGCACACCGGTCCATGTCATCCCGTTGACGAGCGACGTCGAAGACACACGCGTCTCGACGGTCGTTCCCGCGGATGCGCGTCGGGACGTCGTTCTGCTGGGACGCATCAACTCGTACAAGAACATCGAGGTCGTGCTCGAGGCGTGGCGACGCCATGTCGGTGGACCGGGCTGGCGTGGAGACGATCTCGTCGTCATCGGCAAAGGCGAGACCGGGGTCCCGCTGCCCCCGCACACGATTCACCGCAACGAACCGTTCCGGTACGACGACGAACTCGGCGCGATCTCGCGCGCGAAAGCATCTCTCGTGCACTACCGTCGGGCGTCGCAGAGCGGTGTTCAGGTGTTGTGCATGCAGCTCGGTGTCGCGACGATCGTCAGCGACCAGGGCGCGCTACCCGAGTTCCAGACTCCGGGCGAACCGGTGATAGGAATCGACGACGTGGACGCGCTCGTCGACGAACTCGATCGAGTTGCAGACTCCGACACTGCCTTTCGATCCGGATCCGCTGCGCGGAAGCACTACGACACGCAGTTCTCCTCCGCCGTCGCCGGTACGCGTCTACATGCGCTGCTCGCGGCGACGGCAGGTGTCGCGCCAGATCTCGTCCAGCCGCGCGTACCAGGCGTCGACGTCGAACTCTGACGCGGTGGCCCGCGCCCCGGCGGCGATGCGGCGTCGCGCATCACCGTCCTCGACGACGCGTCGGATCGACTTCGACAGTGCGGGAACGTCTCCTGGGGTCACGACGAGCGCGTCGACGTCGTCCGTGACCACTTCGCCGACGCTACCCGCCGGGGTGCACACCGGAGCCAGGCCGTGCGACATCGCCTCGAGCAGCGCCATCGGCAGGCCTTCGCTGTAGCTCGGCAACGCGAACACGTGCGATCGCGACAGGATGTCGGAGCACTGCTCGGGCGACATCCATCCCGCGACGGTCACCACGTCGCCGATTCCGTGACGACGCACGGCTTCTCGTACCTCGTCGACGTCACCGTCGCCGCACATCGTCACCGACGTGCGTCGTCGAACGTCCTCGGGTAGCGACGCCACCGCGTCGACCAGGTCGAACGATCCCTTGCGCTGCCCGAGCCTTCCCAGCGTCACGATGCGTACGGTGTCCGTATCGGTCTGCGAGGCAACCACTTCCGGTAGCCGAACCGGATTGTGCAGTACCGTCACCGCACGACGGTCCAGCTCGATGCGCTCCGCGTATTCGTCGGCGAGAGCGCTACCGAGTACCAGCCACCGGTCCGCGGTCAACGCGCGTCGAACGAAAGATCGCCCCGCCGAGGGCAATCCGTCGAACCACCCGGCGAAATCGTAGCTGTGTGCATGCACGACGACGGGAACGCCGACGCGTCGAGCCACCGCCATGGGCAAGCATTTACGAAGAACGCTGCCGCCGTGGGCGAGATGGACGTGCACCACGTCGGTACGACGACGCGCGATCGTCCACGACGCGCGCAGCATGCCGGTCACACCGACCCACAGTTTGCGAGCTCGGGTGGAATCGACGTAGGTGGCGATGCTGATCGTCCGGACGTCCGCGGACGGATTGGCCAGCATCAGCGACACGACGGTCGCCATCCCTCCACGGCTGGTCGGTGACGATGCAGCAGGCCCGATGACCAGCACACGAAGCGATTTCTGCACTGTTATAGTCTAACTGGTCTTTTCCTGTCCTCCAGCTCGAGAGTCGGTTCATGCCCCCATCCGCCAAGGGATCCCTCGAGCTCGGGTTCGGCTTGCTCCAGATCGGTGTTCGTCTCGCGAAAACCCGGATCAGGCAGGCCCGTCGCCCGTCCGTGCACTTCGGCGCCGTGGAGGCGGAAGCCGTCACGACGGCAGGCGTGCTCGAGCTGGTGCGGACACCGCCCGAGCGTCAGGCGGCCGGTCGTGGTCACATCGGCCCGCACTACCGATATTCCGTCGAGGTGGACACCGTTCCGGTCGGGTTCGTCATCGCTCTTCTCGATCACGGCACTGCGTCGGCCACCATCGTGTCGACCATCGACACAGACGATTACGACGTCGTGGCACCGGAAGCGGTTGGCTCGCTTGTCGACTCCATTCGGCACTCCGACCCATGGCTGCGACGGGCGTCGATCGCAGTCCACCCGGACGACATCGGCTTGTCGCGCGCACTTCGTCTACGGGGATTCGCCTGCGAGGGAAGCGTTCCCGGTTACGTGGACGACGCCATGGGCACTCGTCGACACCTGTGGACCGCGATGCTCGACTGAACACGCGGTCACGGAATTTCGAACGTCACCAGTCCGTAGCCTCCGTCCATTCCACGTCCGTTCTGGGCCAGGCTCATCGGTTCGTAGTTCACGGTCGACGTCGCACCTGCCTTGTGCTCGTTCCACACCACCGCTGCAGACACCGTGTAGAAACCCGACGACAGTCCCGAGACGTCGAATTCGACGTTCTCCTGCGCGGTGGTCGGAGCCGGAACACCACCGGTGTCGGACGACGATTGCGGTGAGGTCATGGTCCGCAGGTCGATCGCCGACGGAACGGTCTGCACCACAGCTCCGCTCGGGTCGAGCAGCCGGTACTCCACGGTCCAGTTCTCGTGGACTGCTGCGGTGCCCTTGTTGGTCCACCGGACCGTGCCCGACACCGTTCCGTCGCTGTCGGGAGCACCTGCGGTGGCGTCGGCGACGTAGCGGTACCCCGACACGACGTTCGCCCTCGACCACAGCGAATAGAGATCCCGGCTCATGGTGTCGCCGTTGAACTGGTCGGGGAATCCGCTGCTCGCCGTCATGGAGACGTGGTGGTCGATGACGTCGGAGAGCGCACGCTCGTAATACTCGGTCGACGTCATGTCGTCGGGCTTCTGACACCATTCCGTCAGCACGGGCGCCGTCGAATAGCGTTCGAGCAGAACGTCGACGATGGGATCCGAGCGTTCGACGTACTTCGAGTACTGGTTCCCGGCCCAGGTCGGTACCGGCGAGAAGACGCCGAGGCAGTCCGAGCGAAGGCCGACGGGTTTGACGGTGCCCGCGAGCTCCGCACTGTCCCTGAGCAACTGCTTGACGATCTCTGGATTGCCTGTGGCCGTGACCATCTGGGTATTCCTGAACGCGCGAAGATTGGCGTCGACCAACCGGACCACCGTGGCTTTGGTGATGTACTGATCTCGGTACTGACTGTAGTAACCGAGTTCCGCTTCGCTCGATTGCTCGTCGGGCGCGGGCATTCCGAGCTGATCACGCATGAACGCAACGTGATTCTCGCTGAAGTCGCCGTAGCCGGACATCTCGAAGATCGACAGGCGTTCGTCTCGGTCGTACTTACGCCCGAGGGCAGCCAGGAGCGCCTCGAAGTTCCCGACGTAGTTGTTGTCGTTCCAGTTCGGGATGACCTGCTGCACGCCGTCGTACTCGTAGGTGGCCGTCGCACCGGGCACGGTCGTGAGCCAGTCGGGTACGCCGATGTTGACGTTGCCCTCCGGGGACGTCTCGCAGCACGAGTCGTACGACGACACCCGCAGGCCGACGCGCATCCCCTGCGCCGCGTACGTCTCCAACGCCTCGTCTATCGCCGAGAAGTCGTACTTCGCCGATTCCGGCGCATCGGGGGGCAGCGTTCGAGGGTCGACGGGCTGGAGCGAACGCCAATCGACTCGGATGGCAGCATCTTTCGAACCCGGCCAGTCCGGATAGTGTTGCTGGCCGACGTTCGACTGCGGGAACAACCCGGTTCCGATGTTGTCGAATTGGCCGCGCAACGGATTGACGACGTCGGGGCCGTCCATCTCACGGAACACGGGATGGTCGGTCACGGGTTCGTGCGCGACCGTTCCGACCAGGGCAGTCGCCACCGCGAGTATCGGCGCGAGAATCAGCCATCGACCGCGCATTCTTCGGTCAGACAACGGCGGACGTCGCATTCTCGTACGCCCTCCGCAGGACAGCGGGGAGCCGTGCGTCGACGGTCATGAGGCCCTTCTACCGGTACAGAAACAGCGCACCTCGGGGGGAACGGCGCACTCTAAAAACCGATAGTACAAGAAATGCCGGTAAATTAGGGTGCGTGATCGAAACCGATGCTCCTCGGCCGCTGTGAAGGCCACGAGACGGGTCGTCGTCGTGTCCGCGGCCGTCGCCGTGGCCATCGCGTCGGCGGTCGGATATCCCGTCTACGTCGACCCGGTAGCCGATCGGCCTGCGCATGCCGACGCGATCGTCGTCCTCGGCGGATCGGAGGACAATCGCGACGAACTCGGCCTCGAGCTCGCGGAGGACGGGTACGCGCCCGAGCTCGTGTACTCGAATCCGTACGGTTCGGTGGACCGGCTGACCGAGATCTGTCGCGACGGTCGCAGCGATGTCACCGTCGAATGTTTCGTGCCCGAACCGGGGACGACGCGCGGCGAGGCTCGCGAGATCCGCGATCGCGCGGGGCGCGAGGGATGGAAGTCGGTCGTCGTCGTCACGTCGACCCCGCACCTCTCGCGGGCCAGGTACATCATCGGCAAGTGCTGGGACGGCGACGTCACCTACGTGCCCAGCACCACCGACCGTTACGTGTTCGAGTGGGCGTGGGAGTACGTCTATCAAACCGCGGGCTATGCGCGCGCCGTGCTCGAGGACTGCTGAGCGCTACGCGGGATCGAGCAGCTTGCCGATGTCGGCGAGATACATGCTGCGTGTGTTCGCGCTCGCGAGGTCCCGCACCCGGCTGCGCTCCCGCTCACGCGTCACCGGGTCGTTCGTCAAACGGTCGACGGCCGCGCGCAACGCCACGGCGTCGCCGGCAGGCACGACCGCAGCCGCGAGATGCTTGTAGCCCTCGAGTCCGCGAACATCGGTGACGACGACGGGCGTCTCCAGAGTCGCGGCGCTCATGATCCGAACGTGGCCCGCACTGACGGACCGGTCCTGTAGCGGAATGACGTAGACACTCGCCGCGGCGAGCAGGTCGGCGTGCTCCTCTTCCGACACTTCGCTGCGGACGACGATGTCGGTGCCTGCGGCGGACCGAACGACGTCGTCGTGATCGTCCGCCGAGCAGACGATGGTCAGATTCCACGGTCGGTCGCGGGCAGCATCGATCAGGAGATTCCAGTCGCACGAGCTGCGTCCGCTGGCGAAGACACCGACGCGGTCCGCGTCCGGCGTCGGGGTCCGCGACGTCGAATCGTCGTAGAAGTAGAAGGGAACCACCGTCACGGCCACCGGGTCGAGGTTGTACTCGTCGATGTACAGCGACCGTTCCCACTGCGTCATCACCTGAATGGATCGGGCGGCCCGATGGAGTAGTCGCCGGTACAGAAACCTGACGGTCCTACCCATGAGCCCCGACTTCAACCCGGGCAGAAATTCGACGATCACGAGAGAGCGGCGGCGGCGTAGCGCGCAGATCAGCGCGAGGACGACGATGCCTGCAGGCCGAGCCACGCCTTCGGACGTCACGACGATGCCGTTCCTGCCGGCCGCGGACAGCAGGGACAGCGCCGACACGACCGCGCTGACGTAGCCGCCCGACGGCTGGGCCAGGATGTCCGCACCCAACGATTCGCCGTACCAGACATTGCTCACCACACGTCGGTCCTGCCCGCTGCGCTGATCCACGTGAATCCTCCCGAATCGGAGTGCGCAGCACGTCGGACGCACGGCGCAGCTCTAGGACAGGAAGTATGACCTAGAACCTGGGCAGCTCGAACACGGGCGGAGGCGGCAGCTGGATCTGGGGAAGCTGAATCTGCGGCAACCCCGGAATCAGCGGTGCAGGAGCGGGTGCGGGCGCAGGCGCCGGAGCGGGTTCGTCGTACTGCGGAGCCTCGTACGTCTCGACGGGTGCAGCGGGAGCGGGCGCAGCTTCCGTCGTCGCGGGAGGCGGTGCCACGGTCGTGACGGGTGTCGTGGTGGACGCCGCCGAGCTCGACGTCGACGGCACTCCGGTGACGGTGTCGGCCGTTTCCGTCGGCGCGCTGGCCGGTTCTTCCGAACCGCCGTAGCCGAGCGTGAGTCCGAGGGCTGCGACGGCAGCGAGTCCACCCGCGACCAACGCCGCGCCGCGAATCTTCCGTTTGGACGTGGCCGTGCGGTCCACCGGCTCCGGGCTGAGCCAGTCGGGAGCACCGGTCAGGGCCTGTGCGGGAGCTGCCACGGTCGGCTCGGGGTTCTCGACCGGTGTCGCCAGAAGCGCAGCGCCCTTGGCCGCGACGGCTTCCGGATCCCGCGGCGTGACGACGGGCAATCCGGTCCACGACCGAAGAATGGCCTCGACCAACGGAATGCGTGCGCCGCCGCCGATCAGGAAGAGGGCGTCGACGTGCTGCGGCGAACGGCTGATGACGTCGCGCACCAAACGTGCCGAGTACTCGATCGGGACGGTCACCAGTGCCTCGAACGATTCACGCGAGATCAGGATGACGCCACTTTCACCGGGCAGGCACACGGCACCGCTGGTGGACAGCTGTTCCTTCGCGATGCGGCAGCGGCTCGTGAACTCCTGCACACCGAGCGTGTTCTGGGGATCCACACCCTGCTTGGCGAGTTGGTTGTCACAGATCAGCCGATCGAAATCGTCTCCGCTGATGTCGATGGTGCGCTCGGCGAGCAGAACGTTGCCCGACGCCCGATCGACGACACTGACGGTCAATCCGGAGCTGCCGAGGTCGTACAGGGCGATGGTCGAGAAGTCACCGATTTCACCGGAGGCGTCGAGATACGCGAGGGCGGCTCTGGCCTCGGGGACCAACCGATAGTTGTACAACCGCTGACGTGCCATCGCCTGCTGGATGTCGCCGAACTGCTGTTGATCGCGGTACGCGACGCCGGTGGCTTCCACCTGGCTGCCGTCGTTCTGGGAGAGCACGACGCCGATCGACTCCGCTGCCAGTTCTTCGGCGCGGTCCCAGTGCGCGTCGACGGTATCGCTCTGGAAATCCAACTCTCGGTGCCCGGACGTGTGCAGGCGCAGATCGGGCCGTGCCATTCGAACGGCACTGGACCCGACCGATACACCGAGAACCTCAGTCATGACCTGCCTCACTTGGTTAGCAGCGAACGGACTCGCCGACCGGTTTGGTAACGATCCCATCTCGAAGCCGTCGCTCGGGCATCACTGTAGCCTGACCGTTCTTCGAATGCGATTGCCGGATGCAGCGAGTGCAGAGGGGGCACTAGCCTGTCCCAGTGCATGTCCTCTTCGTTTGTACCGGGAACATCTGCCGCTCGCCGACCGCGGAACGCCTCGCGGTGGCCTACGCCGGCGAGGCGGGTGTCCAGCTGACGGCGTCGAGCGCCGGGACCCACGGTCTGACCGGCCACGCCATGGACGAGACCGCCGCGTTGGTGCTGCGTCAGCTCGGCGGTGAACCCGACGGATTCGTCGCACGCCGTATCTCACCGCGCATCGCCGACGACGCCGACCTCATTCTGGCGATGACAGCCCGGCATCGAGACGAGGTGCTCGCGATGGCACCGAGGAAACTGCGTCGGACGTTCACTCTTCTCGAGGCAGCGTCTCTCGCCGAGCAGTCGGGAGCGCAGTCGCTCGACGACCTAGCGGCCGCACGGGCGCGACACTCGGTCGACGAGACCGACATCGCCGATCCGTACACGAGACCTCACGACGTGTACGAGAGCGTGGGGCAGCAGATAGCCGATGCACTGCCCGGAATCGTTCGTCTCCTCTGACGAACTGTCCGGTTGTACGCCGTCGCGAGCTGAGCGCACCACCGACCGCTGAGGTAACGTTCCGATATCGGTGCCGCCGACAAGGGGACGGCAACTTCGCGTGAGGGCTGACAAGACGATGCGTGACAAGGTCATCGCGACATCTGCGGTGGCAATCGCAGGACTCGCAGTAGCCGTCGGACTCGGTATCGGCGCTCTCGGAGGCGCGTTCGACGATTCCGCCGAGCAGGTCGCGCCACCGGCGTTGCGGTCCGACCTCAGTACCGCCGTGACGGCGACGCCGTCGGCCATCACCGTTCCGCCGTCACCCACCTGGCAGGTGGCCGTGCCCACGCAGCCGCGCACGACGACCACGACGCCCCCGACCACCACCGAGGCCGCGCCGACCGGCACGGACGACACGTCGACGACGCGCAGTCCCCGCAGAACCACCGCCGATCGTTCGGAGGACGAGACGACCACCGAGACGACGACGCCCAGGCGCTGAGCCGCCGAGTCGCGCGCTACGTGACGGATCCGGACGCGCCGACCTCACCGATCGAGGATTCGAACCCGTTCTCGGCCGGGGCGAGTTCCGAAATCCATACCAGGACCGAGCGAGTCTCGGTCGCCTGATCGAGGGCGATGTGCGTCGTACCGGGTTTCAACACCCCCGAGCCGAGGACCTGGGTCGCGTCGAATCCCTCGTCCTTCTCCGGCGCGGTCCTGATCTCGACGGCCGTTCCGACGTCGTCGGATGCGATCCAGATCTCGTCGATGTCGACGGTTCGATCGAAGTCGAGGACGAGACCGATGCCCTGCTCGGTACCGCCGAACGCGCTGCGGTAGGTGTCGGTCGACCACCGTGTGGCCGGATTGGAATCGACGGCTCGGCCCGCGTCGTTCGCGTTGTCCGCGTAGCGCACGGCAGACCACGCCTGTGCGCTCGCGGGCCGCAACGGCACGTCGGCCGACGACGGCTCGGGCCCACGAGGAGCCGACAACGACGGGACCGCGACGCTCTGTACGCCGCGGCCGAACACGGTGGTGGAGATCAACCACCCTGCACCGCCGAACAGCAGCAGCACGACCACTGCACCGATCGCCGCCGCCAGTCGCGTTCGCGACGTCATTCGTGGTGCGTCCGGGGGTTCGACGGGAACGTTTTCGATCGGCACCGCAGGCTGATCGGCGATCAACAGAACATAGGGCGGGGTCACCATCACCCGCGGCGGGACGGCGGACGGGGTCGCGAATTTCTCCAGCGCGTCGGATCGCGGACGGTTCGGTCGCACCATGTCCATGTGGACGACCTTGACTCCGAGTTCGCGGCCCGTCGCGAGATCTCGTGCGCGCCAGGACGAGGCGAACGACGGTGACGGGCGTTTCTCGAGCAGCCGATATCGGTCGGCCAGAACACTTCCCGCAGTGACCGTCGCGCTCATCGTCGCCTCCCACCCCAGCGACTCACCTCGCCGTGACGACAGGCCGAGGAGAGTCACTACCGTGCGGGTCATCGCCGGCGCCGTCCCCCGTGGATTCATCCCCCACGCCCGGCACTGCTGACCCTGAGGCGATTGTGCTACTTCACAACTGCGACTGTCCGGGCTTTGCGGTAACTCCTCAAGCGGATTGCGGTGCGCCCCACACCATGCGCACGACGGTGCCGTCGTGATCGGACGTGACGGTCGTCGAGTCCGCCAGCGCGTGCATCAGAGGAACGCCGCGGCCGCGCGTCGCGTCCGGGGCATGCACGGACCAGACGCCGTGGTCGCAGATCGTCACTTCGATCTGACCGGTCTCCGGGGCGTACAACGCGTGCAGGTCCAGAGTCCCTGTCGCGCCGTCCTGTTGGTATGCGTGTTCCACGGCGTTCGCCAGAGCTTCGTACGTCGCCAGAACGACGTCGTACACACGCTCCGGTTCGACCTCGAGACCGGTGAGCCATTCGCCGAGTGCGACTCTGAGCGCGGACGCCCGGTCCGGGGCCGCGGCTTCGCCGTCGAAGTTCAGGTGCATGACGTCCCCTCGACCTGGGCTGAGTAACTGTCCGGTGGCAGCGTCGAGCGGCGTGTCGTCTCCACCGAGTGCTGTGACCTTCATGAGAGCGTCATACCCGAAACTTCAGGACTTACCCGCATCGAGTGCAGTAAGTGCTTCGTCGACGGTCGCGTAGATGCCGAACAGCTGGTCGAGGCCGACGAGAGCAAGCGGTCGACCGGTTGCGGGCCCATCGGCGACGACGGCGAAGCTCGCCTTCTCACCGAGCTGCTGGTGGGTCGAGGCGAGCAGCGACATTCCCGCCGACGCGAGGAACCCGACGTCGGTCAGATCGATGACGAGAGCTGCCGGCGATTTTCCGAGAACCAAGGAGATGGACTCCGACAACTGCGGTGCGGTCACCAAATCCAGCTCACCGGATACGGTCACGACGACGATGTCGTCGCGCCAATCTACTGCTACGTCGAAATGTTGAGGCCCAAGGCCCGACTCGTCCACGGTCACAGAAGAACAAGATACCCGAGGGCTCGCGACCCCTCACATGGTGCTGTTGCGCGCTCACCTGGCGTTGGGTCGGTTTCACACTAGAGTCGAGCGGGTGACGACCGATCGCCTTCCCTCGCTGTCGGCGACGGCCCTCGGTGGAGCTGTGGGCGCCGTGGCCAGATTCCAGATCTGGCAGATACGCGATTCGTCGCGGTGGTTGATGGTCAGCACGTTCGCGGTGAACGTGGTGGGGTGCCTGCTGCTCGGTGCCGCACTCGGATACTTGTCGGGCTCACGCGCTCCGATGCTGCGCGCCGGCGTGCTCGGGCTCGCCTGCGGCTTCACCACGTTCGGCTTCTACGCGCTGCACGGCGTCACGTACGACGCCGCATGGCACTCGGTCCTCTACATCGTCACGACGCCGGTGCTGTCGGTCGTCGCTCTCGCAGTGGGCGCCTTGATCACCCGACCGGTGGCTGCGCGTCGATGATCCCTCTTCTACTCGTCGCCCTCGGCGGCGGCGCCGCAGCTCTGACGCACGTCGCGTTGACCGAGGCCGCCACCGATCGCCGACGCGTTCTCCTTCTCACCGTCTCGACGTGCGGGATACTCGGCGTCGTCATCGCCGCAGCACCGCCGCAGTGGATCGTCGGCGTCGTGTGCTTCGGATTCCTGGGCGGCCTGGCACCGATGTCGTCGGTCGCGTTGTGCACGGTCACGCAGATACGCGACGGCAGAGTGCGCGACGCGGCGCTCTTCCTCGCGGCCAACGTCGTCGGTGGCGTCGCGTGCGTGATGTTCGGAATTCTGTTGTTGAAGTCCGGCGTGACGCTCTACTCCAAGTTCTGACAGTCGCCCTGGACAGCGGCCTTGACGAACCCAGCTACCTGGTACAGGTAGGTGTACTCCCAGAAGACGAGAGAGAAGTTGTAGGTGCGCGGCACGGCCTGCATCGTGACGTCGCCGTCGAAGCACTGATCGAAGATGTAGCGCGCTCGCGGCAGGTGGTAGCGCCAACTGACGACGACGACGTGGTCCCACCCTCGTTCTCGCGCGAGTTCTTGGGTGAAGATCGCTTCGCCACGCGTCGTACTCGGCTCGGGTGGAATGCAGAGCACCGTGTACTTCTCGGTGTCGGCGCCGCAGTATTTCTTCATGACGGGGTCTTTCGGCCCGTACGGGTCGGACAGCACGACGGTGTCGGCGACGCCCTGCTCGGCGAGCGAGACTCCGTATGCCTCACGGCCGTCGTGTTCGCCGCCCAGGACGATGATGGCGTCGGCGCGTGAGACCGGATCGATGCGCGCTTTGGTGAATGTCACATAGCCGCCGATTCCGACCACCGACATCACGATGACCGGGAGCACGATGGCCACCACGATCCATCGGCTTCTCCGCATCACCCGTCCAGCGTAGGCAGCGACGCGCGACGACGCCTCGGCCAGCGATGAAGCTCACGTACCCGAACAGGCATCGATGCGCCGCGGCAACCGGTAGACGGCTGCCACGGCGCATCGATGTCGTCTGCTACTGGCTCGGCTGCGGGAGGTTGCAGTCCGTCACCTTGGGGTTGACCCCTACGTAGTTGAGCGGACCGGCCACGACGGTGAGGGCGATGGTTCCGACGCCCGCGCAGTTCTCCGGCGCGCTGGAGGCGTATCCCCTCTGGAACACTGCGACGGCTCCGATGACGAGCCAGATCAGGACGATCAAACTGACGATTCGCATGACTTCACATCCCCTCCCGTGACCGCCGGTCGGCCACTGCGGACCGGGCGGATACCCGGTCCGAGGTGGGCGAAACCCAGGCGCTGCGCCGCTCGTGCGTGCTTGGTTGGCCCAGGGTCCGACTAAGCGCGCACGGGTGCGGAGCGCACTTCCAAACTCGCGTCGGCGAGGCCGAGGTGATCGCGCAGCGTCGTTCCGGTGTAGTCGGTACGGAACAACCCGCGGCGCTGGAGTTCCGGGACCACGAGGTCGACGAAGTCGTCGAACGTGCCGGGCGCCTGTGCTGCGGACAGGATGTAGCCGTCGGCCTCCCCGCCGTTGAACCCTTCCTCGATCTGGTCTGCGATCTGCGACGCCGTCCCGACGAACTGCGGCAGCAGAACACCCTGTGCGTACAGCTTTCCGATGTCGCGCAGCGTGAGCGAGTCCTTGTCGCTCAAGCGGTGTGCGACGTCGAACAGGCCTTGACTACCGGGGACGGTGACCTCCTCGATGGGTGCGTCGAGGTCGTACTGCGAGAAGTCGTGGTCGGTGTGCACCGACAGCGTGATCAGCCCCGAGATCGGGTCGGCGAGTTCGTTGTGGAACGCCTGCTTCTCCCGCGCGATGGACTCGGTCTCGCCGACGAACGGCACGAACGACGGGAAGATCTTGATGTCATCCGGGTTGCGGCCGAAGTTCGACGCGCGGGACTTGACGTCGTCGTAGTAGGCCCTGCGTCCTTCTTTCGTCGGGTCGATCTCGAAGATCGCGTCGGCCCACCGCGCCGCGAAATCCTTTCCTGTCGAGGACGATCCGGCCTGGAAGATGACCGGACGACTCTGCGGCGAGTGCGGCACGGTGAGCGGGCCACGCGTCTTGAAGAATTCCCCGTCGTGGTCGACGGTGTGCACCTTGTCCGGATCGGCGAACAGTCCGGATTCCTTGTTCTGCACGAGGGCGTCGCGCTCCCAGCTACCCCAGAGCTTGTACGCGACTTCGAGGAATTCCTGTGCACGAGCGTAACGTTCGTCGTGACCGAGATGGTTCTCGATTCCGAAGTTCTGCGCCTCGGCCTGGTTGAGCGACGTCACGACGTTCCAGCCTGCGCGCCCGCGACTGAGGTGATCGAGCGTCGCGAAGATGCGTGCGAGTTCGTACGGGTGGAAGTACGTCGTCGACTTCGTGATCGCGAGGCCGATCTTGTCGGTGACGCCCGCGAGCACGGCGGCGACCAGCGACGGATCGATGGTCGCCGACGCCTGAGTTCCGCTGCTCAACGGAACGCGAATGTCGTTGCCGTAGCGGACCGGCGTGGCCAGCAGGTCGGCGAAGAACAGGAAGTCGAACTTGCCGCGTTCGAGCGTCTTCGCCACGCGCGTGTAGTAGTCGGGCCCGAGATAGTCGGTTTCCGACGCCGGATGCCGCCACGCGGCATGAGAGTGGGTGACGTGCGATGCGATGAGGAAGCCTGCGAGGTGCAGTTCGCGTGACATGTGAATTTCCTTGTGCGTGAGTTCGATCAGAAGTAGCCGTTGAACGGCAGGGGCTCGTCGTTGAGAATTTTGTTGCCGATGGCAGCGGCCTTGTACGCGGCAGGGTTGTGCAACGTGATCGTGCGGATGTTGCGCCAGTGCCGATCCAGGTTCTTCGCGCGCGACGCGGCAGATGCGCCGCCGACCTCGAACAGAACCGTCGCCGCACGTGTGGCGATGTCGTCGATGTGCACCTTCGCCTGCGACGCACGCAGCGACGCGAGGGCCGCGAGGTCGGCGTCGGGTACGGCGTTCACGAGAGACGCGTAGGCGGCGTCGATGGCATCCGCTGCAGCGAGCGTCGTCGACTCGGCGGCGAATGCCGTGCTCGCCAGTTGTCCGACTGCGTTCTGCAGCAACGGGTCTCGCGTCAGCTCTTCGGTCGGTCCATGCGCGAACCCGCGGGTGCGGCTTCCGATCAGGTCGACGGCGTCGGTCACGACGCTGCGCAGAATTCCGCTGACGAGACCGTGCAAGTACAGCTGGAGGAATGCGAACTGATAGGACGGGTCAGGCGCGGCGTCGAGCGGGATGCGCGAGACGATGTCGTCCTCGGTCACCGACACAGACGTGAATCGTGTTGTCCCGGTCCCGGTTCGGCGCTGACCGATCCCGTCCCAGTCGTCGACGATCTCGACGCCGTCGCGATCGGTGGGAACGATGACGGATGCGACGGCGACACCGTCGATGTCGGCCCAGATGCTGACGTAGTCGGAGAACAAGGTGCCGGTGCTGTAGAACTTCTCGCCGTCGAGCAGGAACTTGTCACCGTACGCAGTCAGGTGTGTTCCGTACTTGAAGTTGCCGACGGCCTGGCTGCCGCGCTCGCTGCTGGCGTTGCCGAAAATCTTGCCCTGCAGGATCAGCTGGATCCAGCGGTCGTTCTCGAATCCCGGATAGTCGACGGCGGTCGCCTGACGGAGTCGTTCCTCGACGAACCAGAAATGGGTGCGCAGGATGTGCGCGACGATCGGGTCGGCCTCGGCGATGTCCGCGATGACGCCGAACAGTTCGCGGACGGTGAGCCCGCCACCGCCGATGTCCTTCGGGAGTCGAAGCGCTCCGACGCCCGCCCGCCGGAGTGCGTCGATCTGGTCGAACGGGTTCTGATCCTCCAGGTCACGCCTGCTCGCTCCCTCGGCGATGGTCGCGAGAAGTGCGCGGTATTCGGTCGAGCCGGGAACGAGCACGCCGACGGGCTTGTCTACTGCGGTGGTCATGCGTTCGATCGTCGAACCTTCAGCGCACGTTGTCAGTAGTTCAAATCAGCCTGAACATAAGAATTCCCGGCTTCGGTCGTTGCTCGACGTGGGCGTCGAGGTCACCGGCCCCTCCCCGCGCACCTTTCAGCGGATGCGCACGTTGCAACCCGCGCGTTCGCTGAAACCTGCGCGGCCGAGGCGTGCCTGCACCCGACCCGTTCCCAGTTCGCCTCCCCGTCACCCGCTTTGTACGCTTACGCGAACGAAGGGACCCTTTTCGACGATGAGCAGACGCAGTCTCGACTCCTACGACGCGTACGGCGGGTGGACCGACGATTCCCGTCGGCGTAATCGGTTACGACGACGTCGTCATGCCGATGCTCGTCGCAACCGGCACCGCACGCGTCGACGCGTCCTCCTCGGGTCGGGTGTCGTCGTCCTCGTGCTGTTCGCGCTGTGCGGCTGGCTCGGATACACCGCGTACAGCGCGTATTCGAATCTGTCTGCGGCCAAGGACCACGCGGGTGCTGCCAGGGCTGCCCTGCTGGGGGGCAACAGCGAGCGCGCATCCGCGCAGTCTGCAGACGCGGTCCGCACGTCGAGCGACGCCGCGAGCGCGACGGGTTCGCCGATCTGGCGGGCCGCGTCGGCGATCCCGTTCGTCGGCAGCCCGTTGCGCACGGTCTCGGAGATCACCGAGGTGGTCGACGGGCTCGCGACCGATGTCCTCGCACCGGCGGTCGAGGTGGGAACCGCGCTCGATCCCAAGCGTCTTCGCACTCCCGACGGCCGTATCGACGTCCAGGCGTTGCGCGACGCGGCCCCCGCGCTCACCGAGGCCGCGTCGGCGGCGGTTGCGTTGAACGCACGCGCGGCCGAGATCGCCGAGCCGTCGTACCTCCGCCAGGTCGACGATGCACGGATTCAACTGCAGGATCAGGTGCACGAACTGTCGACGCTTCTGACCAACACCAGCGTCGCGTCGCAGGTGTTGCCGTCGATGATGGGCGCCGACGGGCCGCGTAGTTACTTCATGGCGTTTCAGACCAATGCGGAGTCGCGTGGAACCGGCGGGCTGATGGGCGGTTTCGGCATCGTGACGGCCGTCGACGGCCGTGTGCAGGTCGACGATCTCGCCCGGAACAGTGAACTGAAGGAACGCTACGACCCGATCGACCTCGGTCCCGACTTCTACGCGGCGTACGAGGAGCGCTACCAGGCGACCCAGAACTGGCAGAACAGCAACATCAGTCCACACTTCCCGTACGCGGGGCAGATCTGGCAGTCGATGTGGCAGCAGGAGACCGGTGAGATAGTCGACGGCGCCCTTGCGACGGATCCGGTTGCGCTCAGCTACGTACTGGACGTCGTCGGGCCCGTGACGATGGCCGACGGCGAAGTCATCGACGCCGACAACGTCGTTCGTATCACGCAGTCGGACGCCTACTTCCGCTTCCAGGACGACAATCGTGCCCGCAAGGACTACCTGCAGGAGATCGCGGCCAGGGTCGTGACGAAGATGCAGGGTGACATCGGCTCTCCCGCAGCACTGCTGGAAGCTTTGGGCCGCGCCACGAGCGAAGGTCACATCGCGGTGTGGAGTGCGGACCCCGCGATTCAGAGCATCATCGGTCCCACGAAGATCGGGCACGAGATTCCCGATTCCCCGGCCCCGTACGCGGCCGTCGCGGTCACCAACGGTGCGGGCGGAAAACTCGACTACTACCTGCAGCGCGACGTCACGTACACGGGCGGATCGTGCGAGGGCCCGACGCGTCCCACCAAGGTCGTCGCCGAGATCACCAACAACGCGCCGGCTCAGGACTATCCGGTGTACGTCGCGGGGCGTCAGAACGAGTCCACTCGGTTCGGCGGCCCTCCCGGCACCAACCGCAGCGTCGTGCAGTTGTACGCGACGCAGGGCGCGACACTCGAGAACGTCACGCTCAACGGCAACCCGGTGTTCCTGGTGACGGCGAGCGAGCGCGGGCACCCGTTCTTCTACACGCCGATCGTGACCGAGCCCGGACAGACCAACGTGCTCGAGTTCGACCTGATCGAGCCGACGGCGCCGGGCGAGGCGCAGGCACCGGTGCAACCGCAGGTGCAGCCGTCGACGTCGACGGTGGACGTGCCTACCTGCTGACGGCCTCGCGGTCGTCGACCAGGGTGTCGAGTTCGCGGCCCTTCGTTTCCGGGGCCGCGAACGCCATCCACAGGACGGCGACGAGGACGAGCCCGCCGACGATCGCGAACGTCATGGGCAGGCCGAGCACCGGCCACAGGACCGACCCGAACAGCAGCGGAGCGAATCCCGTCGCGGCACGGCTGACCGACGACGCGTAGCCGAAACCGGAGGCGCGCAACGTCGTCGGATAGAGCTCGGAGACATAGCAGTAGAGCACCGGGATCGCGATCTGCACGACGAAACCGAAGACCGCGAGCCACACCAGTGCACCGGATCCGGCGTCGAGCATCATCGCGAAGACCACGAGCGCAGCGCCCGCCACCGGCCCCGAGATACCGATGACCCACTTACGCCCGACCACCTCGACGAGGTACGCGGACACGATCACGCCGACGATGCCGACCCCGGTCATCAGTGTCGTGCCTGCGAATGCGGCGAAGTCGTCGTAGCCCTGTCTGCGCAGAATCGACGGCATCCAGCTCAGTGCGGCGTAGTACAGCAACATGATCGACACGAAGAGCAGCCACGCGGCGGACGTGATCCGCGAGCTGTAACTCCACACTGCCTGCAGTCCTGCGAGCGCGGACCGCTTCGGCGCGGTCTCGGCGACGATCTCGTACGGCTGCGGCACGGCTCCGGTGCGCACGACCATGTCGTCGATCACCGCCCGCGCCTCCGCTTCTCGGCCGACCTTGGCGAGATAGATCGGCGACTCCGGGATTCCGCGGCGAACCCAGAACAGAAGCAGCGCAGGCAGAACCATGAACAGCAGCATGACGCGCCAGCGGGTGTCGCCGTCGATCGGCACGAGCATCGTGGCGACGACGCCACACACGGTCGCGCCGATCGGCCACCATCCGTCCATGGCGGACAGCACTTTTCCGCGTATCCGACGCGGCGAGAACTCGCTGACGAGGGCGTAGTCGACGGGAATGCAGCCGCCGAGGCCGAATCCGGCACAGAATCGGAGCAACACGAAGATCTCGAAGTTCGGCGAGAACGCACCGAGCACCGAGAAGAGCGCGAAGATCAGCAGCGTCAGCGAGAACGCGCGTTTGCGTCCGACGCGGTCGGCGATCGTGCCCCACACGACGGCGCCGACGGCCATGCCGATCAGGTTGCCCGTGGCGACGAGCCCGCGTTCGGCCTGCGAAAGGTCCCAATAGGTTCCGAGCAGAGGCGTCAGAAACCCGTTGAGTGCGACGTCCCAGGCGTCGAACATGTAGCCGAGTCCGCCGATGACGAAGATTCGTCCCTGCACTGCCCATTTCCAGGGGAGCTCCTGCACCACCTGTTCACCGGTCTTCACCGCCGTATCTTCTCATCGCACGGCTCGGTATACAGTCGTGCCATGCGAACGGCGGCAGCGCTCGTGGCTGCAGCGCTGCTCGTGGCGGGGTGCAGCGGCGACCAGAACACGAGTACCGAGGCAGAGACCGAACCCTCGACGACGCATCAGGTCTACTACGCATCCGGATCGATGACGGTCGGATATCCCACGCCCGCTCCCCCGCCGACGGGTTCGCCGTCGGTCGTTCCGGGCTTCGTGGATCAGCCGCCCGACAGCACGTTCACCATCGCGGACGTCCGAATCGCCGACGGCACGGCCGTGTTCACGTTCGACGGCGACGGCGTCGTCAACTACGTGGCGCGCTATGTCGACGAGGCAGCCGTCTACGGCAGCGACCAGACGGTGGACGTGCCGGGGCGGTCGATTCTGCAGCTCGACCTGATCACCGATCCGTCCGCGGACACCACGCAGATGGTCCGGTCGACGGTGACGGCTCCCGAGGCCGAGGGGCCGGTCTTCGTGCACACGGCCCAGGCGTCGGAAGGGGTGTTCCAGGCGTTCATCGGGACGTCCGTCGACAGATCCGACATCGTCGTCGTGCCGCAGCAGAATCCGCCGACGCTGACGGTGTCGGTCACCGGAGCGGCTTGAGCACTCGGCTCGGCACCCAGTGCGTCACGGTCTCGCTGCGATCCTTTGACATCAACTGATAGGTGACGCGGCCGATCCAGTCGCCGTCGACCGTCATCGACCACTCCGTCAGATCAGCCGGTACGACGGTGCGGACCTCGAACCCATCCGCGGTGTAACGGCCGGTGTGGTGCGGTGGCTGCGGGTAGAGCACCGCGAGATCCACCAGCACCTTGACCGGTGGGGTGAGCACCTTGAACGGCTGCCGCCGCGGGTGCGCACCACCATCCCATCCGTCCACCGATCGATCATATGTTCGAAAGCATGATCGACTCAAACGAGACGACCGGTGAAGTTACTTGTAGCGCGACGCCTCGCTGACGCCGTTGCGAGCCGGACCGCCGTCGTAGGGCTGGGCAGCGGGCTGGGCAGTCGAGTGGACGCTGGGCTGCGCCGGGCTCAACACCTGCTTGGGCACCGACTTGTCCGTCTCGTAGTAGTACGCGTAGCCGTCTCCGCCACGACGGCCGGAGGTGGGCGTCATCGTGAAGACCGCGCCGAGGATGTGCGCACCGATGGTGGTCAGATTGCCCGTCGCGCGCTCGAGTTCGGCTTCGGACGTGTGGCCGTGGCGTGCGATGACGAGCGCGCCGTCGCTGTGCGTCGTCAGCAGCGCGGAGTCCGTCACCGGCAGCAGCGGTGCGCCGTCGACGATGACGTAGTCGAACCGGCCACGCAGGTCTTCGATGACGCGGCGCGACGCCTCCGAGCCGAGCAGTTCGCTCGGGTTCGGCGGCAACGGCCCCGACGCCAACACGTCGAGTCCGACGAACTTGCTGGGCTGCAGGACGTCGTCGAGACCCGCCTGTCCCGCGAGGACCGTCGACAGTCCGACGGACCCGATGAGACCCAGGTACTTCGACACGCGCGGCCGACGCAGGTCGCCTTCGACGAGGACGACGTGATGGCCGGCTTCGGCGAGCGCGAGCGACAGGTTGATCGCCACCGTCGTCTTGCCCTCCGACGGGACGGCACTGGTGACGACGATGACGCGCGGCGGATTGTCGACCTCGAGGAACTGCAGGTTGGTGCGCAGCTCGCGGAACGCCTCGGCGCTCGACGAATGTCCGGCACCGAACGACACGATCGACGAATCCTTGAGGCTCTTGTCGAACGGGATGTTGCCGACGAGCGCCGAATTCGCGGACTTCTCCAGCGTCTTGCGGTCCTTGATGGTGTTGTCGAGACGGTCGCGCAGGACGGCGAGTGCGATACCGAGAAGCAGACCGACGGCAGCACCGAGCGCGAGGTTGCGCTTCGTCTTCGGGCTGACGGGCGTCGACGGTGTCTGCGCCTGTTCGACGAGGCGGACGCCTGCCGTCGGAGAGCCGCCGTCCTCCGGGGTTTCGAGTTCACGGACGAGCGTGGTGAGCTGGGTCGCCATCGAGTTCGCGACGTCGCGGACCGTCGCCGCGTCCGTTCCGGTGTGGCAGATGTCGAGCAGGACGGTGTCGGGCGTCGACTTGGCCGTGGTGTCGCGCGCGACCTCGGCCGGGGTAGCCGTCAATCCCAGTTCGTCGATGACGCGTGCGGCCAGGGTTTCCCCCGTCACGAGTTCGGAGTACGACGCGACGCGCTGCTGCGAGAACAGGTTGCCCTGGTACGTCTCGCTGACCGACGAGCCGCCGGACGTCGACACGAACACCCGGCTGCATGCCTGGTACGTCGGTGTGGTGAGAAGCGAGACGGCGAGCGAGCCCAGAATCGCGACGGCGACAGTGACGACGATGATCATCCATCTGGTCTTCAATATCTTGAGATAGTCCTGGATTTCCACGTCGTGCTCCTAAACTCGAAAAATTCGTGTCGATAATTTCATAGCGTCGTACGGACTGCCTTTCCTCATGAATGCACGTCGCCTCCGACACCCGGCCCTTCGGCCGCCTGCGAAATCGACACCGCGCGCAGTTCTTCCCCGATCACACTCGCCCCCACCGGCCCCAACATCTCGTCGTGTTCGACGTCCAGACCGCGCACCCGAACCGGCCTGTCCACGAACGGGTGCCACTGGGATGCACCGTCGGAGTTCCGCGCCGAGAGGTAAATAGTATCGCCCGAGAACTTCTCGGGCGCATTCGCAGCGACCAGCGCGGGTGCAGCGACGACCGGTTCGTACATGCGGCGCAGATGTTCGCTGGTAACGGTGGCGGCGCCGGGATACGTCGCCGCCAAATTCCTCGAAATTGCTTCGAACGAATGACCCTCCGCCCCGAGATGACGACCGAGGTCCTGGGCCGTGAACTGCTCGGCGTTCTCGGGTTCGGTCAGATGCGCATCGACGAGAACAAGCGTCACCTCCCCTCCCCCTTTCTGGAGTCTCGTTCCAACGGCGTGCGCGATGACGCCGCCGAGGGACCAACCGAGCACGACGTACGGCCCGTGCGGACACACCGCGCGGATCTCGTCGGCGTAGCGATCCGCGTACTCGTCGATGGACGTCGGGGCGATCTCGTCTCCTGCCATGCCTGGTCGTTGCAGCCCGTAGATCGGCGCGTCGACGTGGGCGGCCAACGCTGCGTAACTCCACGCGATCCCGACGGCAGGGTGAATGCAGAACACCGGGATTCCGTCACGGCCGGGCGTCAGCGGGAGGAGCACGTCGAACATGTTCTGGGCCTGCATGTTCGACGACCGTTCGAGCCTGTCGGCCATCGCCGACACGGTGCGGTCGACGAACATCCATGCCACCGGGACTTCGCGGCCGAGAAGCCCGGAAAGCGCATCGGAAACCTGCACGGCCCCAAGGGAATGCCCGCCCAGATCGAAGAAATCGGCGTCGACGTCGACATTGTCGGGATGTATCCCGAGTACGTCGGCGAAAGCGGTGCACACGATTGTTTCCAATTCGGTGGAGGGTGTGCGAGTGGACGACGACGCGAGCACCGGGGCAGGCAGCCGACTGACGTCGATCTTGCCCGCAAGTGTCGTCGGTAGCGCGTCGACCGTCGTCACCGTGCTCGGAACCAGGTACGGCGGCAGCGTCCTTGTCAGAAACGTACGCAGACCGGCGTGCGTACCGTCCCCGGTGACGTACGCGTCGAGAACCGTGCCGGTGTCGCTTTGTCGACCTGTCACGAACGCCTGGTCGACGGCCGGATGCTGCAGCAGTGCGGCTTCCACCTCCGCGGGTTCGACGCGGTGCCCGCGAATCTTCACCTGGGTGTCCGCGCGGCCGAGGAATTCGAGGTACGGCCCGCCCGAACCGGCACGCCAGCGCACCACATCGCCCGTGCGGTACATGCGTGCTCCCGGCTTGCCCAGAAGGTCTGGTACGAACCGTGACGCCGTCAGCCCTGGCCGCGCGACATAGCCGTCGGCCAGCGCAGGTCCCGCCAGATACAGCTCGCCCACGACGCCCGTCGGGACCTGCCGCAGAACCGGGTCGAGAACCAACGCGTCGAAACCCCGCGTCGGCCAGCCGATTCCCGAGTCGACGCCGGCAGCGAGATCGTCGCTGCACGTACCCATGATCGTGGCCTCGGTGGGACCGTACGCGTCGAACACCGATCGGCCGGACGCCCAACGTCGGATCAGTTCGGAGCCGGCGACGTCCCCGGCCATGATCACGGTCGTGACGGTCGGCGCTGCAGCCGGATCCGTGGCGGCAAGGACAGCGGGCGTGAGGCAGACATGTGTCACGCCGGCCGTGGTCATGAAGTCCGCGAGTTCGCGTCCTGCACGCACGGCAGGCGCGACGAACAGGGACGCACCCGAACCTGCCGCGAGCAGCATCTCGAACACCGACGCGTCGAAGCCCGGGGACGCGAACTGCAGCACCGCCGACCGATCATCGACGCCGAACGTCTCGCGTTGTGACGCCACCAGATTCGCGATTCCACGTCCGGCCACGCGCACACCTTTGGGCGTCCCCGTCGACCCGGAGGTGTAGATGACGTAGGCCGGGTCGTCCGGCGTGGGCCGTACCGCAGCCGACGGCGAGGACGTCGAATCCGGAGGCAGCCAGTGGGTTCCGTCGCAGATCGGCTCGTTCGACACACCCACGACCGGCGCGGCTTCGCTCACGATGTCGGCGATGCGGGACGTCGGATGCGCCGGATCCACCGGAAGGAATGCAGCGCCGGTCCTGGCGACGGCCCACACCGCGACGACGTGATCGATCGATCGTGGCAGTGCCAGTACGACGACCGTTCCCGGGCCAGCTCCGCGCTGCAGCAACGCGTAGCTCAATCCCGTTGCACGCGCGTCGAGTTCGCGATAGGTGAGGTGATCCGACCCGTCGACCACGGCGGTCGCGTCGGGCCACCGGCTGACGGCGTGGTCGAAGACGTCTGTGAGCGTGCAGAATTCGGAGACGCCGACCGTGTGTGCAGGAAGCTGACCGTACGTACCGAGGACGTCGATGCGCCTCAGCTCGGTCGTGGGCTCGCGCACGACGGCCCGTAGCAACGCCGTCAGGCGCGACGCGACCATGCGCACCGTGTCCACGTCGAACCGCCCAGGCGAGAACGCAATACTGCCGGTCATGGACGCGTCGTCGAGCACGATCTCGAGATCGAACTGGGTGTCGCCGGTGGGGAGCGGGCGAACGACGAGGTCGTCGACGACCGGCTGCGACGAGACCGACAGCAGGACTTGGAAGAACGGGTGGCTCTCGCCCCGACGCGGCGGCGCCAGATGCTCCACGACGTCGTCGAACGGCACGTCGGCGTGCGCGAATGCATCGAGGTCGCGACCGCGCACATCCGCGACGAACTGCTCGAACGTGAGCGCGCGATCGATCGGAGTCCGGAGAACGACTGTGCCGACGAACATTCCGACGAGATCGTCGAGCAACGGACTGGTGCGACCCGACACCGGGGTTCCGACGGCGACGTCGTCCGTGGACGCGAGATCGGCGAGCAGCAGGGCGACGGCTGCATGGACGACGACGAAGGTCGTCGCGCCGAGGCGACGTGCCAACGCCCGCAGTTCGACGGCGGTGGCGTCGTCGATCGTGAAGTCGGCCGGCGTCGCCGGGCCTTCTGCCGTGGGAGCGCCGCTCGGAAGTTCGAGGTAGTCGGGGAGTCCTTGCAACGCCTGCTCCCAGAATGCGAGCTGTGTCGGCGCGACGATGTCGAGGATTTCACGGTGCCAACGACGGTAGTCCGCGTAATCGACTGCGACGTAGGGTAACTCGGGCGATCGACCGTCGAACCGGGCGTCGAGCGCGACGCGCACGTCCCGCACCAGTGGTGCCACGGATGCACCGTCGACCGCGATGTGATGAGCGACGACGACGAGGTCGACGTGCTCGCGTCCCGAGTCCACGAGTGCGACTCGAACCGGTGCGTCGACGGTGAGGTCGAATCCGGCATTCGCGATCCGATCGATGTCGTCGACCCGCAGTGCGAGATCGGGAACCACGTCGTCCGCGGCGCGCACCGACACGACAGGCCCCGGCGCATACACCGTCCGTAGCGGCTCGTGTCGGTCGAGCACGTCCACGATCGCTCGACGCAGGGCACGGGTGTCGACGTCGCGCGGCAGCGCTAGCGCGAACGCCAGGTTGTACGCGCTGGATGCACGGTCGAGTCTGTTGTGCAACCAGATTCGCCGTTCGGCGGCCGACAGATCGGTGCTGCCGTCCGGGCTGTGCCGCAACACCGGCAGCGCCACGCGACGGCCCGACGACGTATCGAGCACAGCGGCAAGCGTTCTCGCCGTCGGCGCGTCGAACAACGTACGGAGCGAGACCTCGACCGCGAAGGTGGATCCGATGCGTCCTACTGCCCGCAGCGCCGTCAACGAATCACCGCCGTGCGCGAAGAAGTCCGCGTCGACGGTCAGGTCGTCGACACCCAGCACGTCGGACAGAATTCCCAGCACGATGCTCTCGCGCAGGGTGCGCGGCGACCCTTGTTGTGTAGCAACGACATCCGGGGCCATCAGCGCGGCTCGGTCGACCTTGCCGTTCGCGGTAACGGGGATGTCGTCGACGAACTCGATCATGGCAGGAACCATCGACGCAGGCAGCCTGCTCGACGCCCACGCTCGCGCATCGACCGCCGCGTCGCCGACGACCCATGCGACCAGCCGTTCGTCTCGCACATCGGCGACCGCACGCGTCAGCGACGGATGAGACGTGAGGGCGGCTTCGACGTCGCCCAATTCGACGCGGACGCCACGCAGCTGCACCTGCGCATCGGCTCGCCCGACGAAGTCGAGGGCACCATCGGGCCGTCGACGGACCAGGTCGCCGGTGCGATACAGCCGTCGTCCACCGGCACCGGCGACGAACGACGCGGCAGTCGCCGCCGCGTCGCCGTAGCCCCTCGCCACGCCGTCACCACCGAGGTAGAGCTCGCCGATCGCGCCGAGCGGAACCGGATGCAACCGGCCGTCGAGCACGAGCGCGTCCACCGAGTCGAGGGGTGCACCGATGGTGGCCGTCGTCGTGAGCGGTTCGGTCAACGTTGCGACGACGGTCGACTCCGTGGGCCCGTAGGCATTCAACATCGTTCGTCCGGTCGACCATTGCCCAACCACATTGTCCGGCAGCACGTCCCCGCCGACCGCGACGGTGGTGACGGTGTCGACGGGCGGCACCGTGGCCAGCAGAGCGGGAGTCGACAGAAAGTGTGTGACGCCGTGTGCGCGCAGGTACTCCGCGGTCTCGACGCCCCCGGCGAGCGTCGGCGGTGCGACCACCAACGTCGCGCCCGAACCGAATGCCAACAGAATTTCCAGCACAGCAGCGTCGAAGTTGAGTGAATACCCCTGCAACACTCGTGATTTCGACGTGACGCGGTATCGCGGAACCGCCTGGCGCGCAAGCGCATGCACCGCCCGGTGGGTGACGGTCACCCGCTTCGGCGTGCCGGTCGACCCGGAGGTGTGTACGACGTAGGCGGCATTGTCCGGTCTCAGCGGCCCCCGCCTGTCGGCATCTGTGACCGCCGCGTCCCGGCATGCACCCGCATCCGCCTCGGACACCCACGTGACGTCGGATTCGGATCCACCGATTCCCAGCGACGTCCCGCGGAGCATCTGAGCGCGCCGCGCCGCCGGGTACTGCGGATCGACCGGCATGAACGCCGCACCGGACTTCACGACGGCCCACATCGCGACGATGTAGTCGGCGGAACGTTCGAGGGAGATCGCGACCGTGGTTTCCGGACCGGCGCCGTGACCGATCAGACTGCGCGCCAGTCGATTCGATCGCCGTTCCACCTCGTCGGCTGTCACGGCCACGGTGCCGTCGAGGTCGACCGATCGGAAGACGTCGAGCAGCGTGCCCTCCCCCGCACGTGCATGGCTCGGGGCTGTATCCCCGACGACCCATTCGATGTCGCCGACCACGACGGTCGGGTCCGCGGCCACGGTCCCGAGAGTGCGTTGGAACGCCGCGACGAACGCGTCGACGGTCTCACGTCGATACATGTCCGACGCGTACTCGAGCCACCCGTCGATGCTGTTCTCGGATTCGGTCAGCACGAGTCCCAGATCGAACTCGGACACGTTCTTGGATCCGGTGACGACGTCGGACGGCAGATCGACCTGGTTCTCGTACGACAGCATGATCCTCGGCGCAGCGTGCCGAATGTCCGACAGCGCAGCGAGATCCGACCGTCCGACCTGATCGAGCAGTTCGACGAAGGTCGCCTCCCGGTCGACCTGCACCACGAGTGGGACCGTCAGGGCGAACATGCCGACCATGTCGACGGTGTCCGGGTGCGTGCGCCCCGACGTAGGTGTGCCGATCACCGTTCGGCCCAGTCCGCTGAATCTGGCCAGGGTCATCGCGAAGATGCTGTGCACGACCATGAACGGTGTGACACGCGCGTTCTGCGCGAGCATTCTCACATCGTTCACGGCAATGTCGACGGGCCGTCGAGAGATGTGCAGGCTCCCGCGCGTCCCGTCCGCGGGCAGGTACGCCGTCGGTGCGTCGTCCAGCGGAGCGACGTCGACGTGGGCGTGGTTCGATGACGCGAAGTGCGCGTACTGCACGGCGAGCGGTTCCCAGTCCGGCGGCCGGCCGACGCCGCGGGCCTGAAACGCGCGTGCGAAATCCCGGAGCACCACCTCGACCGATCGACCGTCGACGGCGATGTGGTGCGCGACGATCGCCAGGGCGTCGCCGTCAGGAGTGCGCAGTACGGTGGCCCGGAGAGGGACCTCGGCGGTCAGGTCGAACGGCGTTGCCGCACAGAGGTTCAGGCCGGCCTCGATGGACTCGCCGTCGAGCTCGGGTAGGTCGATCAGCGCCTGGGACACATCGACGACAACCTGATGCGGTCCGTCCTCGTCCGCCGGAAAGTACGTGCGCAGGACGTCGTGGCGCCCCAGAACATCGCGGAGTGCCGCGATCGCGTTCTGCGCCTGTCCATCCGGAAGACGAACGGCCACCGGCAACGCGTACACGGTATACTCGTTCGTTTGCTCGGCCATCCAGATGCGGAACTGCGCCGCCGACAACGGAACCCGATCCGGTACGACGACGGACGCCAGAGGCGTCATGGGCACTGCGTGTCTCTCGTCCAGCAGCGCCGCGAGAGAGGCGACCGTCGGGTGCCGGAACAACTCGGCGAGCGTCACCGACGTGCCCAGCCTGGCCAGCACGGTCGACGCGGTCAGCGAATCGCCGCCTGCATCGAGCAGGTTGTGGTGGCGGCCGACCCGGTCGATGCCGAGGGCGGTCGAGAACATCTCGGCCACAGCAGTTTCCGTCGGCGACATCGGTGCTTCGTACTGTGCGTCGTCGTCCGGGTTCGACAACGCCCCGCGGTCCGGTTTGCCGCTGGGGGCAAGAGGAATCTCGTCGACGGCGGTGATCGTGGACGGCACCATCCAGTGTGGCAGTGCGGATCTGACATGTGCATCGAGATTGGCGACATGATCGTCTTCGTCGACCACGACGAACGCCACCAGCGACGTACCGCGAACGACGACGACGGCATCGCGCACCGAACGATGACGCACGAGGCACGCCTCGATTTCTCCGAGCTCGATGCGTCGACCGTTGACCTGCACCTGAGTGTCGGTGCGGCCGAGAAACTCGAGTACGTCTCCGGCCGCCGAGGTCCGCACCCGATCACCCGTGCGGTACAACCGCTGCCCGATCGTGAAGGGATCGGCAACGAATGTTGCTGCCGTAGAACCGAATCGCCGATCGTAGCCGCGTGCGATTCCGTCGCCACCGAGATACAGCTCGCCGACGCCTCCCGCGGCCACGGGGCGCAGCGCTCGATCGAGAACCACTGCCCGCACCCCGGGAATCGGACGGCCGATCGCCACCGGTTCGTCCACGCGCATCGGCGCGGACACCGTCGCCACCACGGTTGCCTCGGTCGGACCGTACGCGTCGAGCATGGTGTGTCCCGGCGCGAACCGGTCACGGAGCGCGGGTGGGCAGACGTCGCCCCCGACGTCGAACACGGCGACGCCGTCGAGATCCTCCGGTGCCAGCGTTGCGAGTACCGCCGGCGCGGTGATCAGGTGGGTGATGCGTTCTGCCGCAATCAGATCGGCGAGTCGTCGGCCGGACGTGACGTCGCGCGGCGCCACGACGAGGGTGGCGCCCGCCGCGAAGGCCATCAGCATTTCCTGGATCGACGCGTCGAACACCGGAGATGCGAGGTGAAGCACCCGCGACGTGCGGTCGACGCGGTACTGCTCGACGACCGCATCCGCGAGTGCGGCGAGGCCGCGGTGAGTGACACTGACGCCCTTGGGAATTCCGGTGGTTCCCGACGTGTGCACGACGTACGCCTCGTTGTCGACCGACGCCGACGCCACCACCGGGGCCGCGTCGGCGCCGGGGCCGATCCACCGGATGTCGTCGCACACGGGCTGCACGTCCGTGAGTCCGAGTCGTATGTCGGCGGCGTGCATCATGTCGATGGACCGTGGGTCGGTCGGGTCGACCGGCACGAACGGCGCCCCTGCCCGTGCGACGGCCCAGCACGCGATGACAGACCGGTGCGATCTGGCCATCGCGACCGCGACACGCACCTCCGGACGCGCACCGGCGGCCGCCAGTTGTTCTGCCAGACGATCGATTTCGCCGAGCAGCCGATCGTAGGTGTACGACGTCTCACCGTACCGAAGCGCAACATCGCCCGGCCGCCCGCGGAGCAGTTCGGGCAGTGTGCGCGGCGGGACCGGTGCGGGAACACAACCGAGATCGGTGGGCGGGAGTGCGATCGCCGACACCTCATCACCGTCGTCGGCGGCGACGAACGCGTCGAGCACCGACAGAAAGCGGTCCCGGTGCGTCGTCAGTGCGGCGACGTCGTACAGCAGTGGGTTCCCCAGCAGGTCCACCCTGGTGCTGGCGCCCGGGAGGCCCGGATAGACGTTGACCATGATGTCGTCGACAGGGCCGCTGGACAGGACGTGGTAGTCACCGACCGTGTCGCCGAGACGTATCTCGTTGCCGAAGGTCATGATGTTGACGGTCGGGCCGAAACTGTGTCCGGCGTCGTAGCGTTGATGCCGCAGAGCTCCCGAGAGTGCCAGTTCGACGCGGCGGCGCACCTCGCCCACGGTCGTCGTCGACGGGACGGCAACCCGAAGGGGCACGACGTTCGCGAGCATGCCGATCGACGCTCGTAGCCGCGCGGTCGTACGACCCGAGACGGGAAGGCTCAGCACGACGTCGTGCGTGTCGGTCATGCGCGCGAGGTACAGCGCGAACGCCGCGAGGACGTCCGGAACACGCACCGCAGCAGTGTCTTTCAGTGTGGCACCGACCGAGATCGCCGCGCCCCCGACAGGGGCGGACCGGCCCGCGAGCCACACCCGTTCGGGACGGTTCGCGAGCACCGCCTCCCAGTAGGTCCGGTCCGACTCGAATCGCGTCGAGTTCTCGTACGCCAGTTCGTGGTCTCGGATGGCCCGTAGGGAGAGCCCACGCGTCGGCGGAATCTCGGCGCCGTCGATCATCGCCGCGTACACGGCGGCCGTGCGTTCCCACAGGGCGATCGCGCCGAGCCCGTCCATGACGACGTGGTGCACCCGACTGAACCAGAACCATCTCCTCGGACCGACCTGCAGCAATTCCGAGATCATCAGTCGATCGTGGAGCATGTCCACCGGTTGTCGGCAACGAGACTCCATGTACGCCAACGCAGTTCCGATGGGATCCGCCTCGCCGGTCAGATCCCGATACTCCAGGCCGTACGTCGCGTGTCGATCCACCTGCTGGTACACGACGCCGTCGCGCTCGAAGAGACTCACGATCGGCGATTCGAGCTCCCGCGTCGTGATGTACGAGGCGCGGGTCAGCGTCGGTACGTCGATGCCCCCGACGACATCGACGTACTGAGCAATGGTGAACGGGACGTGCGGATCCACGGTCTGCGCGAGGTAGATGTCGGCCTGCGCGGGAGACAGCGGGAAGGCGCTGGGGGCAGGCGAGGGCGCCGCGACACGAGTCGATTTCGACGCCACACGATCCCCTCCCGACAAGGGCCGAACGAATGCGAGCTGAATAATCCCGCTCGTACAAGTTAGTTCTTTTCCATGAATTGTTCTACTCGGTGAATGAGCCCGAATTCCGTATATGAATCGATATTTCGGGAGATTTCGACGCCGTCGCTTCGGCGAAGCCCCTCGAATCGTCCTATCGCCCGTTTCGCAGGTGAGTGGCCGTGCAGATGCCAGTTCGCATCCGAATTGAACGACGTCGTGCCACCCGTTCCACGACGTCCGGGATGGACAAAAATCGTCATCACGCTACGATCACGGAGAATTCACACTCATTCTCGAGTACCACGCGGTCCGGTTTTCTCCCGTCAGGAGCATTTCTGTCATGTCCGATAATGCGCACAGTGGAACGCCCGCGTCGGGAAGAAGACGTCCTTTACTGATCGGACTCGCCGTCGCAGTCCTGATCGTCGTCAGCTTCGGGGTCTGGCTCGGCTACTGCACGTATTCGGCACGGACGAATCTCGAGACGACTCGCGACGCCGCGACACGAGCCAAGGATGCGTTGCTGACCGGAGACGTGCCTGCCGCCCGCATTGCTGCCGCGGAAGCCGCGGACGCTGCCGACGCGGCGCGCACGAACACGTCGGCATTGCCGATGAAGGTCGCAGCAGCCGTTCCGTGGCTCGGCAGTCCTGTCGACACCGTCGTGCAGATCACCGACGTCGTGCACGGTCTCGCAGTCGACGTGCTGGAGCCTGCGACGGAAGCAGGCGCCACCATCTCGCCCGACAGCGTCGTCGAGGGCGGGGGCCGGGTGAATCTGCAGGCTCTGTCCGACGCGGAACCCGTTCTCGCGCAGACTTCTGCGGCTGCGGACGAGTTGTATCGGCGTGCGCAGTCCATCGACGACCCGGCGTTCCTGTCCGTGGTCGGCGAAGCTCGCGAACAATTGCAGAACCAGACACACGATCTCGCGAGCCTGCTCGGAAACACCTACACCGCAACCCGTCTGCTGCCGAAGATGATGGGCGCCGACGGTCCGCGTTCGTACTTCCTCGCATTCCAGACGCCTGCGGAGGCACGCGGAACCGGCGGGCTCATCGGTGGGTACGGAATTCTGCGCGCCGAGAACGGTACGGCGGAGATCGACAAGCTCGGGACGACACGGGAATTGAAGTTCGCCGAGCGTCCGATCGACCTCGGTCCCGAATACAACGCGCTGTGGGGACCGCGGAACACGACCGTCGACTTCCGAAACTCCAACGCGAGCGCCAACTTTCCGTACGCGGGGCAGATCTGGACGTCGATGTGGACGGAGCAGACCGGGGAGTCGCTCGACGGCGCCATCGCGACGGACCCGATCGCACTGAGCTATCTACTCGGTGCCACGGGCCCGGTCCGGCTGGCCGACGGCGAGGAGATCACCGCGGACAACGTCGTCGAGGTGACGCTGTCCAGTTCCTACGCCCGCTTCGGCGACGACCAACTCGCGCGCAAGATGTATCTGCAGGAGATCGCAGCGGCCGTCGTGACGAAGATGACGAGCGGTGTCGCACCCACCCGAGCGCTGATCGACGCTCTCGGCCGCGCCGGAAGCGAGGGACGCATCGCCGTGTGGAGCGCGGACGCGTCGGCGCAGGAGATTCTCGCCGGCTCCGCCATCGGACACGCGCTTCCCGACGACCCGGCGCCGTATGCCGGAGTCGTCGTCAACAATGCCGGCGGCAACAAGCTGGACTACTACCTGACACGCGACATCACGTACACGGCCGAGGCCTGCACCGGGCCGACACGGAAGTCGACGGTGACGGCCACGCTCACCAACAACGTCCAGGCCGACGGACTGACCACGTACGTCGCCAGCACGTTCCTGCAGGGCGTGCCGTACGGGACCAACGAGTCGATTGCCTACCTGTACGGCACCCAGGGCGCGAAGATCACGTCGATGTCGATCGACGGCGCACCCGCGTTCTCGGTGCAGAGCGGCACCGAACTCGGACGTCCGGTCAAAGCGGCGTACCTGTCCATCGCACCGGGCGAATCGTCGACCGTCACGTGGGAGCTCGAGGAGCCTTCGGTGCCGGGACAGGCGAGCGTCCCGGTCCAGCCGCTGGTCGACACCCCTGCCGTCACCGTCGACGTCCCCGAATGCCGGTAACCGTTCCTGAAATTTTCCAGTGATATTTCCCAACCTTCGGGTGCTGGCTCGACATCGAGACCCCTGAACTGTGAATGTGGAGGCGATACGCGTCCACGAACAGTTACGGAGATGTACCCGCATGTTGCCGAAGTCCCGACCGGTCTGGTCCGTCGCTGCTGCCCTCGCTGTGGGGACGGTCGGCCTGGTCGGCTGCAGCTCCGACAGCGGCTCCGACGAAGCAGCTGCCGACACCACGACGAGCGCCGCGGCGTCGCAGGCCGCGGGCGGCAGTGACCCGTCGAACGAAGTCTGCGCCAAGCTGCAGGACATCTCGGATTACGAGATGCAGTCGATGCAGGCCCTGGCCGGCGCCGATCCGGCGGATTGGCCTGCACTGCAGTCCGCGCTGACGGCGTACTCGTCCGGTCTGGCCGAGCACTACGACCCGGCCATCGACGTCGCCGACGAGCAGACCGCATCGGACCTGACCAAGCTGCGCGACGCCAGCGCCGCCGCCACCGCGAGCGCGGCCGACGCGCCGTCGTACGAGGTGTTCAACGAGCAGTCGACCACGTCGATCGACGTCGACACCGCTCAGGCAGCCATCGATGCGAGCACCCGCGTCGATCAGTACGCGCAGAGCACGTGTGGTTTCTCGATCAACCAGCAGTAGTGCGGCTTCGCCACCCGCATCACGGAGTGAACGGTGGGGCATCTCGCTTGAGGCCCCACCGCCACACCTGCCCGAGCCGCGCCATCCGCGCGCGTCGCGACGCCGACGACGCCCCGCCGGCAACCACACCGGCGAGCGTGACCAGAGCGAGTTCGACACGCTGGACGTAGCTCGTCAGTCTGCTGCAGTGATACGACGTGAGGCGGATCGCGGCGTCGGCGCGTGCTCGTTCGACGAGGGTGCCGTGACTCTTCTGCGACGACGCGGCGATGTGCTGAATCTCCGCTCGCCGTGCGACGAGGAGATCGATTCCCAGCGATGACGCCCGACGCGACAGGTCCGCATCCTCGCCGTACAGGAAGAATCGTGCATCGAACGGTCCGAGCTCCGCGAGCAGCTCGCGGTCGGCGAACAACGCACCGCCACAGACTTTTTCGACCACCACGACATCCGCGTCGACCTCGGCGAGCGCGGCGGCGAACCGGTCGCGCTTCCGCTTGCGCGAGATCGAGAAGTTCCACTGCATGTACGCGTCGGATTGCACCCGGCCGTCACGGTGAAGCCATCCTCCCACCAGCGATCGTGGGTGGTGGTCGGCCGCGTCGAGGAACCGGGCGAGCCCGTCGGGCGCGAGGGCCGCGTCCGGATTGAGCATCAGAACCGAATCCGCGGTCGACGCGGCGACGCCGTGGTTGACGGCGCGACCGAACCCGACGTTGCGGTCCATCCGCAACACCCGCATGGTCGACGCGTCGATCGTGTCCTCGACGGGCGTCGAACTTGCGTTGTCCACCAACAGGATCGATCCGTCGACGCCGCATGCTCGATACGACGCCTGCACCGAGTCGGTGCACGCACGGAGCAGGTCGGGGTCGGATTCGAAGCAGACCACGACGACGTCCACGGTCGTACTGCGTGTCATGAGGTCACGTCCTTCTTGTCGTATCCCAGCAGGCCGATTCCGAAGCCGCACAACAGAAGTACCGGTCGGATGTAGAGCGCGTCGTAGAAGAAGCCCGACAGCACGATCGCCAGGATCAGGACGGCTCCGGCGCGGACCCTCGTCGAATCGGACCGCAGCAGAGCATGAATCGCGATGAGTGCGAGGGCGACGATGCCGAGCACGGTGACGACGCCGAAATCCCACAGCAGACTGAGGAACAGATTGTCGACGGTCGTGAACCCCTGGATGCCGAGTCCGCTGCCGAGTGCGTCGAGCAAACTGCGTGCACCGGAACCGAACACGACGCACGCGCCGCTGCAGGTGTCCGACCATTCGTCGAACACGATCGCGGCGTAGTTCCGATTGTCGAGCGACGCGGACCCGGTGAGGCCGCCGAAATCGAAAACACGTTGGCCGGCCAGCGCCGACCAGTACAGCACCACCACAGTGACGGCAGCTGCCAGCAGCAGCGGCCCGAGCCACGCCGTCCGGTACCCGACGGCCAGCTGCCCCTGCCGACGTCGATACGCAGTCGTCGCGACCGTCAGCACGGCGACGGCTGCAGCGCACAGAACGGCCGAACGGGTGCCCGAGGTCGAGACCGACACCGCCGTGGACACCACGACGACCCATCGCACCGCGGAGCGCCTCGACGCCATCGTCGACGACAGCACCAGAGCAGCGGCACCGACACCGACCGCCACCATTCCGGCCGGTACCGCCTGGCCGATCAGCCCGCGGGACCGGAACGTGTCCCGCGAGTACGCGGTGTAGTGCGGGTCGCCGAACAGCTCGCCGAAGACGTGCTGCTGCACCAGATATTCGACGCCCATCGTCACGGCCAGCGCGACGGACAGGACGACGAGGACGACCAGCGGCTGCCGAAGCGCCACGGCCAGTCCGGCGCCGACGACGATGGGCGCGAGCAGCGTCACGTATCCGACCGGGTTGAAGTTCATCACCTGGTTGAACGTCAGAACGAGGAAGCCGAACAGCAACGCGGGCACCACGATCGTCGTCTCGGCGCGACGGATCGCCCACACCGCGGCCGCCGACCCGACGAGCAGACCGACCAGTCCGAGGTAGCGCCAGAACGACCCGACCGTGACGAAGTCGACCGGTACCGCGACGACGATCGCCGCGGCAGGCAGCAGCAGCAGCAGCAGCGCCGCGCTCCGCTTCCCGCGCCGCTCCGTCTGCACGGTTTCCGCAGGTGCAGATGTACGTACGCGAGTGCTGCGTCTCACCTGCGCCGGTATCACCGGCCTCGCCGGGAGCGTCATCGAGCGGCACCTTTCTCGAGCCGCGCCAACGCTTCCAGCGGGTCCTCCCCCGCGAGATCGGCGACGCCGTCCGCCACTCGGTCGTCGTCCCAGTCCCACCAGCGCAACGCCCGCAGACGCGCGATGACGTCGTCGTCGAATCGTTTGCGTACCAATGTTGCCGGATTGCCGGCAACGATCGAGTACGGTTCGACGCTGCGCACCACGATGCTTCCCGCCGCGACGATCGCGCCGTCGCCGATGTGAACCCCCGAGACGATGGTGGCACCGAATCCGATCCACACGTCGTTGCCAATGACGACATCGCCCTTGCTGCAGGGGTATCCATCGGTTCCGGCTCCCGGCAGACCCAACTTGTGACGGATCGGGAACGTCGTCAGCCGATCGGTCGGATGGTTGCCGCCGAGCAGAATGTTCACTCCCGCAGCGATCGAGCAGTATCGACCGATACGCAGCCGCGTCGGATCGTTGTCGTACAAGCGCACTTCGGGGATTCCGTAACTGTGCGCGCCCATCTCGACGCGTCCCGACGCGATCAGGTTCCGCAGAACGCGTCGGCGATACCGGTTCGGGTCGACGACCCTCAGCACATGATCGATCATGCGAACACCTCCCGTACGTAGCGGCCGGAGACCGCCCAGAACCACAGCGAGAACGCCACCATGGCGGCAGCCCAGACGGTGATCAGCGTCATCCCCGCGCCCGTCGCGATGCCGATGCCGTAACCGAGTACGACGACGGCCGCCAGTGGCACGAGGTAGCGCAGCTCGAAGTCCGGCCTGCCTGCGCCGGTCAGGATGTTCACCGGCGCGATGGTGGCGCAGTTCGCGCCGTGCGCCAGCGCGACGAGCAGCACGACGGTCACCGACGGCGTCAGATCGAGCGCGACGCGCTGGGCCACGAACGCCACGACGCCCGCCCCGATCATCAACGGAACCATCACGAGCAGAACGAGTTTCCGGACTCGGACGAGCAGAGCGGTGCCCTGCTCGGACGTCGTCAAGCGGGACGAGTCGGCGACAAGTCCGGCGGCAAGCGCGATCAGCACGATCTTCGGGATCATGACGAACCGCGTCACGATGTCGTAGCGGGCGAGCAGTTCCGCGTCTCCGACGAGACCGAGTGCCCACCTGTCGAGTTGGGTGATCAACAGTCCGAGCATCGCGACGACGACGCGAGTCTTCATGAACAGTACGATCGTCTGCCGCACCGATGCCGACGTATCGGCAGCCAGCGCAGCATCGTTTCGGCGCCTGCCCCCTTCGAGCGCGAATCCGAGAACCGCCTGCACGCCGCCTGCCACGACGGTTCCGATGCCGAGCGAGACGATGCCTGCCCCGGACTCCAGCGCAGCGAGAGTCGCGACCAATTGCACGGATCCGCCGAAGAACAGCACCGCGGTCCGGCGATAGAAATGGCTGCGTCCCAACGCCGCAGCGCCGTAGACGACGCCGATGCTGCGCAGCACACCGCCGAGCGAGACGAGCGCGATCAGCGTGTAGGCCGATCCACGATCGGCGGTCAGGCCGGCCGTAGTCGAATACGCGGGCCAGATTCCGATGGCCAACGCTCCCAACACGATCGGAGGCAGAGCCGACAACCCGCACAACGTCGTCGACGTGCGAAAGTCGAGGTGGCCACCGCCCGAGAGCTTGGTCGCGAGTGTCGGTGTGCCGAAGTCGAACACGATGAAGATCGTCGACAACGTCGCTGCCAGAGCCCACACGGCGTAGTCGTCGACACTCAGATAAGCGGATCCGAGGATCGGCACGAACGCCACGAAGGCACTCGCGGCTATGGCAGGCAACCCGCCCTTGAGCAACCGAACCGCAAGACTGCGCACACCCGCTTCGGTCGAGGTCACTGCCGCCGGCCCAGCACTCGTCGGCAGCGTTCGACCGACTCGGTCATCGTGGCGCGGCATTCCTCCAACAGATCGGCGTCGATCGTCGGAAACCGTTCGGCGGCACCGCCTTCCCACCGGCCGACCCACGGCATGCCGACGGCGTCGAACACCGGCCCGACCGTGTCGGACGACGACTCGACCCATCCGAACGGCACGGCACCTTCCGTTGCGCCTGCGACGAGGGCGTGGACCCGGTCGCTGACGACGAGCGCACTGCGCGCGTAGACGTCGCGCACCGTCTGTTCCTGGTCGGCGTGATTCTCGACGAACCAGGCACGGTACTGCCCGCCGAGCGCCCGCGACAGATGCTGCGACGTCAGATAGTCGGCCGAGGAGTGCACGAGCACCGCAGGCTCGAGCCCCAGTGCCGACGTCGTCGCGGTGAACCACTCCATCCAGGTATCCGACGGCCTCGGGCGATCACCGCGCAGCACCACTGCCGCGAACGGCCGATCGGTCTCCCATCGGTCGACGGGCGTGCCGAGCCGAAAAGCCCAGTCGGGCAGCGGACGGGGATGCCGCCTGCGGCAGAGAGCGGCCACGAGACGATACGGCAACAGCACCAACGGATTCGCCGACGACGCGTCGACGCCACGGCCGCGCCAGATCCCGCGCCCGCCGCGCGGGAACGCGACGATCATCAACATCGCCAGCATCCACATGTGCATCGAGTGGCGTGCGCTGACCTCGACGCGTCCGGTGTCGACGGCGATGCGCGTCGGCCCGCGCAGTGCACTGACGAATGCCCGCCCGAGCCACACCCGAAAGCTGCCCGTCCGAACGTCGTTCGCGTCCAGACCGAGACCGGCGACGTAGTCGGGCGACGACGTGCCCGTCCACACGACGAGGTGCCCGCGCTCACGCAGGTAGTCGAGATAGCCGCGCCGCGCGATGGACGACGCGATGTTCCCGGTGCGTCCCGGCGCGCATACGTACACGGTGCTCACGGCGTGGCCTCCACGTGGGGAACGAGACTGCGCAGGTTCTGCACCAACTCGTCCCGTGCGGGTACCGCGCGGCGCACCCCTTCGTCCACATCCGCGACGTAGCGCCGACGCTCCGACTCGTCGTCCAGCAGGGCACGCACCTGCTGCAGCACCCGCGCGGGCTCGAACTTGTTGACGTTGTGCACGTACCGATCGAGACCGAGATCGGCGAACGCACCGAAACCCTTGCGCTCGTACGCAAGATGAATCACGTAGTGGCCGGCCTTCAGTGCCATCAACGCGGCGTGCAAACGCACCGCGACGACGACTCTCGGCGTCTGCGGGGCCAGAAAGTCACCGCGCGGCAGGATCTTTCGCGCACCGACCGAAGCCATGGCGTCGACGTCGTCGTTGCCCGCGGTCGCGCTCTGGACGTACCCGTCGAACGTTCCCACCTGGTGTGCGAGATCCACCACCAGCGGGCCGACCTTCCCGCGTACGGCCCGCACCGTCAGGACGGGCACCGGATCCACATCGAGCCCCCTGCGCTCGATGTGGCCCGCGCCGAGAATGGCCAGATCGCTGAGCCGCCGCACACCGGCGTCGGCGAACTGCGCCAGACTGCGATCGTCCCGCACGTAGAACGCGTCGATCCTCCGCATACGGCCCGTCAACAACCTGGTCACCGCGGAGTTCGCCGGGCCGACGCTCTGGGGAAGGTACACCGTCGGTGTGGAGGTTCGGCTCGCCGCCCACAGCTGCGGACCGTGCACGAGTGCGGTTTTCAGCGTTTCGACGGCGTAGCCGGCGCGCAGGTAGCCGCCGCCCACCGCGACGACGAGGTCAGCGTCGTCGAGCTCGCGGAGCAGTCGACGATACGGCCCGGCGTAACCGGTGAGCGATGGACTCGAATCGACCACGCGTGCATCGATTCCCGCGAAGGTCTCGGGATGCGACGCGGCGATCGTGACGTCGACGCCGTCGCCGAACGCGGCACGCACCAACGCGAGCGTCTCGTCGACGAGCAGTCCGTCACCGGCGTTGTCGGCGCTGTATCCGTGCAGCACGACGACCTTCATGATGCCGCCGCCTTCTCGTACACCCGAAGATGGGCATCCACACTCACATCCCACGTGAACGACGACGCCCACAGACGTCCGCGAGCGGGCACACCGGCGCGCCACTCCGAATCCTCGGCCGCGCGGACGATCCCGTCTGCGATCGCGTCGGCGTCGATGTCACCGAGAACCCCAGCCGGACCGGCGATGTCACGCAACGCGCCCCGGTTCGACGTGAGAACCGGCGCCCCCGCGGCCATCGCCTCGAGCACCGGGAAGCCGAATCCTTCGTAGAGACTCGGGAACACGAACAGCGACGTCCGCTGCATCAGCGCACGACGGTCGTCGTCCGAGACGAATCCGAGGTGAATCACGTCGGGGCTCTTCGCGATTGCGTCCATGGACGCCTCGAAGTTCCACGCCGGCTTCCCGGCGATCACGAGCGGCAAGCCGAGCGCCCGCACGTCGGGACGGCTAATCGCCTCGACGAGTGCGACGAGGTTCTTGCGCGGTTCGATGTTGCCGACGTACAGCAGATACTCGTCGGGAATCCGCCCACGCACGTCGTCGGACAACGACATCGGTTCGGCGAACGCGTCGGCGTCGATTCCGTGCGGCACCACGTGGATGGTCGCGAGGTCGACACCGAACACCTCGGCGATGTCCTCGGCACTCGACGCCGACACCGTGACGACGGCGTCGGTACTCGCCACCGCACGTGCGACGCGTGTGCGCCAGATCTTCTCCTGGGCACCGCTTCGGACGCCGTCGATCCATCGGCTGGCGATGCCGTGCACCGTGACGACGGACGGCGTTCTCGTCCGCAGCAGAGGGCCCGTGTCGGCGACGTAGTGCAGCACTGCGTCCGTACGCCTGAGGCCCTGCACGGTTTCGGAGAGCATGGTCATCGGTGCCGAACCGTGGAACCGCATCGACTCGACGGCCGTACCCCTCGCGCGTAGGCCGTCCGCCAGTTCCCGTGCGTAGGTCGTGTTGCCTCCCACGTGCCGCTCCAGGATGCGTCCCGGCATCAGCACCCTCACCCTGCCCTCCGATACAGAGTGTCGAGTGCGAGCGACTGGACCGCGGGCGAATGAACGGCCACCGATTCCCTCGTCTCCCTCTGCGCGCGGTGCCGGTAGGCCCCGTCGGAGAAGAATCGGTCGACGGCGTCGGCAGCGGCACGAGGGCAGTTTCGCGTCAGCGGGAATCCGAGCCCTTCGAGGGCGTCGATGCCGCGCGCCAGAATCGGTGTCCCGACGGCCGCAGCTTCGAGCAGGGTGATCGGCGCACCCTCCCACTCGGCGGAATGCAGGTACAGATCGGCGGCCGCGATGTGCTTCTTGACCAGGTCGGACGGCACCCACCCGGTGATGACGACGCCTGCCTGTTCGAGCACCTCACGCATGTCGGCGTCACCGTCGCCGACCCACGTCCAGCGCACGTTGCTGTGCGACGCACGGGCTACTTCGGCGAAGAACAGCGGATCCTTCTGCGCCGAGATCCGCCCTGCCATGACGACCTCGGGCCTGCCGTCGGGACCGTGGTCGGACGGCGGCACGAGTGCGGCGTCGGGTACGACGTTGGGCAGGTAGGTGACCTCGGTGGACGGGCCTGCCATGCGCGCTGCGGACGCGGCCTCGAACGGGCTGATCGCTGCGATCGTCTGCGCTCGTCTGCTCAGCACCGTCTCGATCGCGCGGTAGGCCGACCGTGCGGCGCCGGAGCTGTCACGACGCAGAAATGCGTACGCGTGCGGGGTGTAGACGACCTTGATGTCCGGTCCGAAATCGAACAGACGCAACAATCCGGCGAAACTGGAATGCAGATGAATTGCATTCGGTTTCGTGCGGAGGATATGCGCTCGTGCCGCCCGGATGAAACCGGCCAAAGACCCGTTGTAACTGATTGATTCGGCACCGCACGGCTCTGCGATGTCGTGTTCGGACCGCGTTCGGACCAGAACCTGGTGAACGAGCGACGGAGAATTCTCGATGTAGCGAGAAATGGCGGATTGAACCCCGCCTCCGTATGCCTCCGAAATATGAAGGACGTCTGCTCGGCACACATGTGTGCCCGTAATTCGTTGTGTCACTGCAACTCCCCGACGAAGTGCGCTTTGTGTTACCTGCATGCACAGATGAGCGAGCTGCCCACACGGCGCTGATACGGCCGGACGGCTCGACCTCTGATTCGAACGACTCGACACGGCATTTCGACGCCGATTCTGTCATCCAAGGGAATGACACACTGTCGTTCGATCGTTGTCAAACCGAGATGGAATTCGAGCCGCGTCGGTATCGACAATCATCGATGAATCGATTTATTTCATCGAATGAATGCCTTTCGGCGAACGCCGCGATACCGATTCGACGAATTCTTGCACCACACGACCGGTCCGACGCGACATTCCGCGGGCCGTCACGCTCGAAACGATCCGTAAACCGTTCGAATCCCCGAAAAACGCGCACTTGGCTCGCGTCAGATCAGTTCCTGATGCCCGGACGGGCGACAGACGGTGTTCCACAGCTCCGCGGTCTGGATAGCCCAGAACGCGGCGAATTCCAGTATCAGCGCAGCTTCGGCGACGAGCACGAACAACGTCCACTCCACCGTCGCCGACAACACGAGAACGGCGATCAACGTGGCCAACATGACGATTCCGACGATCCGATACGCGAGGACGTACCGATCCGATTCGGAGAGAACGGCATTCGCCCAGATCGCGAGAATGACGAACGCGAACATCGCCACCGCAGCCAGGCTGTGGCCGTGCCGCTCGAACCAGTGCGGCGTGAACACGAACGTGTACGCCAGCACCGCCGTGACGACCCCGCCGACGATCCGCGCGAGCGTGCCGACCGGCGTCCACGACGCCCCGAACGAGCCGGACGCGAACGACACCGACGCCACGAGAACGAGGAGAGCACCGACGACGACGCTCGATACGTTGTTGCCGATCGCATGACCTGCGTTGTAGTCGAGCGGCAAACCCGGCCCACCGCACAGGCCTCGCATCCGGCCGCCGCCGTCGGGACCGAGGTTGGTCGGCCAACCAGTCGGAACGGTGGCGACGACGAACGCCCACAAGCCGGCGAAGTCGTACAGGACGTCTTCGGTATCCGAACTGCCCTTGTAGACGAGCAGCAACGTGCCGAGGGCACACAGCACAGCGATGAAGACGATGTGCACGTCGGTGAAAAAGTAGGCGCTGATGGATGATTGGAGACACCATCCGGCGGACGCGACCTGGATGAAGACCGAGACGAAGAGCATCAGCACCAGAATCACGACGCCGATCCGGAGGCTGCGATACGTACCGAGAACGGCGGCGACCGGGAAGCCGTCGCCATCCCCGTTTCCAGTCACGCAGGCTCCCATGTCGACAGGTACCGAACACTTCATTGAACATCGGACCGGCGACGTGCGGGTCGAAATGGATCGAGTTCGACGCGCCGCCCGCAGCAGCGAACCGATGGTTTTGTAATGAACTAAGGTCACAATCAGATGAACTACTCGACCATCGACGACGACACACGGCACCTCGGGTGCTCCGGAGGACTCATGCCGTATCGAACCGGACGCGTACCGCTCGCGCGTCGCCGGCTCCGGTCGTCGGCCATGATTCTGCTGGCAGGCGCGTCGCTGTACGGCATCACGGCGTGTACGGCCGGCGCACGTGACGTCGCCGAACCGACGCCGGTCGTGGAGACCACATCACCCACGACGGTCGCGTCGTCCACGCCGACCCCTGCGCCGACGACGCCGTCGACGCCTCCCCCGCTGATCCCGCCCAGCGTCGTCGCGACGGCAGAGCCAATTCCGTCCGTCGACTACGACGTTCCGGCGCTCCCGCCTTTTGCGACGACGGAGTACGTTCCTGCACCGCCCGTCGACAACGGCATCACGACGCCGTCCCCTGCACCGCCCGAACCGTCGATGCCCCCGCCGAATCCCGTCGATTCGCGCGGGTTTCCGCTCGGCACCACGTGCGGTGCGGTGTCGTGCACGTCGCCGGACGGAGTCACGTTCGTCAACCCCGATGCCGTGCCGAATTTCGGGACCCAGCCGTTCGATCAGCTGTGTGAGCAGACCATCTGCTCGCCAAGTTTCCCGCTGACCCCCGGGCTGCCGTCCACCGGAAGCGCCGGCTAGCCGTCGGCACCGCTTGAGTGGTTCATCCATACGAACAGATGGCTTGAACGGTTCATTCAAGCCATCTGTCCGCGCCCACCCTCGGCTGAATCAGTTCACGAGGCCTTCGCTCCGCAGCCAGTCGTAGGCGACGTCTGCGGGATCTTCACCGTCGATGTCGACGCGCCCGTTGAGTTCCTGCATCAGGTCGTCGTTCAGGCGCTCGGAGACGACGGCCATCAGGTCGGCGATCTCGGGATGCTGTTCGAGTACCGCACCCCGCACGACGGCCGTTCCGCTGTAGGGCAGGAAGAACTTTCGGTCGTCGTCGAGCACAGTGAGGTTCAGATTCTTCACACGCCCGTCGGTCGTGTAGACCATGCCGAAGTTGCACGGTGCGCTCTGCGCGGTCGAGGTGTAGACGACGCCTGCATCCATGCGCGTCACCTGGTCCGACGGCACCCCGTCGGGCGCGTTGAGCGGTATCCCGTACGTCTCCAGCATCGGCACGAATCCGTCTGCGCGGCTGAAGAATTCGTCGTCGACGCAGAACGTCCGGTCTCCGATCGGGAGCTGTGCGACGTCGGACAGCGACGTGACACCGAGCCTTTCGGCGGTACCGGCCGACGCGGCGAACGCATACGTGTCGTTGAAGTTGGCGGGCGGCAGCCATTCGAGGTCGTAGTCCTGCTTCTCGATGTCGTGGACGCGCTGCCACAGCTCGTCGGGGTCGGTGATCGTCTCGGTTTCGCCGTGGTAGTTAACCCAGCCCGTTCCGGTGTACTCCCAGAGGATGTCCGCGTCACCGTTCAACTGCGCCTGGCGCGACGACGCGGACCCCGGCGCTCCGGTGAGGTCGGTGACGTTCGCACCCGCCGCGGCCAGGTAGGTCGCGGTGATCTTGCCGAGAAGCACGCCCTCGGTGAAGCTCTTGGACGTCACCACCAACGATGCGCCGTCGAGCGGGGCCGCGTCGTCGGTGAGCGTCGTGCTCTCGAACGTGCCGGACGAGCTCACGAGCCCACATCCCGACGCGAGTGCCGCGATCAATGCGGCTCCGAGTGCTGCTCTGCCTCTCATGCCACTCCTCGCGGGGTTGCGACGAGCTCGACGAGTCGCCCGAGCCAGTCGATGATCAAGGCCAGCAGTGCGACCAGAACGGCGCCGGAGATCAGGAGTTTCGGAAGGAACAGCGTAACTCCGGTCGTGATGAGCGTGCCGAGGCTCGTGGCGCCGATGAACGTACTGAGCGTCGCGGTGCCGACGAGAATCACCAGTGCGGTGCGAACTCCGTTGAGGATCACCGGAACTGCGAGCGGCAGCTCGACCTGTGCGAGTGTCCGGACGCCGGAGAATCCGATGCCGCGGGCCGCTTCGATGGTTCGTTTGTCGACCTGGTCGATGCCGGTGATGGTGTTCTGGAGAATCGGCAGGATCGCGTAGACGACGAGACCGACCACGGCAGTGCGGAATCCGGTGCCGAGCCACATCGTCAGCAGCACGATCAAACCGACCGCGGGCGCGGCCTGGCCGACGTTCGCGAAGTTGACGACGAACGGCTTGAACGGCTTCGCCCTGTCCCGCGTCAGCAGGATGCCGAGCGGGATGGCGATCGCGATGACGATGACCGTGGCCGTCAGCGTCAGCTTGATGTGGTCGAAGATGGTGTTCTGCAAGTTCGTCCACCCGAGCGACGCCTCTTCCGTCGGCGTCAGCGTCGTCGTCGCGTACCAGGAGAAGTAGCCGACGCCGAGAATCACGATGAGCAACGGTTCGAACCACACGTCCATCGGTGTTCGCCGCAGCCGGTTCATGCGGAAGGGCTCTCGCCGTGCGCGGTGTAGGAGACGTGGCCGTCGCCCTCGCGAGCATCGGACAGCTGACTGCGGATGACGGCCATGACCGTGGCGATCGTGAGAGACCCGGTCACCGCACCGCGGCCGTCGGTGACGAGGACGCCGCCCTGACTGGCCGCCAACATGGTGTCGAGCGCGTCGTTCAGTGTCGACGACGGCGCCACCGTCGGGAGACGGTTGTCGACGTAATCCGAAATTCGGTCCTTCGTCGCCACCTCGTCGAGCGACGGCCACGACCGGGGGCGGCCGTCGGCGTCGACGACGACGATCCACGTGACACCTGCGGCTTTCGCACGGGCGATGACCTCGTGCGAGTCGTCGCCGACGCGTGCCGTCACGACCGGTTCGTGGTCGACGTCCTTGACCCTCGAGAGCGTGAGGTGCGCGAGCGTGGCGCCCGAGCCGATGAACTCCTCGACGAACGGAGTGGCGGGACGCGCGAGAATCTCCTCGGGCGACGCGTACTGCTCGATCTTGCCGCCTTCGGACAGGATGAGCACCTTGTCGCCCAGCTTGGTCGCTTCCTCGAAGTCGTGGGTGACGATCACGATGGTCTTGGCGACCTCGTGCTGGATCGCGATGAGGCTGTCCTGCAATCGAACTCGCGTGATCGGGTCGACGGCGCTGAACGGCTCGTCCATGAGCAGAACCGGCGGGTCCGCGGCGAGAGCACGTGCGACGCCGACGCGTTGCTGCTGGCCGCCGGACATGTCCTTCGGCAGCCGGTCACGGAAGGTGTCCGCGTCGAGCCCGACGAGGTCGAGCAAATATTCCGTGCGTTCGGCGATCCGCTTCTTGTCCCACCCGAGAACTCGCGGTATCGCGCCGATGTTCTTGGACACCGACCAGTGCGGAAACAACCCGCCGGCCTGGATGACGTAGCCGATCGACTGACGAAGCTTGTCGGGGTCTTCTCCCGTGACGTCGCGGTCGCCGATGAACAGCCGACCCTCGGTCGGTTCGATCAGACGGTTGATCATCTTCAACGTCGTCGTCTTGCCGCAACCGGACGGTCCGACGAACGCGACGATGTGACCTGCCTCGATCTCGAGGTCGATCTTCTGCACGGCGGGCTTGGCCTGGCCACGGTACTGCTTGACGACGCCGTCGAGCCGAATCGAGGCACCGGTGACGGTCCGTTCGGTGTCGGTCATGACAATCCCTTCGAGATGGTGAGGCGCCCGAGGAGGACGAGCAGCGCGTCGAACACCAGGGCGATGACGACGATGAGAACCGTTCCGGTGAAAGCCATCTCGACGGAATTGGTTCCGCCGAGCCGGGACAGACCGTTGAAGATCAGCGAGCCGAGGCCGGGGCCGAGGACGTACGCGACGATCGCGGCGACACCGACCACCATCTGCGTCGACACCCTGATTCCGGTGAGTATGACCGGCCACGCCATCGGCAGCGACACCGAGAAGAGGATGCGGACACGCGAGAGTCCGATTCCCTGGGCGGACTCGATCACCGTGTCGGGCACACCGCGGAGTCCGACGATCGCGTTGCCGATCACCGGCATGGCCGCGAAGAACGCCAGCATGATGAACGACGGCACCACGCCGAGCCCGAACGGCACGATGAGCAGCGCCAGGAGGGCAAGGGACGGGATCGTCAACGCGACGCGGCTGCTGGTCAGGGTCAGCGAGGAGAACAACGGAAGCCGATGCACCGCAACGGCTGTCGCGATGGCGACGAGGGTACCGACGAGCACCGTCTGGAAAGCGAGCGATGCATGTTGGTACGTCAGAAACGCGAGAAACTCGCCTCGCCCCTGAAGGTAATTCCAGAGGTTCACGAAACTCCTTCGGGCAGCGGGCTTTCAAGAGGACACAGTGAAACCGTCGACACCCCCGTGTGTCGTCGGCGACGATACCGGCCGTTTCGCATTCACGCCCGATTTCAGGGAAATGGTCGACTGGTCGAACTCCACGCCCAGCCGAGCCGTGTGCTCGCGTACCAGCGGAAACGGGCGAGGCCGCGACGGCGCGCCCTCCCAGCGCCGAATTCGAATCAGCTTGAGCAGAACTCTGGCGGCTCCGCCGCACGTGCACGGGAATACGTAGCCCACTATGTATTTCCGTGCACATGCGGCGCAGCCGCCTGTTTGGATCAAATCCAGAAAACCCTCGCGCGATCCGCCGATCCCTCCTAGTGTTGGGGGCATGGCTTCGGCATCCGACACTGCGGCCCGGCTCCGCGCCGCGGGACTTCGCGTCACGCAGCCGCGCATCGCCGTCATGGATGCCGTCCGCGCCAACCCGCACGCCGACACCGAGACCATCGCGAGCGTCGTGCCGAACACCTCGCGTCAAGCCGTCTACGACGTGCTCGACGCGTTGTCGACGGCCGGTCTGCTGCGTCGGATCCAGCCTGCAGGACACCGTGCACGGTACGAGTCGCGCATCGGCGACAATCATCACCACATCGTGTGTCGCACTTGCGGTCTCATCGCCGACGCGGAGTGCGCGACGGGCGAGACCCCGTGTCTGACGGCGTCGGACGACCACGGTTTCGCGCTCGACGAAGCCGAGGTCATCTTCTGGGGAACGTGCCCGAAGTGCGCCGCACCCACCGAAACTCGATCACACCCGTGATCGTTCCAGATCGACCAGCCCACCGTCGAAAGGAATGCAGTGACCTCCGATAGCCGCCCGCCGAACCCGGACACGGGAACGCAGAGCACCAGTGAAAGCGAAAATCCGGTCATCGAGTCGCCCAAGCCGAAGGGCGACAGGCCGCTGACCAACAAGGACTGGTGGCCGGAGCAGATCGACCTGTCGATCCTTCATGCACACACCTCCAAGTCCACCCCTCTCGGCGAATCCTTCGACTACAAGGCCGAATTCGCGAAGCTCGACGTCGACGAGCTGAAGGCCGACGTCACCGCGGTACTCACCGACTCCAAGGACTGGTGGCCCGCGGACTACGGCAACTACGGCGGCCTGTTCATCCGCATGAGCTGGCACGCCGCAGGCACCTACCGCATCTACGACGGCCGTGGCGGCGGGGGGCAGGGCGCACAGCGCTTCGCACCGCTGAACAGCTGGCCGGACAATGCGAACCTCGACAAGGCGCGCCGCCTCCTGTGGCCGGTCAAGCAGAAGCACGGCAACAAGATCTCGTGGGCCGACCTGCTGGTCTTCGCCGGCAACGTCGCTCTGGATGCCATGGGATTCCAGACGTTCGGTTTCGCCTTCGGCCGCGAGGACATCTGGGAGCCGGAGGAAGTCTTCTACGGACCCGAGGACACGTGGCTCGGCACCGACAAGCGGTACTCGGGTGAGCGTGAACTCGCCAAGCCCCTCGGTGCGACGACGATGGGCCTGATCTACGTCAATCCCGAAGGGCCGGAGGGCGAACCGGATCCGGTCGCCGCGGCGCACGACATTCGTGAGACGTTCGGCCGTATGGCGATGAACGACGAGGAAACCGCCGCGCTCATCGTCGGTGGTCACAGCTTCGGCAAGACGCACGGTGCGCGTCCTGCGGACAAGATCGGCCCCGAGCCCGAGGGTGCGCCCGTCGAGCAGCAGGGCCTCGGCTGGAAGAACGGCTACGGTACCGGCAAGGGCGAGGATCAGGTCACCAGTGGCCTCGAGGTCGTCTGGACCAAGACGCCGACGCAGTGGGGCAACGGCTTCCTCGAGAATCTCTACGGCTACGAGTGGGAGCTGCAGAAGAGCCCCGCGGGCGCGTGGCAGTTCGTCGCCAAGGACGGCGCGGGCGCAGGCGAGATCCCCGATCCGTTCGGCGGACCGGGACGCGCACCGACGATGCTCGTCACCGACGTCGCATTGCGCGAGGATCCGATCTACGCCGAGATCACCCGGCGCTGGCTCGATCACCCCGAAGAGCTGTCCGAGGCGTTCGCAAAGGCCTGGTACAAGCTGCTGCACCGCGACATGGGACCGATCGAGCGTTACCTGGGCCCGTGGGTTCCCGAACCGCAGCTGTGGCAGGACCCGGTTCCGGCTCGGCCGTCGACGCTGATCGACGACGCCGATATCGCGTCGCTCAAGGCGAAGATTCTCGAAACCGGCCTGTCCGTACAACAGCTCGTCGGCGTCGCGTGGTCTTCGGCCGCGAGCTTCCGCAAGACGGACTTCCGCGGCGGCGCCAACGGTGCACGCATCCGTCTCGAGCCGCAGAAGAACTGGGAGGCCAACGAACCCGCGGTCCTGGCCGAAGTTCTGAGCGCACTCGAGCAGGTGCAGAAGAATTTCAACGGCAGCGGCGACGGCAGTACGCAGGTGTCACTTGCCGACATCATCGTCCTGGCGGGTGCTGCGGCCATCGAGAAGGCTGCACGCGACGCGGGCCACGAGGTGACCGTTCCGTTCACCCCGGGGCGCACCGACGCGTCGCAGGAGAACACCGACGTCGATTCCTTCGCGGTGTTGGAGCCTCGCGCCGACGGCTTCCGCAACTTCTTCAAGGAAGGCGAGGAGACGCCTGCTCAGGTGCTGTTCCTCGATCGCGCGTACATGCTCGATCTGACCGCGCCTCAGGCGGCCGTGCTCGTCGGCGGTCTGCGTGCCCTGGGCGCGAACCATGGAGGCACGAAGCACGGTGTGTTCACCGACCGTCCGGGCGTGCTGACGAACGACTTCTTCGTCAACCTGCTCGACTCGGACACCGAGTGGACCAAGACCGGCGACGACGAGTACGTCGGCAAGACTCGGGCGACGGGTGAGCAGCGCTGGACGGCCACCGGGCTCGACCTGATCTTCGGTTCGCACTCGCAGCTGCGTGCGATCTCGGAGGTGTACGCGCAGGCCGACAACGGTCGTAAGTTCGTCGACGACTTCGTCGCGGCATGGGTCGAGGTAGCGAACAACGATCGGTTCGATCTGAAGTAGCCGAGTCTCGACCAGGATTGACCCAGAAGCCCCCGGGGTATGACGCAGCGGATCATGTCCGCGTCGACCCGGGGGCTTTTGTTTTGACGACCAGCGCCACGCCACCTCTCGCGACTCAGCAGGAGTCGACCGCTCCTGCGGTCGTAGAGCAGCCGATTCTGCTGGACCTCGCGTCCGTGCGGCTGCTTCTCGACGCGCTCGGAGCGATCGCGTTGTTCGTCACGGCGACGGTGGCGCTGTCCATCCACGAAGCGGTCGCCGTGACTGCTGCCGTCGGAATTCTCGTGCTCGGCGCCCGCGGATTCAGGCGGCTCGCCCGACGGTCGTTACCTTCCCGTGATGTTTGTGATCAATCCGTGACCTTCTGACAACCCTTCCCGCAACCTGAGGCTGAGAAGGTATTCACAGACGTAGAAGCACTGAAGAAGCCGGTGCGCCCCGATATTCCATTTGTGAAGACTAAGGGGAATGCAACATGACCGTTACAGAACCCGTGGCCGACTTCATTGCGCACATCGCAGACCAGGAACCGCCGGCTCACACAACTCGCTACTCGCTCGACTCGGAGTCCTACTCCGCCGACTACGTGGTCCTCCGCGCCTCCGGTGAGCTCGACATGTCCGCTCGTGTCGAGTTCGTCGAGACCCTCGATCGGATGGCAAACGAGCACGCGCACGTTCGCGTCGATCTGTCCGAGGTGTCGTTCATGTACTCCGGCGTAGCCAACGCGATCATCGACAACGCCCGCATCAACGATGGCACGGTGAGCGTGTTCGCGCCGACTCGCCCGGTGCGCATGATCCTCGACGTCCTCGGCGGCGGAGACTTGGTAGTCGACGAATAGGAAAGACCAGTAGGATCGAGTCCGCGTCGAGCAGCCGGCGCTGACAATCGCCGCATACGCGCCGACGACCTGCTTGCAGATTCATGCCGGATGAGCCTCCAATCGGTCGTCCGTCGCCCGCGTGCGACGACACTCCGACGCTGGAGGCTCATTCTGCATGACTTCTGCTTCTGAACACGCTGCTGTGCACACCAGTCCCGAATCGCCCACGTTGCTCGGGCTGGAGGTATCCATGCAGTTCGCGCCGGTGCGGCGGCTCGACGATGCCGCGTTGGCTGCTGTCGAACTGCAGCTCAGCGGTCCGCGTGGGTCTGCTCTCGAATCTGCCGATGCCCTGCGCCGGGCAGCGCAGATGATGGACCAAAGGGCCGAGTACGACGACCGCAAGTTCGAGTTCTCCCGCAGCGAGGTCGCGGCGTCGATCGCCGGGACTCTCCCCCTACTCGTGACGGTCGACTCTCAGTCTCGGGTCGCGCTGGAGGCTCCCGCGTCGGACAGCCCCGAACGACTGATCGTGACCGTGAACGTCGCGGACATCATGAACAACCCCCACGAAGCCCTCGGGCGGGTGCAGACCGCCCGGTCGCACGGTCGTCTGATCGCTCTCGACGGCGTAGGCGCCGAACTGCACGCCGCGACGCTGCTGTCGCTCATCGAGCCGGACATCGTCATCACGGCGCGAGAATTCATCACACGGACCATCGACTTCGAGATCGGATCCCTGGCGCACGCGTTGGCCGCCTACGTCGAGCGTACGAACGCGGTCGTCATCGCCGAGGGCATCGACAGCGAGGCCGCCCGTCTGTCGGCACAGACCATCGGGGCGACCTACGGCCTCGGCGCTCTCTATCCGCCACTCGCGAATCCGGACACGTTGCTGCGAGAGAACGTCGTCCCCATTCCGAACTCTCCGGTGTGGAGCACCCCTGCATCAGATGTGGACACGCCGTACGGCATCGTCAGCACGCACGCGGAGTCACGCCGCGGAACCAAGCGCCTCCTCGTGCAGATGAGCAAAACTCTCGAGTCCCAGGCCGTCGCGATGGGGTCGTCGATGCTGGTCCTCGGAACCTTCCAGCGGGCCAAGCACTTCACGCCGACGACCGCGGTGCGGTGGCGTCACATGTCCGAGTCCATCGGTTTCGCCGGCGTCTACGGTGTCGGACTGTCGCACATGCTCGACGGACGCATCCAACACGCCCCCCTCGACGAGGACGACGACCTCGTCAACGAGTGGACCGTCGTCGTCCTTGGACCACATCACTCTGCTCTGCTGTCCGCCCGGGACCGTCACGACAACGGACCCGACCTCGAGCGCACGTTCGACTTCGTGCAAACGTACGACCGTACGTCGGTCGTGCAGGCTGCACACTCGATCATGCGGCGATTCGTCACGGCCTAGGACGGTTGCACAGCGGCGCCCTCCGTTCCTTAGCCACCCGAAATTACCGACGAGTTCTCCGACATCCGTCGGGCATCGGCCGTCATATCTGGTCAACGTGGTTGAGGAGTAGCCCGTAGTCGAACGAACCGGACTGCGGTGTGCTGCGAATTTCCGTTCTGCATGCCGCCGTCCGACTAGGCACGGAGGGTATCGATGACGCTACTCGACTCGGTGCATACTGCACCTGCGTCCATACGAATGTCGTTCTGCACACCGATCGTCTTGGACGCGAACGTGTTTGCGATGTCGGTGGACGAGCCGGCGGGCGGGCCCGTCGTCGTCCGCGTGTGCGGCGGGTTCGATCCGGCGTCGACGCGCGAGTTCGAACACTGCGTCGACGACGCACTCACCTCCGGCCGCTCGATCGTGATCGATCTGATGGACGTCGAACACGTCACGCCGCGAGCTGCATCCGCTCTGGCCAAGGCGTCGGTTCGGTTGAGCCACAGTCGATCCTGCGTCACCGTCGCCTGTCGGGCCTCGGTGCGGCACACCATCGTCAGCCTCGTGGGCACCATCGACTGTCACGACACGTTGGCACAGGCCATCACGGCGGCACTGCCGTCGCTAACCGAGCCCGCCGGTCATCGCCCGCTGCCCACGACCACCGTGCCGACGAAGAACGACGCCGTCGACGCATTGCACGGAACCTACTTCTGAGCCTTTCCGCTGGCGATGCCCAGATATGGGTGTAACTCGGTCCTGAGCGGGTAATCCATGCGCCTCTGGGCGCAGCGACTGCTCGGCAAAATACCGCTGCCGACGCATTGGAGGAACAATGTTCGGAATGTCCAGCACGCGGCAAGAAGATACCGGACCATCGGAATTCCACGGTGCCTACAACCGCGAGCATCGTGGCGAAACACCAGTTCAGACCCTCGATCGTAACTGGATATCGCTGTTGCAAGAACTGCGCGTCGTACAGACCGGTGTGCAGTTGTTGACCGGTTTTCTGTTGATCCTTCCGTTCCAGGAAAGATTTCATCGACTTCCCGATTACGGCAAAACGGTGTTCATGTTGACGGTGGTGTCGGCCGTCGCGGCGACCATTTTGTTGGTCGCGCCGGTGGCGATGCATCGATTGCTGTTTCGCCGACGCGCCGTCGCACAATTGGTCGCCGCAGCACACCGATCCGCGGTCGCCGGTCTCGTTTTCCTCGGACTCGCGATGACCGGCGTCGTCGTGCTCGTCTCCGAAGTCGTCATGGGAGGCGCGGCTGCGGCCGTCGGCGGGGGCGTCGCAGTCGTGGCCTTCGTGTCGATGTGGGTGGTCGTCCCGCTACGCATGCGCCCACGCGCGGGGACGCAGAATACCGACGAGTCGTACGCGGACGCGTCGAAAATCAAGTCCTAGTCAGCTTTTCGCGGAATACAGCTGTGCGAGTTCTTCGAGAACCGCTTCCGCCCGATCCGCCCCGTCCTGATGCCCCGCCCGGCGGAGAACATCGCGATGCGCTGCAAGTTGCGCGCACAGCGCCGGAATCGCCTCGGCGGGAATGGCGTTGACCGGACGTTCCGTGCGGAAGACCTCTTCGACGGCCTCGATCAGATTTCTGTCAGGCATGACGCGGCGGCTTTCTGCGGGTGCGGTGAGTCGCGTTCGCTGAAAAGACGCCTCGAGCAGGGAATTCGGCGAACGGAGTGAGTCGATGTCGACTCCGACCGGCACGTGCTCGACCAGGTTTTGTGGACCTTACCACGCGTCCGACACCTCGCGAGCGACGCGTCACTGCTTTTCGGGCGCCCTTTCGAAATCACGGGTAGTGTTGGTAGCACCGCCGCGTCTCGAGAGCAACGGCGGCCGACCACGTCACCTCGAGCCCGCGGGCAGACGTCGAAGTGTGTCGCGCTCGCGCACTGCGACACGATCCAATCCCGATCCGGCGCTTGATCGCCCGGTCGACCGGAGGTGCCTCATGGCGTCCGAATTTTTGCCCAACGTGATCTGGACCGAATCACGGAAGCGTCAATGCTGGTGGGACAAAGTTGTTTTCGGAGAGCACCCCTCCACGTCGAAGAGCGTGACACCCCCGCCTACCCCGACCCACCGAGCTGAGTCCACGCGGAGAATGCGTTCTGCTTAGCGGACCGAAACCTACGCGCCGGAGCAGGGTTAGAAACAATCGGACAGGGGCAACCTCGGGTACCGACTACGGAGGTACCTGTGACCGCAGCCCGAGAACGTACTTATCCCACCATCAGCGTCGACGACGGCGTCTACGCACCTCAGGAGGATTCTTACCTCCTGTGTTCGGAAATTACATCGCTCGGGATTCTTCCCGGTGCCCGCGTCCTCGATCTGTGTACCGGTAGCGGTATCGCCGCCATCGAGGCCGCGCGCAGTGGAGCACGCGAGGTGTTCGCATACGACATCTCCGAGCAGGCGGTGTCGTGCGCGTCGGCCAACGCCGTCGCCAACGGCACGAACGTGAACGTTTGCCTCGGAACACTCACCGACGCGCAGCGCCACGGTCCGTTCGACGTCGTCGTGTCCAATCCCCCCTACGTTCCCTCCCCGAACGAGCCGGAAGGCATGGGTCTGCACCGGGCCTGGGACGCCGGCGATCGCGGCAGAACCGTCCTGGACCTGCTGTGCTCCAGCCTGTCCGATCTGCTCGTACCGGGCGGTGTGGCCGTGTTCGTCCAGTCCGAGTTCGCCGACGTCGACGAATCCGTGCGGCAGCTCCGTCTATCCGGTCTCGACGCCTCGGTGGTGAGACGACAGACCATCGAATTCGGGCCGGTCATGCACGAACGTGCGGCATGGTTGGAAGCCACACGTCAGCTCGACGTCGGTCGCCGGCACGAGGAACTGGCCGTCATCTTCAGCCGCAGGCCGTGATGCGAACCATCGCTGACTGACCCGAAACCTTCCGATCGAACTGGCTGGTATATAAAATTCAGTTGTTTGTTCGACAGCGTGTCGATCCTGCATCCAGCAGCCGACGCGCTTGCCCGGAAGGACATCTGGATGTCGTACGACCGCGGAGAAGACCGTTCTTCACGGCATGCGGAACTACCCGCGCTTCTTGCTCAGTTCGCGCGCGACATGCGCGACGAACGCAGGTCCACGTCGAATACGCTCAACGGTATTCTGCACACGGCGGTCGAGCTCGTCGACGGCGCCGACAGCGGCTGCATCACGACGCTGACCAAGGGCGAGCGCACGGTCGTAGCCGCGACCGACGAGATGGCCGAGGAACTGTGCCGTCGACAGTACGAGTACGGCGAAGGTCCGATCGCATCGGAGGTGCGCCACTTCGATGTCGTGGTAGCCGACGATCTCGGTGTCGAACATCGCTGGCCCCAGTTCGCCGCAGGCGCCGTCGACCAGGGCGTGCGGTCGTTGGTCGCGTTCCAACTGTTCAGCAACGGCGACGACGTCGGAGCGCTCGTGCTCTACAGCAACCGAGCCAAGGCGTTCGGCCCCGACGCCGTTTTCACCGGGGAGGCGCTGGCCGCCCACGCCGCGATCGCGCTGCTCGGCGCGCGGGACAACGAACAGTTTCGCGCGGGCTTGGCCAGCAGGGACATCATCGGCCAGGCGAAGGGCATGATCATGGAGCGGTACAAGATCGACGCGGATCAAGCTTTCGAATTGCTGACCAAACTGTCGCAGCAGCGGAACATTCCGCTCAAAAAGGTCGCGGAGGAGCTGGTCGCGGCAGAGCGTCCGTAGGTCGGCCCTCCCTGCTGTTCCGGTACGCCGACTGTCGAACCGCTCGAAGCCATTCGGGCGCAGGCCGGACCTGCGGGTGACTGTTCCGAACCGGGTCGAAACCGACCTGTGCGTCCGAGATGCCACTCGGACCGGTCGGACGAAGGTACGCCAAGGGCACGAAATCGTCTGCCCCGCATGCCTGGTCGATGCGAAATTCCATTCGATTGCTGAACAGCGCGTCGCGCGCGTTCTCCAAATTCATGGCGCCGGTGGGCGATTCGGTCGCCACGGCGCGAAGCCACCACGAACGCCCGTCGTACTGCAGAGGCATCAGCGTCGAGAACTCGGCGGTTCCCCACGACCGTGCCGGCCACGGAATCATGCGGCCGACGATCCCTTTGCCCGATCCCGCGAGCAGAACGTCCCAGTCCTGCTCGTCCGGTGACCGTCCGAATCTGCGAAACGCCAGTCCCCCGATGTCGGGTATGCCGAAGGGCAGTCCGATCCCCTTCGACAGACGTGCGAGCACGTCGCCCGACTGCAGCGGCAGCCCGTGCCCGTCCGGCGCCACGCGGCGCACCTCACCACGGAACATGACGCCGTCGGGATGGAACACCCGGGCCTGACGCAGCGCCGACGCCGCACGAAAAGGCATACCTACCAAGGCTGAAAAATCCATGCGCTCCCTCGACTTCCGGACGCACGGATTCCCCACGGCGGCAGGTATCAATCCTCACGAGCGAGTTCGGTTGCTGCGCAACCCCCGAGCGCGGCTGGTTTGTTACGACGACCCGGGGGTATCACGTCGTTCGGATACATCGACCGACCCGACAACGAGGGGTGTGCGTGATTTACGCTGCGCGAAACAAGGCTGCGCGAAACAAGGAAACGGACGGCGGACGCCCGTGAGTGCGGACAAGTTGCACATCGCGATCGTCGCCTCGAACCGCTTCCCCATCAAGCAACCGTTTGCGGGCGGACTCGAAGCGCACACGTGGCACCTGGCCCATTCGTTGGCCGACGCTGGGCACGAGGTGACTCTCTTCGCCGGGCCCGGGTCGGACCCTGCATTGGGCAGCACGTGCCTCGACGTGCAGGTCCTCGAATTGTCTCCGCAGGCCCGCGCCGACGTCTCGATGCCGTCGGACACGTTCATGTCGGATCATCACGCGTACCTGCGGCTCATGCTGGACCTGGCAGCCAGCAGCCAGTACGACGTAGTGCACAACCACAGCCTGCACTATCTGCCCATCGCGATGGCGCGAACACTCGCGACGCCGGTGCTGACGACGCTTCACACTCCGCCGACGCCGTGGATCCAGTCGGCGGTGGCCGCGTGCGACGGCGTCGGAACCAGGTTCGCCGCGGTCAGTCGGCACACCGCCTCGATGTGGCACGGGATCGTCGACGAGATCGACATCGTGCCGAACGGTGTCGACGTGCTCGGTTGGCCCGAGGGATCCGGCGGCCCGTATCTCGCCTGGTCCGGCCGCTTCACACCCGAGAAGGGGCCCCACCTCGCGATCGAGGCCGCAGTACGAGCCGGGTACCCGATCAAGCTCGCGGGCCCGATCTCCGACCCGGAGTACTTCGCTCGCGAGATCGGACCTCGCTTGAACGACCGGGTGACGTACGTCGGGCATCTCGATCAGCGCGAACTCGCCGCGTTGGTCGGCGGGGCAGCTGCCGCGCTGGTCACCCCGTCGTGGGACGAGCCCTACGGGCTGGTGGTGGCCGAGGCGTTGGCGTGCGGCACGCCCGTCGCCGCGTTCGCGCGTGGAGGCATCCCCGAGATCGTCACCGCCGACTGTGCGACGCTGGTACCTGCCGACGACGTCGACGCCCTGGCCGCAGCGATTCCGCGTACCGTCGCGCTCGACCGAAAGACGGTCCGCCGTCACGCGATCCTTCGATGCTCCGCCGAGACGATGCTCGACGCCTACCTGCACCTGTATCGAGGAATGATGTCGGCGCCGGTGACAAGGTTGCACGATCCCGTGAAGCATCTTCGCCCCGCGGGACGTCGTCGCCGGCCGGCCTGAACCATGGCCGAACGAGCTCGTGTGCGTGAGCGCACTCGTGTGGTGCGGTGGTGGCGCCTGTGGCGGACGCGTCGCCCCGTCACCTTCACTGACAAGGTCAAGTACAAGATGCTTCGTGACCACCGCAGGCTACTGGTCACGTTCGCCGACAAGGCAGCGGTTCGTGATCATGTGGAATCCCTTGTCGGACCGGGCTTTCTACCGACTGTGTACGCGGTTCTGGACTCCCCGTCCGATCTCGTCGATCTCGAGCTCCCCGCCGAGTTCGTCATGAAGCCGACTCACGGCAGCGGGGCGGTCGTCGTCGTGTCGGACAACGCCGAACCGGACACCGAACTACCGCCGATCGACGCGTGCTGGAGCTACACACACGTCCGACCCAAGCGGGCCGATCGACGGCACCTGGCGGCGATCGCCGATTTCTGGACGCGTCAGCTGTACGGTCAAGGACCCAACCGGGAGTGGGCGTACGGCGCCGTTCCCCGTCGAATTCTGGTGGAAGAGCTGCTGACCGGGCCGCACGACGGTATCGCGGACGATTACAAGTTCTTCGTGTTCCACGGCCGGTGCGAGTTCGTACAAGTGGATACCGGACGCTTCGGTGGGCGGACCCAAGACTTCTACCGTCGTCCGTGGACCCACCTACCGCTGAGTGGGGGCCCGCCGCACGCAGATCCACCGCAGAACACACCGCCGAAGTTGGACACGATGATCGAGATCGCCGAAACGCTCTCGCGTGGCACGGATTTCGTACGCGTCGATCTGTACGTCGTGGGGTCCAGGATCGTCGTGGGCGAGCTGACGAGCTATCCGGCCGGCGGTAACAGCCCGTTCGAACCCGCGTCGTACGACCGTGAGTTCGGCCGGTACTGGACGGTACCGCGCAGATACACGGACTGATCAGCCGACGAACCAGTTCATGAGCACCGATGTCCCTGCATCGGAGTGATCGATGGACACCCCGTCGCACAGGGCCGTCATCAACGGAATACCGTTGCCGCGCACCGGATTCGACGCCGGTCTCTGCCACACACCGTGATCGACGACGACCACCTGCAGCGCCCGCTCGACGGTCGAGTAACCCGCTCTCAGGTCGAGAGTCCCAGTTGTGTCCAAGTCGCGGTACGCATGCTCGACGACATTGGCCATCGCCTCGTAGACGGCGAGAGCGATGTCGGCGCTGCGGTCGTCGTCGAAGTCGGTGATGCCGAGCCATCCGACGAGCGCATGTCGTATACCGCTGATTGCCTCACCGTGGGCGGGAACGTCCAGGAACACGAATTCGCTGGGACCGACGCCGGGTACGGGATCGAAGTCGGCCGACAATCCAGTCATAGGCGAGCCATACCCGATATCGCCGAAATATCGCGGGCCCTTGCGAAAAAGAGCCTACGAGTCCACGGCGTCGATCGCGGAGTCCAGATCGGTGAACACCGTGATCGTTCGGTCCAGCCCCGTGATGGTCAACGGTCGACGCGTCGCGGGGCCGTCCGCGACGACCGCGAACGTGCCGAAAGGCGTCACCCGTCCACTGATTTCGACCAGAACGGTCAGTCCCACCGAGGCGAGAAAGGTGACTCCGGACAGGTCGACGACCAAGGCGTCGATACGGGATCCGGTCAGCACGGAATCGAGGGACCGAGACAGATGCGGCGCCGTCGCCAGGTCGATTTCGCCGCGCACAGCTACCACGGTGACGGAACCTGCGTGCTTCACCGTGACATCCAACGGAGGTTGTGCCACTTCGAGTCCCTGGGTGTGAGCCATCCTGCTGCCGTCGAGTCTAGTCCTGCACGTCGTCGATGCCGTTGCTGTTCCGGCGCCTCGACCGCAAACGCCGGTACTTCACCACCCAGGAAATCACGACGGCACACCACCCGACCGCGATCACGATGCCACCCCAGAGTGCAGCCTTGGCAAGGCTGTGATCCGAGTAGACGTATCCGATGCCGCCCCACAACGCGCCCACTACGACGAACAGCGCCATGACCGAGAGCGCCGACTGTGTCGTCTTGTTCACCACCACGAAGTTTTCCTACCCACAATGGGCAGCGATCATTCCTCCCGGTCCGTGCTTCCGATCACGACGTCGCCGCCTGCTGCTATGCGACGGGCGACGTCGACGATCGGGCTGCCGGTCCGCCGCGCGAGACCGCGCAGGACGTCGTGAGCAGCGCCGATATCCAGTCCGTGCCGCTCGGCGATGATCCCGACGGCGAACTCGGTGTCGGCGGTGTCTGCGGCATCGGCGCGAACGGCGTCGGATCGGTGACGGCGCTCGCCGTCGTCGGACAGCCGTAGCGCGGCACCCGCCAGGTCGGCGAGCACCTGAACGCTCATCGCGTCGCGCGGGGTTCGCATCCACGGCTCCTCGGTTCCGACGACGACGGCCCCCACCGGTCCGCCGTCGATGCGGATCGGATAGGCCCGCACTGCGGCGAGGCCGACACCGACGGCGTCCGACGCGAACGCGGCCCAGCGCGTCGACGGTTCCGCGGTGTCGTCGACGACGACGACGGCATTGGTCGCGACGCTCGTCGATGCCACGCCCATGAAGACCGAGTCCGGAGGCGCGGCCGATTCGTCGGTGGACGCGGCGACCACGAACGACGTCGGGTACGAGGCGACCACGGCCGCGCACGACCCGGATACGACGGCCATCGCCTGCTGCGCGATGGTATCGAGAATCTCGTGCGAGTCGCGGTGGACGGGTGCGGTGAGCATGCCGCTGACCGATGCCAGACGGGTGGTCACGGGAACGGTGTTGTCGGTCATCTCTACCTCTCGGGCGTTACTGGGGACGATGTCGGCGGCGTCCACCTCATGTCTCGCCCTGCGTGAATGTCGTTCGGTGTGCAACTACGTCGTCGGCGATCTCGGTGAGCGAGCACTGCTCCAGATAGGCCCTGGCCCGCATCGCGGACAGCGCATCGGCGAACGTGACGTTCAACTGAACCGACACCATGCCCGCCGCATAGTTGATCTGAGGCCGAGAGAACTCGGAATCCCAAATGCCGCGTCGGTGTCCGTCCTGGCTCAGTTCTTCGGCGCCGTTGCCGTCGCTTTTCTCGCCCGCGCCGAAGTACGTCAGCACCACCTGCCCGACGATGTCCGCACCGCGTTCCATCGCCGCGTACTCGTCAGGTGTCGGATCGCCTGCGCGTGTCCGATACAGCTCGAGCACACCGAACACCGTCGACGCGACCCGCAACGGGAAGGTGAAGACAGCCGCAGCGCCTGCCGCGGTCGCATCGTTCGCGAACGCGAGCCAGCGATGCTCGTACTCTTTCCGACGCAGATCCGGGCACAGGACCGGCTGCCCCGAGCTGAACGCGTCGAGACATGGACCCAGGCCCGCGGTGAACTGGATGTCGTCGAGGTAGTGGGCGACGGCATTGCTGGCGTACACCAACTCCCGGGCTCCCGACGGCGCCATGAGCGTGACCGCACCACCGTCGGCGTTCGTGCTGCTCGTGACGGCATCGCACGCCTGGGAGAGCAACAAACGCGACGGGCTGCTGTCCCCGGCGGGAACGCTCCTGCCGGTCAGCTCTGGGCCGTCGTCCTCGTGGCCCGACGCCGATGATGTCATGGCGGACTCCTGCACTCGGTGTGATCGACTTTCGTCTACCACTGGTCCGTTGTTCCGGATCCGAGATACGTGTGAGTTGCCTGCCGATGCTGCATCACCGCGTTCATGATGTCGGGTCAACTTCCCTCTCAGTGCGCCAACCGCACTGAAACGGACGAAGGTAACGCCCACCTCGACGGCGAACGCACCTCGGCGGGCGTAAGTTCTTCACCCTGTGATTTCGAGCGGTTGCTTGATAATTGCGTCTAGCGTACGACCTTAGATGACTCTCCGCGCCACGCACGGCATACCGTTCGGAAGGTTTACGATGTCGCCGAGACAAGCGTCGCCGTACCAGGTGACGAGTGAGGCGACACGATAGCGATGGCCGACGACAGCAGTCCTCAGCGCGGCGGACCCCTGTGGGAGTCGGATCCCGAGTTGGCCTCCGCCGTCGAGATCCGCCTGTCGCTTCCCATCCGCGGTAGCGACGATCTGATCGAACTGATGGCACGCGTAGCGGCCATCGCCGTGCAGCATATCGCCGGTGCCGATCACGCGGGCATCACCGCCGCATTCGACGACATCGCGCCGTTCACGGTTGCTCCGACCGACGAACGAGTGTCGACGTTCGACCGCGCACAGTACGAGTTCGACGGCGGCCCATGCCTGCTGGCCGCGCGAACGGATCGCATCGTGCATTTCGATCTCGCCGAGATGGGGCAACTGTGGCCCGACCTGTCCATCACGGCCCATCAGAGCAGCATTCGCCGAGTGACCGCAGCGCCGTTGCACCATCGGGCCATCTCGGTCGGCTCGCTGAATCTCTACACCGACCACAGCACCGCGGCGACGATACTCACCACGTCCGAATTGCTGCCGGTTCTGCTCGGACACCTCGACCGCGGACTCGACGAATTCGGACTGCACCTCACGTCGACGGCGTTGGCCCACGAACTGATGCAGGGCGTCGAGACCCGGGCACTGATCGACAACGCCATCGGGGTGATCATGGGGCTGAGGCACTGTTCGGACACGCAGGCGGCCGATCTCCTCGACACGAAGGCGCGCACCGAGAACATCGGCCGTCGCGACGCCGCGCGACGGGTTCTCGACGATCGAGCACTGTGATGTGGCGCAGGCCCGGACCTGGCGTCGGACGTGACGTTGATCGCTGAAGGTTTGAGCGTCAACGTGCTCGACGTCGGTTTTCAGGTCGAAAGTAAAAGAATGGATATATAGAAAGTCGCCGAGCCCGCTTGAAATTTCATAAACAGACCGCGCATTCTGGAGTCATGGCTACCACCACCGACATCGCGCCCGAGGAACAGCGAGCACTGGACGAGATCGTGTCTCGTCTGTCGGAGAAGTTCCCCGAAACGGACTCGTCCAAAGTCGAATCCGCTGTTGCGGACGCGCACCGCCGTTTCGACGACACGAAGATTCGCGACTTCGTTCCGCTGTTCGTCGAGCGGCACGCGACCTCAGCTCTGGCGAACTAGGCGCTGCGCGCCCGTGCGCGCGAATGTGCACCCCGCTATACATTCGCGCTCACGACTCCGGCTGGTCGAGCCGACCCAGCAGCTCCACCGCAGCCCGGGCGTACTCCCCGATCCAGCGATCCGAAATTCGCTTGATCGGCAGCGGAGCCAGCGACAGATGCCGCTCACGCCCGACCTTCCGTCCCGTCACCAGTTCGGCCTTCTCGAGCACACGCAGGTGTTGCAGAGTGGTCGTGCGATCGACCTCGGGCAGCAGTGCGCACAGCTCACCGGTCGTACGTGGGGACTCCTTGAGGATGTCGAGCATGCGCCGACGGATCGGCGCGGCGAGGGCCTTGAAGACCGCATCGTCGTCGTCGGTCTTGTGCTCGATTCGGGACATGTTGTAAAAATACAACATGACTGAAAATCTGACGGAACTGTCCTTCACCGTGTCGGGTCGGATTTCGCGTCCGATCGCCGAGGTCTACGAAGCGGTGGCCGATCCCGCGCAGCTGTCCCAATACTTCACCACCGGCGGGGCACGTGGCCGCCTCGAACCAGGGGCCGAAGTGTCGTGGGATTTCCACGATTTCCCGGGCGCGTTCCCTGTCCACGTCGTCGAGGCAGACCCGCCGAACCGCATCGTCATCCGATGGGGCGGCGAAGCCACGACCGCCGAAGATGGCCACACCACAACGACTTTCGAGTTCGAGTCGCTCGACGACGACACCCGCACACTCGTCACGATCACCGAGTCGTCATGGACGCCCACCGCCGACGGCGCCAAGAACGCGTTCGGCAACTGCCAGGGTTGGACCGGCATGCTCGCTGCGATGAAGGTCTGGATCGAACACGGCATCACCCTGCGGGAGGGCTTTTACAAATAGCGGCGCGTTATCTCGCCGACGCCAGCTCGTTACCTCTCCGTGTCCATTCGGGTTCCACTGTAGAGACATGGGCCTGTCAGGCTCATCGGTAGAACTTCCCGCCTGCGAAAGAGAGGAATCCGATGACAAGCCCAGAGCACGCCGACGAGGTCGAGACTCGACCCGCGTCGTTCCTGCAGATGTTCGTCGACGCAGATACGCGCGACAACATCGAACCCGTCGGCTAGATCCCCGCTCGTCCGCGGATGGACGCCATGGCGTCCTGCGCCTCCGCGAGAAGGCCGTCGACGTCGACGCGTACGAGTCGATGGTCCCGCTTGTGCACGACACCGTCGATCATCACGAACGACACATTCGACGGATTCGCAGCCCTCACCGCGAGCGTGGTGGCGTCGTAGACCGGCGCCGTGTTGACCGAATCGGATTGCACCAGAACGAGATCCGCCGGCCTCCCCTCGGCCAGCACTCCCGCGACGTCGCCCAGACCCAGCGACCGCGCCCCTCCCGCAGTTGCCCAGTCCAGTACCGTCGCATCGGCGACGACGCCCTGCTTCGCGTCCACTCCCCCAGGCAGGTCGGCGGTCAGCTTCATGACGCCGAACATGTCCGCACTGCCGGACAACACCGTGTTGTCGACGGACAGACCGATCGGCACCCCGGCTGCCTGCATCGCAGCGATGGGCGGAAGCCCGTATCCCACTTGCAGTTCCGTCCACGGGCTGATCGACACCGGCGACTGGGCCCGTGCAATCGCGTCCAGATCAACAGGACTGGCTGCGGTCAGATGAACCAGTTGCACATCCGGGCCGAGTCCTCCACGCGCATCCAGCTTTTCGACGCCACCGAGTGCCGCGGCCTCTGCGTTCGACGCCATATGGATTGTGATCGGCAACCCGACCGAACGTGCGGTGTCCCATTCCTGTTGCCAGACAGCATCTTCGGACCGATCGGGTCCGCGTGCGCACATTCCCAGCGACACCAGGCCGTCGGGCAGCGACCCGGCGAACTCTCTCAGGTGCGTCAAATTCATCGGCTCGGCAGCACCCAGCGCCTGGGGATAGCCGTACGCGAATCGCCCACGAACGCCCGACGAATGCATCGCCTCGAACTCCGCTTCGGCGTGCGCGGGGCTGATCACGTTGTGCGCCCAGTTGTGCACGGTCGTGATACCGCCGTTCACCGCCTCCGCCAACGCCAGTCGCACGCCGAGTCCGCTGTCCTCGGGCGAGAACAGCCCGGAGATCGACGCCATGCTGGGCGCGAATCCGCCTTTCGACGTCTGCCCGAACCCACGGGCCAGCGAGTTCCACATGTGCCAATGAGTGTCGACGAGCCCCGGCAGAGCAATGCATCCGGATGCATCGACGACGTCGGCCCCCTCTGCCGACAGCCCGGTGCCGATCTCGGTGATGCGTCCGTCGTCGACGCGGATGTCGGCGTCGGTCAACTCGCCCCTCGCGGGGTCCATCGTGAGTACCGAACTCGCCCGCCGAACAAGAAAAGAACCGGTGTTCGACGCCTTGGCGTCGGCACATCCGGCGAGAGTGGCTGCGGCCCCGAGGGAGGCCGCGACTCCACCGAGGATGGCTGCTCGTCGTGAAATGTCTGGCACGATCGCTCCTGCCGCAAAAGTCCGATTGTCTTATCAAACCCCACAGTACGGACTGACGGTCAACGACGCCGGGCGACCATTGCCCCGTGCGACCTGGTGTCCGGTTCGTGCCTGGTCAGGCTCTCGATCACGTCGAAGTCGGCAGCTTCCACTACGGCGCACAACCGTTCGACCGGCCATCGGTACGCGGTGACGACGGCGTGGTCGAACGGCTCGAGCTCGGACCATTCGAAGAACCCGAGCAGCAGTGTGCCACCGGGGCGGAGTGCGCGTGCGAACTCGGCCAGCGGTTCCGCGATCCGGTCGGGCGTGTGATGAATCGTGGAGTACCAGCTCAGAACTCCGCCGAGCGAACGGTCGTCGACACCGAGAGATGCGATATCACCGACGCGGAAACCTATCTCCGGGGATTGCCGACGCGCATGGTCGACGAACGTCTCGGACAGGTCGACGCCCTCGACGTCGACACCCAGCGAGGCGAGGAGACGTGTCCAATGCCCCGGACCGCACCCGGCGTCGACGACGGGTCCGGTCAGCGTTCTGGCCCAGGCGGAGATGAGCGCACGGTCGTCGGGATGGACGGATTCCAGAGTTCCGCAGACGTCGACGTACTCCGCTACACGTTCGGAGTATGCAGCCGCCACCGTCTCACCCGAGTAGGCATCTCGCACCCGCCCAGACTGCCATGTCGACCGCAGACCGAGCCGAAAATAGTTCTACGCCGCCTGTTTTCGTCGGCGATGGAAGCTGGGCCAGGGTGTCCGGTCGGGGTCGACGACGGCCGGCGGGATGCAGTAGGGGTGTCCGTCGTCGCCGATCAGTAGTTGCCAGTCGGAGTTGTGGATCTCGTTGTGGCACGCCCCGCACACCAATGCCGAGTTGTTCAGATCCGTCGTACCGCCGTCGACCCAGTACTTCACGTGGTGCACGATGCACCACTGCGCGGGTTTGCCGCATTTGATGCAGCACCGGTCCCGAACCACCACCGCTGCCCGCAGCCAGGGCGGTGCGAGGCGTTCGCTGCGGCCCATCGCCAACGGCACACCGGCATCGTCGACGACCACCGGCGTCAGATTTGCATCACAGGACAGCATCTCGGTGAGCCGTCGACTGATCGGGCCGGTCCACGACAGCATGAACGGCCACCCCGGATCGTCCGGTCCAGGACCAGGACCAGGACCAGGACCAGGACCAGGACCAGGACCAGGACCAGCATCGGCGCCGGTACCCGATCCCGTGCCGGCGTCGCCGGTGGGCGTGTTCCGATCCGGCCGCAGCAGATCTTTCAACCCGACGACCAGGTTGACGTTGGCCCGCACGCCTCCTTGTTTCGGAGATTTCCCGCCCTGGATGTGCAGGTCCAGCATCCGGTCCAGCCCGTCCGCGCGGCGCTGCGACGCGGTCCGCGGATCCGGGGTGCCATCGGGTGACGGTTCGGGTTTCGACAGCGGTGAGAGCACCGACTGCAGTTTTTCGGCCAGCAGGATGTCGAGGTTGCCTTTGAGCTGCATCCGCCCGTTCGGCAACGGATACAGATCGAGGGTGTTCATCGCCCGGTTCTCCGACGACGGCACCGGAACCGGCCCCAACGGCGCGACATCGTCATCGGGGTTGTCGGCGTCTCGCCGGGCACGTTCCGTCTCGTAGCGCACACGGGCGGCTTCGGCGGCTGCGTGGGCGAGCTCGGCGGCGCGCCGGGACACCCCGAACACGGTGTGATCGCGGGCGTGATCCAACAAGGTTGCGACCACACGGGCCAACTCGTCGTCGGACAGGGTGGGGTCGGCGGTGCGGACCGAATCGTGCCCGGCGACTATGGCACGAATATGGTCGCCTTGGATGTCTCCGTTCACGGCCGCGTCGAACACGTTGGTGTGGATGTCGAGCCAGTACCCCCACGTGATGTGACGTTCGGCTTCGGTTTCGGTGATCCGCGCCGTGCGCGCATACCAGCGTTTGGTCTCCGACGAGCCCAACGACAGTGCAAGACCGCGCCGGTCGATCTCGGCGACCGTCCTGTATTTCCGTGCCACCACACCGGATTCGGCCACACACGCGGCCTCGAGGCCGGACACACAGTCCCGATCCGACAACCCCGCCAAGCCCCCCGACTCGTCCATGCCGCGCAAAGTACACCGCACCACCGACAGAAACGGGAGCCCTGCAACCCTTCCGATCACGCTGAGTGGATACCTATCGCTGCGCGTTCTCGCGCAGAAGACTCGTCAGCGATTTCACACAAGCTGAAGGAGTGCAGCATGACTACCAGCACCGTGCTCAACAACGTCGACATCGAGACCGTCGGTGGCCTGATTCAGGCCATCGAGACCGACCCGGCGAAAGCACAGACCACCTGGGCCGCCCACGTGACGTGGAAGGGCGCGTTCGCGTCGGAAGCCAGAGTTCGCACGTTCGAGCCGTCGAAGTCCGACGAGCCACCGGCCCTCGGGGGCGGGGACACCGCTCCGAACCCCGTCGAGCAGCTGTTGGGCGCACTCGGCAACTGCTTGGCAGTCGGATACGCCGCCAACGCGACCGTCGCCGGCATCGAGTTGAAGGCCCTTCGGGTCGACGTGAAGGGCGACCTGGACCTGCACGTGTTCCTCGGCTTGAAAGACGGGCACGCCGGGTTCGACTCCATCACGGCGACGGTGACCATCGACTCCGACGCGCCCGCCGAGCAGATCGAGGAACTGCACGCCAAGGTGCAGGCCAGCTCACCCGTCGGCCACACCCTGCAGAACGCGGTGCCCGTCGACGTTCGGCTCGGCTGAGCGGACCTTCAGCCTGCCGTCACATCGAATTCTCGGACGTCGGCGTCGAGGATCGCGGCCTGCTGGCCCGAGTCGGGTTCCCGATCCTCGAAACGCCGCCAGTTCTTCCCGCGTGGACCAACATTCGTACACATTGATGCGCGACGGGTCGATCAGATCCGCCCCGAGCGCGAAGTCGAGGCTGCCGTCGGCGCTTCGTGCCAGTCGCACCACCTCCACACATCCGTCGAGGTAGGCGACTCGGTCACTAACGGTCAGGTATCCGGCAACGATGATCATGCGGGTGTAGACCGTCGTCGCGCGTTCAATTCACCGCCGACGCAACCGCCAGCGCAATTCCCTGCAGCATCGCTCGATCCAACGACATCGTATTCGACGCGAACTCCACGTCTATTCTCGTTCCCGACGGCTTCACGAGCAGAACGTTCTCGATGGGCTTCCCGTCGAGGCTCGCACTCGCCGTTCCGGGTTGGTCGTCGCGAAACTGAGCTCCGTCGGAAAGGGTGAGCGTAGGGCCCTCGGGTTCCTGGTAGTCGCCATCGGAGACCGAGATCGTCATCACGTCGCCTCCGGCGAGCACGGACCCACACGCACTACTCGTCCCCTCCGGTGACACCCGCAGCGCTCCGAGCGGACGATCCAGTGCCACGGGCGCATTGATCGAGCGCCAGAAGCCGTCGAGCGCCGCATTGATGCTCTGGACCGTCCCCTCGGTGAACTGGCCACTCTCGAGCCCAGTCGTGGCACACGGAAGGGGAACGGGAAGAACGTCGCCGGGCACCGGCGTCGACCACCGCAGCTCGGGAATTGCCGCGAGGGATCGCAGCTCGGCGATCGACATGGGAACGGTTCCAGTGCTGCGGAATTCGTCGTCGCGATCGGACGCCGACGCTGTGATTCGTGTGCCGTCGGTCGCGTAGATCCGAGCCACGTTGGTGTAGATGCGCTCGCCGCTGTATTCGCTCCAGGTGTCCAGAACGTCCACCACGGTTCCGTCGGACATGGTTTCACGTGAATCGAGCCAGCCCGCCTGGCATGGACGCGGTCCGTCATCGGATCGAGTTACGTTGACTGTCAACGACCCTGCGGTTCCGTCACGAATCACCGACGCTTCGGCTGTTGTGCCAGCGTCGAATTCGGGACTTACGAATGGAACCGGCTGAAAGACGAACGGATCCGAGTAGAACAGCGCGCGGCTGCCGGCTACCACCTCGATGTCGTCGGGCAGGGCTTCTTGGATCGCGAGCGACATCGCGTTCGCCTTCGTCGACGTCAGCCACGGGTAGTCCGGGTGGTCGTACCCTTCGAGACCTGATCTCGCAAAGCCATAGGAGACCGAGTCCTCCGGCGGTTCGACGGTGTCACATCCCGGAATGGCGACGGGATATTCGACGGGTTCGCTGGCGTAACTCGACGACGCCTCCACCGGATCATTCGTCACGCCTGCAACGACTACACCCGCTCCCACGATTGCCACAACCACCAACGAATCCGTCCACGCCCACTTTTTGCTCATCGTCAGCTGTCGTCGCCCGAGATGTCCGTTCCGTTACGAGGGGTGCCGACATCGGATGTATCGCGACGTGCGGGAAGCACCGAGCATCCACCGATCGGAATGCGATTGTCGTGCGCAGCCAGGAGATAACAGGCGTCGAACAATCCGTCCACATTCCGAGATGCGGTACAGGCGACGAGGGAAAATCGCGGGACGGCCAAAGGTATCAGACGACTTTCGCCGGATACAGGACTAGGTGCCGAACCCCGCCGACAGCGCTGAGTGACGCCTTCGCACAAGAACGAGCCGCGTCGTTCGAATCGCTCTATCCTGGAGATACAGCGCCGAGAGGAATAGCCCACGGTGTAGCGACGCTGGTCTTGCCGTCGGGGCCAGCGGTGGGACGGGCAAGCCGACGGAGTGAGTAGTCCGTTCGATGCGTTCCGAAGACCCACTCGACACGCAGCGGTACCCGCCGTCGCCTGCCGCCGAGTTGGCCGACTTGGGGTTCACCGAGGCAACGGAGATCGGCCATGGCGGCTTCGGCGTCGTGTACCGCTGCAATGAAAGCGAATTGGAACGACTTGTCGCGGTCAAGGTTCTGACGGTCGAGCTCGACCAGGAGAACAAGTCCCGCTTCTTTCGGGAACAGCAGGCGATGGGGCAACTGACCGGCCATCCGAACATCGTCAACGTCTTGCAGGTCGGTTCGACCGACAGCGGGCGCTTGTTCATCGTGATGCCCTATCACCAGCTCGATTCGCTGGAGAGTCGAATTCGACGTGACGGTCCTCTTCCGCTCGACGAAGCATTACGGCTGGGGGTGAAGATTGCCGGCGCAGTGGAGACGGCGCACGGGCTCGGCATCCTGCATCGCGACATCAAACCCGCGAACATCCTGCTCAGCGACTACGGCGAGCCGGAGCTTGCTGATTTCGGCATCGCTCACATCAGCGGAGGTTTCGAAACTACGTCCGGCGCGGTCACCGGATCGCCTGCATACACCGCACCGGAAGTGCTGGCGGGCAACCCGCCCACGGTGGCAGCCGACGTGTACAGCCTGGGCGCCACGTTGTTCAGCGCGTTGACCGGCCACGCTGCGTTCGAGAGACGCAGCGGCGAGCAGGTTGTAGCCCAGTTCTTGCGTATCACCCAACAGTCGATCCCCGACCTCCGCGAACATGGGATACCCGACGACGTGTCCTCAGTCGTCGCGCGAGCGATGTCGCGCGCTCCGGACGATCGTCCTCGCACGGCATCGGAGTTCGGGGAGGAACTGAGACAGGTGCAGCACGATCTCGGCTTTCCGATGGACGACATGGCCCTTCGAGAGGAGCACCGCAGCGAGACCGATGCGAAGGCCGACGCGTCGTCCGCGAGATCGAAAGGCTCGGCGCGGCCACGTCCTCCGTCAGGATTGGGTGGAGCGACCGGAAATCTTCCGCTCGAGCTGACCAGTTTCATCGGTCGACGCAGCGAACTCACCGCGGCCAAGAACTTGTTGTCCAGTTCCCGCTTGGTCACGTTGACGGGTATCGGGGGCGTCGGCAAGACCCGTCTTGCAGTACGCGTGGCGTCGAGCGTGCAGCGTGACTTCGCCGATGGTGTCCGCCTCGTCGAGATGGCCGAACTACGTGGAATGTCCGCGCTGGTCGATGCGGTCGCTGCCGCTGTCGGCGTCCGTGGTCAGTCCGCACGGTCGATGCGTGAAGTGTTGACCGATGTTCTTTCACGCAAAGAGCTGTTGCTCCTGCTCGACAACTGTGAGCACATGGTGTCCGAAGCTGCGGAGTTGTGCCAGGAATTGTTGACAGTGTGTCCCGGGCTGAAAATTCTGGCCACGAGCCGCGAGGCACTCGGCATCGCTGGTGAATCCATACTCCGAGTTCCGCCTCTGAAGGTTCCGGACCCCAGCAGTCACCCATCGCTTCGCGCGGTGCCCAGGTACGACGCTGCAAGTCTGTTCGTCGAACGCGCAGCCAGTGCGGCACCAGGTTTCGCACTCACCGAGGACAACATCGAGGCTGTTCTGGGGATCTGCCGCCGCCTCGACGGTCTGCCTCTGGCGATCGAATTGGCTGCCGCCAGGTTACGGATGATGTCGCCGGAACAGATCCTGCAACGGCTGACCGACCGATACACACTCTTGACACGCGGCAGCAGGGGCGCGCCGGACCGGCAGCAGACACTGCGCCTCAGCATCAACTGGAGTTACGACCTGTGTACCGCGTCGGAGAAGCTCGTGTGGGGACGGCTGGCGGTCTTCGCCGGAAGCTTCGATCTCGACGCCGCAGAGCAGGTGTGCAGTACAGGCATGTCCCCGGACGAGCTGCTCGACACGTTGACCGCACTCGCGGACAAGTCGATCCTCATCAGGGACAAGAACGGGTCCGCCATGCGGTTTCGCATGCTCGAGACGCTCCGGGAATACGGTTTCGAGAAACTCGAACGTACCGGCGAGACCTTGATCATGCGTCGCCGTCATCGAGACTGGTTCGAGAGCCTGGCAACCGACGCGGAAGACGACTGGATCAGTCCTCGGCAGCTCGATTGGATCGCCCGCCTGAAGCAAGAACAGCCGAATTTTCGAGAAGCCCTCGAGTTCGACATCGACGACGATCCGGGTTCCGGGCTGCGCACCGCAACGGCGCTCTACTGGTTCTGGCTGTCCCAAGGCTCGTACAGCGAAGCCCGCGAGTGGTTGACACGGCTGCTCGAACGTATGACCGGAAAACCTACTGTCGAATGGGTGAAAGCCCTCTACTGCGCGGGCGCGATGGCGAACGTGCAGGACGACGTCGGAGCGGGCGTCGAACTCGCAGACAAGGCGCGAGCGTTGGCCGCCGACAAGGACGATCCCATGATGCAGGCGTTGGTTGCCAACGCAGATGGCACGGTTGCGCTCCACAGTGGAGACATCGCGAGGGCCTCGTCGTTCTTCGAAAAGTCGGCGCCTCTCTTCCGCCGAATCGGACACCGAACGTTGGAGACGGCCACGATGCACCTCCTGGGGCTGGCGTACGGATTGAACGGACAGACCCGCAAGGCGATCGAGTGGCACGAACAAGTCCTTGCTCTCACTGCGGAGCAGGACGAGAAGATGTACCGCTCGCGTTCGTTGTGGGCAATGGCCGTCGACGTCTGGAGGCAAGGCGAATCCGACCGTGCAGTCCGGCTGCTCGAGGAGGCCTTGGGCGCCACTCGACTCCTCCGCAACCCCCGCATGACCGCATCGTCTCTCGCTGCACTGGCGTGGATCACCCTCGGGCAGAACGATCCGACTCGGACGGCGGTCCTGCTGGGGGCGGCCGACGGAGTGGCACGATCTTTCGGCAGCTCACCTGTCATCCATCCCAATCTGATGGTTTTTCAGGACATGTGCACGAGAGGAGCCCGCGAGCAGCTCGGTAAGGCCTTCGACGCAGAGTACCGACGTGGAACACAGTTGGGCATGGACGAGGCAATCGCATACGCACTGCGCGAGCGTCCGTCCGGTGCCACGAAACCCGACGCGACTGCATCGGAGCGCTTGACCAAGAGGGAACGAGAAGTCGCAGCCCTCGTCACGGAGGGCTTGACCAATCAGGCCATTGCCGACCGGCTCGTGATCTCGCCCAGAACCGCGCAGGGGCATGTGGAGCACATTCTCGCCAAGCTCGGCTTCACCTCACGTGCTCAGGTTGCAGCCTGGGTCGCCGACCAGACGCATGAGTAGCCGACTCGACGCGATCCCCTTCATGTCATCGGCCGTGCAGTCGGTCGCGGCACAGGCTGCCAGGCCCGAAGAATCTCCTGACAAAGGGCGGCTTTGACCGCAGTGAACCGACGCGGTTCCGTCGACCTCGGCATCAGAGCAGCCTGCACCATATGAAGGAACTTGAGGCGCGAAACCCCGAACTTGACGAACACGGTCTCCGCGTCGGCTCCGCCGTACGGCGCCCACTCGATCGCAAAAATGAGCAGCACCTGTTCGGTACCGGTGAGTGAGCACTCGCGCGCGAAGAGTTCGCACCAGCCGAGTGATCGCCTGACCCAACCTAGATCGGCTGCAGGCGGGACGGTGAATGTAGCCGAAGGCTGTGAATCTTCGAGCGGCGGGACGAGTCTCAGGTGCATCGGTACCTACTGTGATCGAACGAATGAGGGGGTGGCCCAATGCTGGCCGACGTATACCCGTCTGTGACCGTCCGATCGGCGGGGTGGGGTACCTGTTCCGTGGTGTGGCCGGGGCAACAAGTCGACAAGTCGGTTTCGTCGGCGAAAGCTGCTGCGTGCGTAGCCGGTTCGTCCCATCTGCGAAAAACGGGTAGTTCAGCCGATGCGGCAGAGGTCGCGTCTCGGCGATCGTGTTTCACAAGGCGGCCCCCTCGCCGCAACGACGAAGGAGAAATGCCGTGATCGAGTCGATCTCGAACAGCCTACGAAACCTTGCCGTGTCCGGGGTGATCATGACGCTCGCAGTGCTGACTATCTGGAAGTTCCCGATCCCCGGCATTCAGACGTAGGACTCCGGTGCCTCCGAAGCGCCGCAAGCCGCCCGTGGCTGAAGGCCAGCAAGAGTGCAAGAACCGTGCCGGGCACGCTTCCGAGCAACGACATCGAGGACGGCGCCGATGCGGTGACCAAAGTCCCGAAGCCGAAGACAACCAGCAGCGCCATCACGCCGACCACCCACCACGACACTCGCGGCCGGCACGCGATCGCAGCAACGAAGCACAACACGACTGGCGCAGCCAGGACCGGTACGAGCGACATCCCGAAGTGGTCCCACAGGGTCTGATTGCATATGTGTGCCGACATCGTCAATCCAAGCTCGCAGTCGGTGATCTGCATCGGAGTCCATTGCGCGACGGATGCTCCCAGTCCAATATGCACAATCGCGAGCGCAATCCATGCGCCCCTGATCCACATCACTGCCGCCACAGCGCGACCATCACATTCACCAGCAGGATCAGCATGACCGCATACGGGACTGCGACAATCAATTGTTCGACGGTCGTCAGCACTGGACTCCAACTGTTCGGATCGCGGAACTCAGGCGGATCGACCACATTCCACAACATAATGCCGACCAATAGGGCGCAGCACAGCGCAACCGACCCCAACCCCGCTGTGAGATAACGGCGCGCGCGTGGCCATACGTCAGGCAAGTACCACAGATAACTGCCCTTCAGCACCAAGAACGATCCGGGAAGCCAGATGATCGCGGAAAGCAGACCAAGCTGATTCCATTCCACAACCACGCCGCCAACGGTGTCCCACCAGAAGCCGAGCGCGCCTGCGGCGAGCGTGGCACAGAACCACAGCAGAGGCAGAAGTCCGGTGACAGATAAGCCTCGAACCTGAGGCGGCATTGAGACAGACGCATCGGTCATGCGTCCATCATGATGCAGTCGGCTTCACTATTGCGTCTACGGCCATGTACAGCGTCGACGTTTCGCGGTCCAGAATCGACGAGTCGGCAGGCAGTGCTCGCTCGATCGAGATCCCGTTGACGACGGCGTTCAGAAAGTTCACCTGCTGCCCTATATCGCCGTCCACCAGTGCGCCTTCGTCGGCCAGGACGGTCAGCCAGTGCTCCATTCTCCTCAGCCCCTCGGCCGTCATGGCCTGATACGCCGCACGAGTCTTGTCGGTAGGTTCCGACACGATGAACGCGTCGAACACCTTGATCCAAGCCTTCCGCGCTTCGTCCCCCACCTGCGGCGCAACCACCTGTCGTAGGCACGTGACCAGGCGATCGCGAGCCGGGACCGACCTATCGTGGATGATTTCGTCGTCGGGCGTCGCCACGTCGTAGATCGTCTGCAGGACTGCGTCACGCAGCGCGCGCTGCGTCGGAAAATGGTGTCGCAGCGACCCCATGCTGACACCGGCCCGCGACGCGACTGCCCGCACACTGAGCGTCGACGCCGGGTCTTCGCCGATCATCTCGCATGCCGCGATGATCACCTTGGCCCTGGAATCGAGTTCCTTATTCTCTGTCATCGCTCCCATTCCCTCGCGCGAGTGTCTACGCATGCACGGGCTCACCTGAACCAACTCCGAATTAGCACGCCGTGCTAGCACGGTGTGCTAGTGTCGCGCTGTCACTGAAATAGTACAGCGTGCTAGATCGCCGAACAGGAGGGATACAGTGCTCGAACAGCTACGACAACACCGCGCCGCCAGGCGGCTTCGCGCCGGCGACGGTCGACCATTACAGCGCTTTCGGTGGTGGCAACTGCCCGGTCGCGCGCTGTTCTACCTTCGACTCGACGACGCCTATGCGGTGGACGTTCGGCACTGGCAGAACCAGAGCTCGGGCAACGTCACAGCCAACCTCTACCGGAACGGGAGGCAGGTCGCCGCGTCGAAGCTGCCTGCCGCCTTTCCCGTCCGGGGCGGCACGATCCACGTTGCCATGAGCGGCTCCGGAATGAAGCGATGTCACTTCGTCGCCGACGACGGCAGTGAACGTCAACTGAGCCCGGACCTCGCCTCCGCGGAGGGGCGACGCGCACGCCTGGCCCAGAATCACCCGATGACGAGTCGGATGATCGGCGTCGTGTCGGTAGCGATGCTTGTCGTCGGCGTAGCTCTGCTCGTTCTTCAAGTCGCCGAAGCCATTTCGCAGATTCCACCTGTTGCCGACTCTGTCGGCACCTTCACCTCGCCGATCGGTCTGCCGATCTGGCTCAACATCGCACTGGGCCTCGGCGCGGCCGTCGGCAGCATCGAGCGCTCCCTTCGGCTGCGTTACCACTGGCTCCTCGACGCGGTCGGCACCTGACACCACGGACAGAAAGGCAACATCATGAAATCCCGATTGCTTCCGATGGTCGCGGCGGCCGGCCTCCTCGTCGCCGGTTGTTCGGCGACACCGGCTTCGACTCAGGCAGACTCCGAACCTCCTGACCTGCAATGGTCTTCCTGCCCCGACGGCGTCGAGAATCCGGAAACCGGCCCCGCCCGGTTGCAGTGCGCCACGGTGCCCGTCCCGCTGGACTACGACGACCCGGATGGCGAGACGATCGACCTGACGATCTCGCGACTACCGTCGAAGAACCCCGATGCGCGACGCGGCTCGCTCATGCTGAATCCCGGCGGCCCCGGCGGTACCGGGCTCGATCAACCGATCTTTCTGTCGGAGCGAGAAATTCCTCAGGAACTGCTCGATACCTACGACCTCATCGGAATGGACACCCGCGGCATCGGGCACTCCTCACCGATCAGTTGTGGTTTCACGCCCGACGTCGAGTACTACGGCGCCGTCCCGCCGTACGCCTTCGACGAGGCAGCGTTCGACCAGCAGGCGAACACCGCCGAAGAAGTGGCCACGCGGTGTGCAGCCAACGACGACGGACGTACTCAGCATGTGACGACGGCGAACATGGCACGCGACCTCGACCGTATCCGCGCGGCGCTCGGCGACGACAAAGGAAACTTCCTCGGGTACTCGTACGGCACTGCTCTCGGCGCCGCGTACGCGTCGATGTTTCCGGACACGTCCGATCGAATTGTATTGGACAGCAACATAGGTGACACGCATCTCGATCAGGACGGCATGCGTCGTTACGGCCTCGGTATGGAAGACACGTTCCCCGACTTCGCGAAATGGGCCGCCGCACGCAACGATCAGTACGGCCTGGGTAGCACGCCGGAGGAGGTACGCGACACCTATTTCGCCATCGCCGACAAACTCGACCGCACTTCGGTCGAGGGAACCGACGGACGGCTCTTCCGGCTGTCCACGTTCGTCACCCTGTACAACCCGGCGTCGTACGAATCGGCAGCACAGAGCTGGATCGCTTTCCGCGACGGGACACCTGACGACGCACCCCTCGCAGTGGGCGCCGCAGCCTCACAGATGGACAACAACTGGTCTGTCTTTCTCGCGGTGACGTGCAACGACGTCGAGTGGCCGTCGGATCCGGCCGCATACGAGCAGGCCGTCGAGGAAGATCGTCGGAAGAATCCCCTGTTCGGTGCGGCAGCGGCGAACATCATGCCGTGCGCGTACTGGCAGATCGAACAGACCGAGCCTCCCGTCCAGGTCGAGAACGACGGACCGACGAATGTGCTTGTCGCACAACATCAGCGCGACCCGGTCACACCGTTGCGCGGCGGTGAACTGATCCACGAGAAGTTCGGCGACCGCTCCAGGTTCCTCAGCGTCGACGGTAGCGGCCACGGCGTCTACGCCCTCGGCAAGAACACGTGCGCCCAGGACGTCATCACCGACTACCTGGTCGACGGCATCATGCCGGAACAGGACATGACTTGCCCGGCTCCGTAGTCAGCCGCCCAGCGCGACGTCGACGACCAATCCGTGGTGGTCCGAACCTTGAATGACGATGCGTTCCAACGACGTCGGCTGTGCGTCGTGCGTCAGGACGTGGTCGATGCCGATGATCGCCGGAAACGACTTGTCCGTCGGATAGGTCGGCAGGATACCCACGCCCAATTGGTCTGCGGCGTCGGAATATCCGGCGTCGAGCAGTTCTCGGAACTGCTTGTGGGTGTAGGTGGTGTTGAAGTCACCGCTGACGACGACAGGCCGGTCACCAGCCGCAGCGGAGGCCATGGCGTCGCGCAGATCTCGCAGTTCCGACGTCCAGACATCCGGCGGCGTGACGTACGCGGGCCCCGGATGCACCGCAAGAATCTCGAAGGGCATCGAAAACTGAACCTGCGCAGTGAGATTGGTTGGCCCGTAGTAGCCGTCGAGCTCGCGCATATCCGTCAACGGGAAGCGGCTGTAGATGCCTGCGCCACCGCCACCGTTCTCGTCGGGCATCAAGTAGTGGTACGGCAGCAGGTCCTCGAGGCCCTGGTCGCGCAGACGCCCGGCCAGGGTCTCGGTCAATTCCTGCACCGTGAGGACGTCGACAGCCTCGGCGCGAACGGTTTTGATGAGGCTGACGGGATCAGCCGCTCCGAACAGCAGATTCGCCTGCATCACGCGCACCGACGGGCCGTCGACCTCCTGTCCGTTCGCGAGGTACAGCGGACTGATCACAGTTGCACCCAATCCGATCAGTACCGCCGAGATCGCCAACAGGATCCAGCGGCGGAACACCAGGCAGATCAGCGCGGCCACGAGCGTGACCGTCAACAGAAGCGGCACGAACGACGCGAGGGCGATCAGCGGATTGATCGGCCTGTCGGAGAACATCGCGACGACGGCGACCGTGCCCGCTGCAACGCCTGCCAGTCCTGCCAGCTGAGCGACACGGCGCGCAACGACGTTCTCGGTGAACAAGCCCATACGAAACGGTAGCAACTGCGGCTTCGCCGCCGAATCGGTCCCACGTCGGTGCACACCTTCGACGGTGCGGAAGACTCCACCCGCCCCTACCCCCCGGGGGTATCAGCTGCTACGGTCTGACGCATGCGTTCGTTCGGTCAACCCATTCGGCGGGCCGCTCCGGCCGCGCGTGGGCTGATTGTGGCGTTCGTGCTGTTCGGGGTGGTTCTGATGCATTCAGCGCCTCTTGCTGTGGGCGAACACCCCAGCATGCCGATGTTCGCCGACAGTGTGCATCCGGTCGCCTTCGGGGAACACGACTGTTCGACGCCTCATCACATGATGCATCGGTGCGCCGGGACGATCACGACGTGGACGGCGTTGACCTTCTCCACAACGGCGGTTGGTGACGTACCGAGAACCGTTGCTGCCCACAGCCGAACAGGCACCGCACGATCCGAATGGGGTCGCGCCCCGCCGTGGACGCTGTGGACGTTGGACCAGTCCGTTCTCCTGCGAGTGTGACAGGTATTCAGACCGCACTGAAAACCATTCACTCACAGGGAGATCTACAGATGAATACCAAGATTGCACTCGGTGCAGCCGTTGCGGCGGCAGCACTCTTCGTCACTGGATGCAGCAACAGCACGACGGCGGACCACTCGGCGCATCCGTCCACGTCGGTTCAGGCTGCGCCGAGCCACGACGCGACTGCCGTCTACAACGACGCCGACGTCCACTTCGCCACGATGATGTATCCGCATCACGCACAGGCGATCGACATGGCCGAACTTGTACCGGACAGGTCCACGAATGCGGAAGTGATCACGCTGGCGTCGGAGATCGAAGACGCTCAGAAGCCGGAAATGGACCAGCTCGCAGCACTTCTCGCTCAGTGGGGCCAGCCTGCCCCGTCGATGGACATGAGCGGAATGGACGGCATGGAGCACGGGCAGGGCGGCATGATGGTCCCCGACGACATGGGCTCGTTGACGTCGCTGAGCGGACAGGAGTTCGATCGACGATGGCTGACGATGATGATCGAGCACCACATCGGTGCCGTCTCGATGGCTGAAGCGGAGATCGTCGACGGGTCGAACCCGGACGCGATCGCGATGGCTCAGTCGATCGTCGACACACAGAAGGCCGAAATCGAACGGATGCAGCAGCTGCTTGGTTAGCCGAATCCCATCAGCGGGGGTACGGCCCATCGACACACGGTTCGTACCCCACTGCTGGGGGTTCATCTCAGGCGCAGCCGCCCTACTCCGGCGCCTGCTCGTCTTCCTCGGGTTCGAAGGACGATTCCGACGTGTGCCCGACGGCCACTCCTTCGTCGGTGTCCGGGATGGAGCCGTCCTTCCCGAGACCTTCGTCGTCTGTGCGACCTGTGTCAGTAGCCATCGTCGACCTCCTCGTTCTGGGGTTGCGGATGGGTACCTCGCCCACGTCGGGCCGAAACTCGGCAGTCAGGGCCGCGAGTCGTGACGCGGGTGGCCGTGGGTGCGCCGCTTTTCCTTCATCTCCGACTCGAACACGTGACGTTTTCCGTCCTGCAGGGCGTTTCGGATCGCGCGCTCTTCCTCGCGGAACGCCGTCCAGTAGTTGTCGTCGAAATCTTCGACGATCTGGAACGTCCATCGACCGGCGAGAACGTTGCGCCCGATCAGTTCCGTGGTCAGGCGGTCTGCATGTTCGGCGTGCCCGCTGTCCCGCAATTCTTGTACTGCCTCGTCGAGAAGCAGGTCTGCGTGCCCGATCAGCTGGTGCAACTCGTAGAGATGCCCTCGCGCCCGCTCGACGTACTCGAGTGCCTCGGACACCTTCCCGACGGCGGCGATCGTGTCGTCGTCCGCGCCCTCGGGGCGAAGGTGGTCTTTGTCCGGTCCATCTGTCGATTCGCTCACCGCTTCGGAGTTTCCCGCAGTCCATGCGAGCAAACCGCGAGCGAGACCTCTCGACGCATGTGGCTATGGTTGATTCTGATCTACGGCGCCGTCGGGGCGACAGGAAAGGCTTTACTCATGACGATCGACAATGCTCAGCCCGGTTCACTCGTGGTCCTCGTGACCCGGAAGGGTTCGACGACCGTAGTGTCCGTTCGTGGTGTCGTGGACCTGCAGACGGCACCTCAGCTGACCGAGTCCATCGACGCCGCGCTCGCCGAGAACGTGCCGACGACGCTCATCGTCGATCTCACCGACGTGTCCTTCCTGGCCTCTGTCGGAATGACGGTGTTGATCGAGGTCAGTCGACGGGTCGCCGGCACAGCGCACTTCGCGGTGGTGGCCGACGGTCCGACGACCAAGCGGCCGATGACGCTGATGGGGATCGACCAGATGATCACCGTGCACACCGACCTCGACGCGGCCCTGGCTGCAGTTTCGAGCAACGGCGAATAACGGGACGACGACGGGTGGGTGAAGTAGACGTGGCCGGGTATGACGCTTCCATGGTTGTCCACTCACCCATCAGTCCGACCGTCGCGACGTCGACCGCTGCCCCGCTCGAACTGGTGATCGCGGACGTACCTGCCACCCCCAGCCGCGCCGGCGCCGTCAGACATGCCGTCGCTTCGTGGCTCGATGCGGCCGCGATCGATTCCAGTCGACGCCCAGACGTCGAGCTCGCCGTGTACGAAGCGCTGGCCAACACTGTCGAACACGCCTACCGAGACTTCGATGTCCCGGGAACGTTCACCGTTCGGGCCGCGTTCTCGGCGCTCGAACAGACCCTGGAGGTGGCAGTGGTCGACCATGGTCGGTGGCGACCACCCACACCGAATCCCATGCGCGGCAACGGTTTACCGCTTATTTCGGCGGTGACGAGCGTGTCGTCCGTAGCTCCGTCGAGCGAGGGCACGTCCGTCGTGATGCGGTGGGACGCGGCCGCACTCGCCGGAGCCGTGTAGCGGCGAACCCCGGACAGCATCGAAACCGCCCGGTACGTATTCGGTGAGTGCTTTCGCTGAGCGCCGATGCGTGACAACGTGGGGTGTGCGCGTCGACCACGACCCTGGGGGTTTCGATGAACGACAATGCACAGCATCTCCACAGCCAGATCGCCGAACTGGCGCGGTCGATTCACACGTCGGGCGACCCCGACCCTTCCACCGAAGAAGGAATCTTGGACGACGTGACCACGTGGGCGGCGAAATTCATGACGGCCGTCGATCATGCCGGGGTCAGCCTCATCCATCGTCACAACAAGAAGTACGACTTCGAGGCCGTGGCCCCGACCGGTGACATCCCGCGATTCATCGACCAACTGCAGGACAGGTACGACGCCGGCCCGTGCCTCGATGCCATCCGAAGTCACGGCACCGTTCTGGTTCAGGACTTCGGCCAGGAGACCCGCTGGCCGTTGGTGGCCGACGCCATCGTCGACCAAACGCCTGTGCGGTCCAGCCTGTCGATGCTCCTGTACACCGACACGCAGTCGATCGGCGCGCTCAACCTGTACTCCGAGACGCCCGACGCGTTCGATCAGGACACGATCGAGCAGGCCGAGGCTCTGGCAACGCATGTAGCGGTCGGTATCTCTCGCGTCAGACGCGACGAACAGTTCAAGTCGGCCCTCGCGTCGCGCGACATGATCGGGCAAGCCAAGGGAATGATCATGGGACGCTTCAGCATCGATGCACTACAGGCCTTCCGACTCCTCAGCAGGCTCTCCCAGGATCGCAACATCCCGGTCACCGAGATCGCGAAGCAACTCGTCGAGGCGGGCCGCGAGACATGAGGCATCGTTGGTCCGCCACAACCGTCTATCGGCTGCCGCGTGACATCGATGCGCCTCAACCGAGCGCGAACGCCACCAAAAAGCCCGCAGCCGTTGCCATTCCGACCCACCACCCGCCGTCGCGGTAGGCCTCGGGCATCAGCGAGTCCGCGAGGACCGCCAGCGTCGCCCCACCCGCGAATGCCTGCACCGTCGAGATTCCGGTTTCCGGGATGACATCCGACAGCAGATAGCCGACGACGGTCACAACGACCAGGACAGCAGCCGTGATGCTCCACAGTCCGAGCGCGCGAGAGTGGCTGAAGCCATGCTGATCCCTCATCAACGCTGCTCCGCCGACCGCTTCGGGCACGTTGCCCACCGCGACCGCGACCAGCAGCACGATTCCCCCGCCGCTGGTGAGCGACACCCCGAGCGCGGTGTTCTCGGGTACACCGTCGAGCACCGTGCCCAGCATCAGCGCCCACCCGATCGCCGCAGGGCCGAGTTTGTTCTCGATCAGATGATTGGCGACGACGTACACGCCCGCGCCGAGGAACAACGCTCCCCCGGCGATCAGGATGCCGGCCTGCTCGAAGGCAGGCGCGAACAGTTCCGACGACACCGCGGCGATCATCGTGCCTGCACCGAACGCCATCATCGCCGCCAGCACGGGTTTGGGTAGCGACCACCGCAAACCCACTGCCGCGCCGACGACCAGGGGCAGGGCGGTACCCACTCCGTACAGGGCAGCTCCGAACGCGTTCATCGTCGACGTATCGCCGCAATAATGCCTGCTCAAACGAAACGTGCTGCCGCCCAAGCGAAAACGGACATTCCGGCCATTCCTCGAGACGCTGCTGCCGCGGCGACGTCAGTCCTCGTCGTCCTCACGCAGGTCCCGCAGACCTCTGGCTACCCGCAAGCCGACGACCAGCGACAGCAGACACCACACCACGAGAATCCCGACGACCCACCAGACCATTCAGTCAGTGTGACAGAAAAACTCTCCATTATCGGTATCGGAGATGGTTTTCCGGCGTGAAAACATGTGGGTTCGCGCCGTGGGCGTCGTGGTAGTCGGTTTGGTGTTGGATGGACCTACGCAGCCGACCGATGTGAACGGATGACCCATGCGCGACCCAACGGACGACCCGGCAATACTGCGGGCTCTCCTCGAGTTCTCACCGGACATGCTCGCGTTGTCCGAGTTCTCCGGCCGCGTCGTGTACGTCAACCCGGCTGGCCTCGCGCTGGTCGGCCTGACCGAGCTACCGGAGTACCCGCACCTCACCACGTCGGAGTTCTTCACCCCCCGCGGCCTCGAGGTGTCGTCGCAGGTCGAGAACGGTCTGAGCACGATCGGCTTCTGGCAGGGCAGGAGCGAGCTGCGTCATCACGTGACCGGGACGGGCATTCCCGTCGTCGTCACGACATTCGTCGTTCGCCGCGACGGCGGCAAGCCCGACCTCATCGCATCGATGATCCGCGACCGGACCGAGGGCGCTCGACGCGATCGCGAACTCGAGGCATCCGTCATCGCGGCGCGTCGTAGCGCGGCAGAAAAGCACGCACTCGCCGATCTCGGTCGGCTGGCGGTGTCGGCCGAGCTCCCCGAGTTGCTCGACGCGGCCGCGGCAGCCGCGTCGACGCTCATGGGTGTCGAGTCCGCGGCCATCGCACGGCATGAACACCCCTCGGACGACTTTCTGCGCATCGACGCCGTGACGCGCGCGATGGGCGACAACCCCGTCGTCCCGTCGGGAGACAGATCGTTAGCCGGGTACGCGATCGAGCACAACGCGGCGACCGTCTGCACCGACACCGGTTCCGAGTCACGCTTCGACACCGCCGCCATGGCAACACTGGGCCTCCACAGCGGCGTCGCGATCCCCGTTCCGATCGCGAGTTCCAACCCGTGGGGCGCCCTGTCGATCTACAGCACCGGGACCCGCGACTACAGCGACCAGGAGGTCGAATTCCTCACCGCCATCACCAGCGTGCTGTCCACCGCGCTCAAACGGATCGATCTCGACAACGAACTCCGCATACGCTCCATGCACGACTCTCTCACCGGACTTCCGAACCGAGCTTTGGCCTACGAGATCATCGACGACGCATTGGCACGGGCGAGTGAGGAATCGACTTCCGCCGCATTGCTGCTGCTCGACATCGACGATTTCAAGGTCATCAACGACAGCCTCGGTCACGACGCGGGTGATCGTGCGCTGGTTCGGTTCGCGCACCGCCTGTCCGCCACGGTTCGAGCCGAGGACACCGTTGCCCGACTCGGCGGCGACGAATTCTTGATCATCTGTGAACGCGTCGACGACATCACGCACGCGGAAAAGCTTGCGCACCATATCTCGACGTCGATCGCCACACCGAAAGCAATGGACGAAGCGCCCGTCCCGTTGAGCGGGAGCATCGGCATCGCCGTCTCGAAGCCGTCGTCGACGCGGAGACAGCTCGTGCATCAGGCGGATCTGGCGATGTATCGCGCGAAGGACAGTGGTGGCGGGTACGCCGTGTTCGACACCGGCGATCTGTACGACGCCGATCGCGTCCGGTCGTTGTCGGTCGATCTCCGAAATGCACTCGCACACAACCAGTTGCATCTCGTGTACCAACCGTTGGTCGACATCGCGACCGGCACGTTGGTCGCCGTCGAGGCGTTGGCCCGATGGGAGCACCCGGTACACGGACTCGTGGAGCCGAGCGAGTTCGTTCCGGTCGCCGAAAGGACCGGTCTGGCAACGGCACTCGGATCCTGGGCGCTGCGGGCCGCCTGCGCTCAGGCGGCGAAGTGGCGACGTTTCTCCGACGTCGAGATGCGCGTGAATGTCAGTGCGCTGCAACTCCGTAACACCGCTTTTCCGGGCGAGGTGGCGGCGGTACTCGACGAAACAGGCCTGCCACCGGACGCACTCGGTCTCGAAATCACCGAGACCGTCTGGGTGGCTGATACCGCACGGGTTGCCGACACGATCGCCGCGCTACATTCGATGGGGGTGGCGCTGCTGCTCGACGACCTCGGGAAGGGCCACAGCTCCATCTCCTACCTGGACCGCTATCCGATGTTCGAGTGCTTCAAGATCGACAAGTCCTTCATCGCGAAGCTCCCCACACCGCGCGCCACCGCGGTCGTGACGGCCATCGTCGCGCTCGCCAAGGCGTTCGGCGTGACCGTCGTCGGCGAAGGCGTCGAGACCCGGGAGCAGCTCGACGCACTGGCCGCGACCGGCTGCGACCTCGCGCAGGGGTACCTCTTCGGCCGGCCCATGAGTGCGGACGATCTGACGGCGACCCTTCCGCGCAGATAAAGGTGGGTTAGCCACGCCCCAGCCGGGTAAGGACAGAAACGGGCGGGGGTAGCAGAAGGAGACAAGGTGCCCGACGCAAGTGTGGCCGAGTCGCGGATCGTGGAGATCAGCGAACGTTGCCTGACAGAAGTAGGTGTCGACGGTGTGGCCGTCGCAGTTCTGACCGACGACGCCGCCAACCGTGACCTTCTCCACGCCACGAGCGACGACGCCGCTCGGATCGACGAGCTGCAGTTCACCACCGGTGAAGGCCCGTGTTTGCGCGCGTTCGTTCGCGGCGAACCCGAGCTGCACGCGAACATCCAGGACGATGCGGCGTCATGGCCTACGTTCGCGTCGGAACTCGTCGGCGAACTGGGTGTGAACGCCGTCTTCGCCTTTCCCCTTCTCGACGGTGGCGCGAAGCTCGGTGTGCTCGAGATGTACCGTCGGGAATCACGCCCGTTGACGGCGGAACAGTATGCGGCCGCCGAGCGTGCGGCAGCAGCGTTGGGAATGGCTGCGGTCGTCGAACTGGTCTCGTACGCAAGCACTCTCGAGAAGGGGACCATCGAGCAACATCAGGGCCCGTTCGCCCCGGAACGAGCCGACGTCAACATCGCCGTAGGAATTCTGTCGGCGACGCTCCGCGTGGCACCGGAGGAAGCGTCGGCGCGGCTGCGGGCACGGGCGTTCGCCGAATCGAAGTCGATCTCGTCTCTCGCTCACGACATCGTGCACAACCGCAGTTCACTCGACGACGACTCGCGGAGCGCGTGATGTTCTTCCTTTTCGGCTACGGCGCCAAGCAGAAGCATCTCGGGCCCGGCCAGGTGCGCACGTGCCCGCGGTGTCACAACACGACCCAGTGGTCCCGAATCAAGCAGTTCAAACAGTTCACGGTCTTCTTCATCCCGCTCGCGCGGTGGAGTCGGTCGCAGTTCGAGCAGTGCGGGATCTGCGGAACGGCCGTGGAGGTCTGACGGGTCGGCGGCTGAACGACATGTCCCAGTTGTGGTCCTCCGATCAGGGATCCCGGACGGCAGCGGGACAAGTGGGACATTACGTCCGCCGCTTCCGAGAGTTTCTTCTCCGACGGACGACCTCCACGAATTCACGGGCAACTTTCTCCGGGTCGGACAACACGTCGAACGCCGAGTACCGCAGCACCAACCAACCCTCGAGCACCAGATAGTTCTGTCGCCGCCGATCCTTGCTGAACACCTCTGGCGCGCTGTGGAACTCGCGTCCGTCCACCTCGACGATCACCATCGCCCATTCGTCCACCAAATCGCATACATAATCGCCCACCCGGTAGTTGACACGCATCCGCAGACCCAGAACGATCAGCGTCCTGCCGAGAACACGCTCGGGTTCGGAAGCGAAACCGATTGACGCAGTGGCGATCAGCCCTGACGCGCGCTTGTTTCCTCGCAGGTTCGGGGTGCGTCCGATGAGTGACGTCACTTGGTCTCTGTCGACGTCGGTCGTCAAGCGCTGGTCGACCAGCCGGGCAGCATCCTGCAGCGTCATGACCGCGACACAGTCGATCAACGTTCTCGGTTCGATGGGCACAGGTAGTCCCCCGTGTACGACGCGTTCACCGGCCGGAAGGGTGCGCCGGTACATCGTGATCCAGCTGGGGAGCCGGGGTTTCAATCCAGGACCCAGACTTATCTCGAAGACTGCCGGTTCTTCGATCCAGCCGTAGAGCCACGCTGCAGTCCGATGGCTGAGCAGTGCGGTTGGCTGCCACAGTGTGATCGCGTAGCAGCGGGCCATCGCCGACGGTTCCTCACTGCAGTAGATCTCCGGCAGAACACGTACGTAGCGACGCGCAATCGAGCTGCTCGACATTCCCAGATCGAGAAGTTGGCGCCTGGTGACTATTCCGTATGGATGCACAGTGAACGAGCATCGGGTAGCCGCGCACACGAACACGGTTGTCGACCTGGGATTTCAAATTGCGCTGTGGAGAAACGAATCCTGTGGATAGCGGGCGTGATGTCCCACTTGCGGCCGCCGCGTCAGGGATCCCGGACGATACCGGCACAAGTGGGACACCGGCCCCTCAATCCCTGTTCTGATAGACGTCCGGAATTCCGTCGTGGTCGTCGTCCCGGGTCTCCAGGGTCTCGATGTCGCGGTACGCCTTGTTTCGGGTGCGCAGGATGACGGACGCAAGTGTTGCCGCGATCAGGGAACCTGCGAGAACCCCGACCTTGACGTGGTCGTCGCGTTCGCTACCAGCCCCGAAGGCGAGGTCTCCGATCAGTAGTGAGACGGTGAACCCGATGCCCGCCAGCATTGCGACTCCCAGCACGTCGAGCCATTTGAGCCCCGCGTCGAGGGTCGCTTTGGTGAAGCGCGACACCAGGTAGGTGGTGCCGAAGATGCCGATCGTCTTGCCCACGACCAGCCCGGCGATGATGCCGATCGCGATCGGATCGGTCAGTGCGCTCGCCAGCCCGGTCAGACCGCCGACGGTGACTCCGGCTGCGCAGAACGCGAACAGCGGTACGGCGACGCCCGCCGAGATCGGGCGGATCTTGTGCTCGAAGTGCTCCGCCAGGCCGGGTCCCGCCTCGGGCCCACCGGCTGCTCTACTGCGAACCACCGGCACCGTGAACCCCAACAACACCCCGGCGACGGTGGCATGGACGCCGGATTCGTGCATCAACACCCACGTCACCACGGCGAGCGGGATGAGAATCCACCACGACCGAATCCGCTTCTGCACGGCAAGTGCGAAGAGCGCCAACGGAATCAGCGTCAGCCCGAGAGCGACGAAGTTCAGGTCGTCGGTATAGAAGACCGCGATCACCGTGACCGCCAGCAGGTCATCGACCACCGCCAGCGTCAACAGAAACGTGCGCAGAGCCGCAGGTAGGTGCGTGCTGATGACAGCCAACACGGCGACCGCGAATGCGATGTCTGTCGCCGTCGGTATCGCCCAACCCAAGAGCGCGCCGTCACCGGTCCGCAGATTGACGAGCACGAAGATCAGCGCCGGCACGGCCATACCGCCGACGGCTGCAGCGATCGGCAGCGCGGCCCGGGAGCGGTCGCGCAAGTCCCCGGCGACGAATTCTCGCTTCAACTCGAGGCCGACCACGAAGAAGAAGATGGCCAGCAGCCCGTCGGCCGCCCACGTCGACAGCGTCAGGTCCAAATGCAGCGCCGACGGCCCGACGCGAGTGTTCATCAACGAGTGATAGGAATCGGACCAGCCCGAGTTGGCCCAGACCAGTGCGACGACCGTCGCGACCAACAACAGTGCGCCGCCGACGGTTTCCTTGCGCAGAATCCGTGCGATGCGGTCGGTTTCGGGCCAGGAGCCGCGGGAGAACAATGGCATCCGGGGTTCGGTCATCAGTCTCGTCGTGCCTTTCGTGCATCGATGGTTGACGCCACACACGAACGTGAAGACCGAAAGTGCGCAGCGCGAAATTGTTGCCGACCAGACTTCCCGGCGCACCGATATGTCAGTCTACGCATCGCTGACGGCACCTACCGAGGCGGGAGGGGATACGGCAACTTCCGAGCTAGTGGCCGACGCGGTCGCCGAGGGCGCGAATTCTTTCTGCGATGTCGTCGCGAATCAGACGCCACAGTCGCCTACACAGGGGCTGCGAACCCCACTGATGTCCCAGTTGCCGCGTTCACATCAGGGATCCCGGCCGGCAGAAGCAGAAGTGGGACATCACTCCCGCCGCCGTCGCGAGTTTCGTCTCCGCCGGACTACCTCCACAATCTGGCGCGCGGTTTTCTCGGGGTCGGACAGGACATCGAATGCCGAGTACCGCAGCACCAGCCAACCGCAGAGCACCAGTTCGTTCTGCCGACGGCGATGCCGGCTGAAAACGTCGGGCGCGCTGCGGAATTGGCGCCCGTCCACCTCGACGATCACCATGGCCCACTCGTCGACAAGATCGCACAGGTACGAGCCCACCCAGTAGTTGATGCGCAGCGGAAGGCCGAGGGCAATCAGCGTTCGGCCGAGGGGTTGCCACAGCGTGATCGCGTAGCAACGCGCGATCGTCGAAGGTTCTTCGGTGCAGTAGACCTCGGGTAGAACTCGCACGTAGCGACGGGCTATCGAACTGCTGGGTATCGGCCAACGCCAGGAGTTCTGGTCGGGTGACGATTCCGTATGCGTGCACTGGAGGAGCATCGGGGCACCGACCGCCGTGGACGTCACGCCGACCTGGGGTTTCGGTGTGGTCTGTGGATAGAGCCGATCATGGGGAGTGGGAGTGATGTCCCAGTTGCCCGCCGTCGATCAGGGATCCCGGATGGCGGGCGCGCAACTGGGACACCACTACCGACAAACCGCTAAGTCCGCTCTTGCAACACCCGGACTCGACGGAACTGCCTGCACAGCGGGGCATCTCGACCCTATGCCCGCCGAGACCTTGGCCACCGTGCCCATTGCCTTCGACCCTCGACAGCACTGGGCCTTCGTCCCCAATCCCTCTGTGTGCGTACATATATGGACCTGTGCACACGTATACCTTGCACGCGCCTGACGGCAGTCGCAGAATGAACACTGTTTCGCCGGGGCGAAAGGGGAACATCGGTGAGCACCGTATCGATCGACACGTACGACTTGGAAGAGGCCGAGGAAGTCTTCAGCGCGGCATATTCCAAGATGCATTTCTCGGCTCCGCCCGGGACGCCCACGCACACCAAAGTCGAACGATCCCAGCTCGATAACCTGACACACGACGAGATCGACTTCAACTACGAGTTGAAAGCGCATGTCGACCCGCTGCCGGACATCGCGCTGTGCCGCGTGCACTCGGGCATCCTCACCCAGCAGTACCCGGGCGGACACCTGGAGGGTGCACGGGCCGACGAGATCACCGTTGTCGGATCACAGATCGGTAAGCCGTTTCAGATCAACGCTCACAGCGCGCACTACGACGTCGTCACCATCGACCGTGCCCGGTTCGACCGCGCGGCAGGCGGCTCGTCGGCGATCGGTGAACCATCTCCGGCAACGCTGACCGGAACAAGTCCGATCTCTCCCGAGGCCACTGCACACTTGATCTCGGTGGTCGACCACATCACGCGCGATGTGATGCGCAGCCCGTATGCGTCATCCAGCCCGTTGGTCATCGACAGCGTCTCGAACTATCTGGCGTCGGCCCTGCTCCAAGCTTTTCCCACCACTGCACTGCTCGAGCCGACCATCGAGGATCGCCACGACAGCACCCCCGCGCTACTGCGTAAAGCCATCGCCTTCATCGACGACAATGCCGAGCGCAGCATCGCCATGAGTGACATCGCCGAGTCGATCTACGTCAGCCCTCGGTCACTGCAGTACATGTTCCGCAAGCATCTCGACACCACACCGACGGAATACCTGCGACGCGTCCGCCTTCACCAGGCCCACCTCGAACTCGTCGCCAGTGATCGCATGCGCACCACCGTCGGCCAGATCGCCGCCGGGTGGGGCTTCGGGCACCTGGGCCGTTTCGCCAGCTATTACCGACAGCACTACGGAGTCAGCCCACATCAGACGCTGCGACGCTGACAACCGGATCCTTGTACAGATTGCGAACGAAACACGACACGTTCGTCCACTCTGCGCATGGCTGCCCCTCGTAACCACCGTGGAGACCTGCTCGCGGTTACGCTCATATCGGGTCGAACACACCGGCTCCGGCGGTGTTTCGTTCGACCTTCTTCACTTCCCTCTCAGCGCACCGCCGAACGGTCGTCTACCCCTCGGCAGCCCCGTAGCCCATCGAATTCCCTGCGATCGGTGAACGGGACTGCAGACGACCAGAGCCGCAGACCCTCCGGGGTCTGCGGCTCGCGGTGTTTCTGACACAAAGCATGCTTGTGGAAACCCAGATATCTTCGGCGTAGACGTCGCGATCACTACAACAGCGACAGCACGAAGGCCGATGCCGACGCGTTCGGTGGTGTCGACATCGCGGTCAACACCGCGCAGGCTTCGAGCCCCGTGTCGCGGTGAACAGAATCCAAGGGACGTCGCCGACGACGGCAGTCATCGACACCGGCTGTTTCGCGTTCGTCACCGCAGAATCGGGGCGTAATCACCATGGGCAGGTGGTTGTCCTGGACATCGACGAGGACGCTCCGCTGGCACCGGTTCAAGCATTGTAATTGCGTCACACCAAGTCTCGACTACGACAGGCGCTACTCGACAACCTGAAACCACCGCGCGCGGCACCGATAACCCTTGGCAAGGAAGCCTAGGCTAACCTGAGAGTCCGATCCACGACTCGACAGGAACACCCTTGACTCTCCGAACGACCCTCCGCGCGGCCGCGGCACTGACCGCTGCTGCGGCGGTAGCCGTCACCCTGGCAAGCTGCAGCTCGTCCGAACCCGAGGACACCGCCGCGCCGACGTCCGCCGCATCCGACGCCTCCTTCCCGGTGACCGTGCAGCACATGTACGGCGAGACGACGATCGAGACCGTCCCCGAACGGGTCGCCACGTGGGGCTTCGGCACCACCGACGCAGCTCTCGCGCTGGGCGTGGTTCCGATCGCGATGCCGACGGCCGATTACGGCGGCGGCGACGACCTCACCTACCCGTGGGTCAAGGACAAGATCGACGAACTCGGCGGCGAGGCGCCCGTCCTCTTGGACAACGCGACCTACGAACTGCCCGTCGAGCAGCTTCTCGCGACCGATCCCGATGTTCTTCTCGCGCCGCACTCCGGTCTCACCCAAGCCGAGTACGACGCGGTCACCGCAGCCGGCATCCCGGTCATCGCACCACCCGAAGAACTCTGGTCGACGCCGTGGCGCGACGTCATCACGACCACCGGTACCGTTCTCGGACGCGTCGGCCAGGCGCGTGACGTCGTCGCCGATCTCGACAAGCAGGTGTCCGACGCCGGGGCCGAACACCCCGAATTCCGCGGCCGCACAATTGTTTACGTGTCGGAAGCCGAGGACGTGTACTACCTGCTCCTGCCCTCCGATCCGCGCGTGGAGTTGCTGACCAACCTCGGCTTCACGTCGGCGCCGTCGGTGACCGAGTTGGCGACGGGCGAATCCCCCTTCTCCACAACCGTTTCCGCGGAGAACCTGTCGAAGATCGACGCCGACGTCGCCTTCACTCAGGTCGACACCGACGCCGATCTGCAGGAGTTCCTGTCGTCGACGACGTCGCGTCAGATCCCGGCCGTCGCCAAGGGTGCCGTGGCCGGCTTCGTCGGCGAGGAAGTCGGCTCGGCCATCCCGCCGACGGCCCTGTCCATTCCGTATTTCTTGCCGACGCTCGTCGACGGCCTCGCGAAGGCCGTTACGGTCGCGTAGGCGCCTTCGGCGCACGTGCACGGAAATACGTAGCCCGCTACGTATTTTCGTGCACGTAGCGTGCGGAGCCACACCATGCCGTACCTTCATCCCATGACGGCTCCTCGCACTGCCGACGCACGCCCGACCAGACACCTCACGGTTGCCGCCCTCATTGCACTCGTCGTCGTGTATCTGGCCGTCATTCAAGGCATCGGTTGGTTGATGTCGCGGGGCCTCGATGCGCAATACGCCGCGCCCACCACGATCGACGAATTGTGGCGTGGGATGACATTTTCCATCGCCCTGTCGGTGGTTCTGGTCTATGCCGTCGTCGCATATCTTCGGTGGTGGCGGCCGGTGTGGGTCGACGACCGACCGGTCCAACGCTGGCTTATCGTCGTGCCGATACTGATGCTTGTCTCGATTCTGGTCGTCACCGACTACTCCGGCCTCGCCGCGCACGGTGTCGCGTTCACGGCACTACTGCTGCTCACGTGTCTTCTGGTCGGCCTCGGCGAGGAGACCATGTTTCGTGGCATCGCCGTCACGTGCTTCCGCACCAACAACTTCAGCGAAGGCAGAGTGGCGCTGTGGAGCACGGTCATCTTCGGTGTCGCTCACGCCAGCAACATCATCTCGGAAGGTTCGAAGGCGTTCATCCAGGTCGTCGCCACGATCATTGCGGGCTACTTCTTCTACATCGTTCGCCGACGCACCCACGGCCTGCTCGTGCCGGTCATTCTGCATGGGCTGTGGGACTTTTCGCTCATCTCGGGTCAGACGACGCCGGGTGAGAGTCATCCGATCGCTGTGTTGGCGATACTCACCATGGTCGTGCTCGCGATCATCTTGGTCATCCGACGCCATCACATAGAACCTGCGGCGCCGGGCGTGGTGTCCCACTAGCGCACCATCCATCAGGGATTCCTGATCCGAAATGCAGGACTGGGACACCCGCGCCGGTTTGCTGACTGATTCGATGTGCGTCAATATAGATACGTGTCGAATCAAGAACCCTGCTGCCCCACCGAGCCTGTCCGTGATCCCCTCGGACGGGACGAGGCGTCGACGTTGGCGAGTGCGTTCAAGGTCCTCGGTGATCCGGTCCGGCTTCGACTGCTGAGTGTCATCGCAGCCCAGGCGGGTGGCGAGGCGTGCGTCTGTGACATCTCCCCCTCCTTCGACGTGTCGCAACCGACGATCTCGCATCATCTGAAGGTGTTGCGCGACAACGGTTTCGTCACCTCCGAGCGTCGCGGCACGTGGGTCTACTATCGAATCGTGCCGTCGGCGCTCACGCAACTGACGTCGCTGCTGACGGAGCTCGCGGGTACGGAGATCGCAGCATGAGCGCCGAAGCCCCGCCTACCGTCGTCGGAAAGCTGTCGACGCTCGATCGCTTCCTACCCGTGTGGATCGGTGTCGCGATGGTCGCAGGCCTGATCCTCGGACGCGCGATACCCGGGATGAATTCCGCGCTATCCGCGATATCCGTCGACGGCATTTCGCTCCCGATCGCCCTCGGCCTGCTGGTCATGATGTATCCGGTGCTCGCGAAGGTGCGCTACGACCGCGTCGCTGCGGTGACCGGTGATCGCGCACTCCTGATCTCGTCGCTCGTTCTCAACTGGCTGCTCGGCCCGGCGTTGATGTTCGCACTCGCGTGGCTGCTGCTGCCGGATCTTCCCGAGTACCGGACGGGTCTGATCATCGTCGGACTCGCGCGCTGCATCGCGATGGTCGTCATCTGGAACGACCTCGCCTGCGGTGATCGTGAGGCGGCTGCCGTTCTCGTCGCCCTGAATTCGATCTTCCAGGTGCTCATGTTCGCCGTGCTGGGATGGTTCTACCTCTCGGTACTCCCGGGATGGCTCGGCCTCGAACAACAGACGATCGACACCTCTGCGTGGCAGATCGCGAAGTCGGTGCTGATTTTTCTCGGCATTCCGCTCGTAGCAGGATTCCTCACCCGACGTCTTGGCGAAAAGGCAAGGGGCCGAGCGTGGTACGAGGACCGGTTCGTACCGGTCATCGCGCCGTGGGCTCTGTACGGACTGTTGTTCACCATCGTCGTTCTGTTCGCGCTGCAGGGCGACCAGATCACGTCGAAGCCGTGGGACGTGGTGCGCATCGCCGTACCGCTGCTGATCTATTTCGCGGTCATGTGGGGTGGCGGTTTCGCCCTCGGTGCCGCGCTCGGCCTGGGTTATCACCGCACTGCCACACTGGCTTTCACGGCGGCAGGCAACAATTTCGAACTCGCCATCGCGGTGGCGATCGCAACCTACGGGGCGACGTCCGGGCAGGCCCTTGCCGGGGTGATCGGCCCTCTCATCGAAGTTCCGGTGCTCGTAGGTCTGGTGTACGTATCCCTATCTCTCCGTGCACGTTTCGGAGACGGCGCACGCAATGTCTGATCCGGTGAGAGTCTTGTTCGTCTGCGTCAGCAACCGCGGCAAGTCCGTGATGGCCGAGCGCCTCGTCCCGACGATGACCACGTCGATCGCCGCGTCGTCGGCCGGCACCGCAGCGAAGATCGGCGGAACGGTCAACGAACTGTCCGCGACAGCGCTCGACGAAGTGGGAGCCGACGTCGCCGATCACCGACCACGTCAACTCACCGACGAGTTGATGCAGGCCGTCGACATGGTCGTCGTGGTCGGTCCAGCCGAGGTCACGCCACCACCGGGGGTGACGGTCGAACGGTGGGCCACCGATGAACCGTCGGAGCGGGGCATCGACGGGCTCGATCGGATGCGGCTGATTCGCGACGACATCGCCACGCGCATCCGCGCTCTCGTCGACCGCATCGAGCGGTAGGCGAGAGCGCGACGAAGCGCGACTCAGCAGCAGGCAGCCGACGCGCCCCCGCCGCCACCGCAACACACGGCAGCACTGTCGTTGTCCTGCAACAGCTTCGGGCTCGTCCCGAAAGTGTCGGAGTCGGCTAGCACGGTGTAGACCTCCCACTTCTCGCCGGCCGGCCCGGTGACCCACACCTTGTCCTGGGTGGCGAAGCAACACGTCGTACCGATCTCCTCGTCGGTGAACAGACCCTCACCGGTGAGGCGCGTGATCTCGGAGTGCACCTGCGCGGACGAGTCGACCTCCACGCCGAGGTGATTGACCGTGCCGCCCTGGCCTGGATTCTCGATCAGCACGAGTTTCAGCGGCGGTTCGGCGATGGCGAAGTTCGCGTAGCCGGGCTTGACCTTCGCGGGCTCGACTCCGAACAGCTTGGAGTAGAACGTGATCGATTCGTCGAGCTTGTCGACGTTCAGTGCGAGTTGTGCGCGAGACATGACCAGACCTCCACCTGTGAGACATATATCGAATTACTAGCGAACCCAGACTGCGCCACCTTTGCGACATATGTCAAGAAGGTTGTACGGTGAATGTCATGCCGAAGACGTTGCCGCTGATCGACACGACAGCTCCGATCTGCTGCGCACCTCTGGCGGCAGCCCCCATGGACAACGACGCGGCCCTGGAGGTCGCGTTGCGACTGAAGGCGCTCGCCGATCCCGCCCGGGTGCGGTTGATGTCGGTCCTCCTCAGCGCCGACGCCGGCGAGGTGTGCACGTGCGATCTCGCCCCTGCGGTCGAGCTGACGGAGTCGACGGTGAGCCATCACCTGGGGCAGCTCAAGAAGGCCGGCCTGGTCACGTCGACCCGTCGTGGCATGAACGTCTACTACTCGGCGAAGCCGGACGCACTCGATGCCCTGAGAGTCGTGCTCGATCCGAACTGCTGCCGCTGACCCGAGGCACCGCATGAAATGCTCGGCACCGAAAATCGGACTTGGTAGCGGCGACCGTTCGCGTGTTCGGCAAGATCTACGAGACCGATCGGTCGGGTAGTTTCTAGACCATGACTCCAACGTGGGTACAGGTACGAGGCGCGAACTACGGAACCATGGGCCGATCCATCAGCGGGACGGTCCACCGCCCCGACGGATCGTGGCAGCTGGTGCGTCATGTACCCGACGACACGTGGCGCTACGAAACCCAGCAGAACGAGCCCGTATTTATCGAAACCCCCACCGACCGATGGTCCCGCGACGCCGACGGGACGATGGTGCACGCAGTCAAGTCACCGAACACCATGTACGCGATCATGGGCATCGGATCGCCGTCCTTGTTGCTGCGCGCTTACGACACATTCCCGCCGAGAACGACCCACGGGTTCGACGACCAGCGTTTCGTCGACCCGAGCGCTCCCCGAGAAAGCAGCGTTCGCGGTCGGCCCGGATGGGAAGTGACCGCGCGCGACCACCACATGAACGAGGCCGTCACCTACGTGTTCGACGCCGAACTCGGAGTCGCCCTTCGGTGGCAGCGTGGCGAGGAGTGGATGGAGCTCTCCGATCCCACATTGGACGAGACTTTCGACGACAACCTGTTCCGGTGGACGGGACCATCGCGCCCAGCCGAAGACGAGATCGCAAAACACCAACGTGAGCACGAAAAACGTCAGCGCGAGCTTGCGAGCATTCCCCAAGCAATCCCGTCGTGGCTCCCTCTGACCACGCACGTCCAGTCCCTGTCCGGTAATCACCGCACCGGCGAGCTGACCCTGTCCATCGGTGGCAACGCGCCGCAATTCACTCTCCGGCGGTGGGTGACCGCCATCGGCGAACCGGCACTGGAGTGGCCGAGTGATTCGACGCCAGAACGGTACCGCCAGTCCATCGGCGACTGGACCTACGAGATACGTAGTTACAACGAGATCGACCACGACGACTGCCTCCGCATCGTCGACTCGATCGTTCACGTCGATCCACCCGACCGCGACCCAGCCGAGATCGTGGCCGAGCTCGAAGCAGAGGAGCACGACCGGCACGAAGCAGAGGTGCTTGCGACGCTCGGAACCGGCAGGATCCTTACCAACCACCTCAAAGGCGAATCACTGTTCATCCGAACGGATTTCAGCGACGACGACGCCTGGCGCGCCATCGCGACCGCAGCGATGGCCCCTGTTCCACAAGGCAACGACGTCGAGTTCTCCGCGTACCTCACTTGCATCGACAATCCGGAGTACGACGGAATGACCGTCGATGACCTTCTCGGCGCGATCGGTGAACCACCGCCCTACTACGCGTTCCTCGTCGATTCCGAGACGGTCGGCAACCCCGAGATGCCGATCGTTGTCGTCGACACCGGCCCGGGCGATCCGGATCGCCCGCGCGGCAGAACCTTTCGCGTCATCCCGTCGCAGATGTCGGGCGTGGAGAACAATCTGTCCATCGCGAACATGGACTTCGAAAGTTTCGCGGACAGCGTCGACGACGACGGTGTCTTCCGCGGATTTCCCGAACCGCCGCGTCCCGTCGAAGAGGTGACGACGCGCGAGATCGCCGACTGGATTGCAGGCGACCTTCACTCGGAAGCGTTGAAGGAACTCCACGCCGTGCTCGACGGACGGAAGTATCGCTACCCGGTGCAGCTGTTCGACGTCGAATTGTCGGAGGTGCACGCGCAGGTTCGCGATGCACACCCGGGAAATCAGCGCGGCCTTCTCGGTTTCGACGAGTATCTGCGGGCAACGGAATCGGGTGGGCCAGCGTTGCGGGGGTACGCTCCTGCCCACAGTGCGTCCTGGCATTTCGTGCTCGACCGCGACTCGCACCGACCCATTGCCGCCTACAGAATCGAATACCAGCCGTACACCCCGCCACCCGAGGAAGACGGTGTGCCGCGGACACCGAGGTTCGAGGTCCCGTTCGTGAACACGGAGCCCGTATCGGAGTCGCATCTAACCGATGACGACGATCTCGTCGACCCCGAGGTGGTCAAGCGCGCAGTTCTGGCCGAGGCCGCTCGGCTGCACGATGGTGCCGAGCTCAGTGGGGGTAATCCTCTGCCGCAACGCATCCCGCGGCTGCCGGGCTACCGTATCGGCTGCCACGTTCGAATCGACGGTGAACACGCGTTCTACGTCGCCATCGTCACCGACATACACGACGAGTTCCTCGTCATCGAAGTTCCGAATACAGGACTGCGCATCGTCGGACCAGGGGAACCCTGAGCGTCAGCTCGCGCCCGCCGCCCGGGCCGTGGTGAACGAGCGGTACAACCGGATTGAGTTGGCGCACGCCCATCCTGCAAGGATGGGCAGAACGAAACTTGCCGCCGCCCAGCCCGTCACCATGGTCACTACCACGACGGCGGCCGCGATCAGGGTGATGCCGAAGGCGTCGATCTTTGTGCCGATCGACGAATCGGGTGCGGCACCTCTGCCGGGGAAACGGGGTGAATCGGCTAGTGTCCTCACTGCATCGACAAACGCAGCGGTTCCCGCAATGCCCATGAACGAGAAGAAGACCACTTCTTTAAGCGTGAAATCCCAGCCGACAAGCGGGTCGAACAGCCCACGCACCATCGACACGATGGTTCCGATGCCCGCAATGAAACCCAGATACAACAGGACGATAGGGCCCACCAACCCACTGAAACCCCTGCGACGCGCCATAATTGCAGGCTATCAACTCGATGAGCCGCGCCCGGTGTGTCTTCCAGTTGGCATCATTTCCTACGCGATGAGTGATGACTCGCGTAGCGTTTCAGCCTCGCGAACGATCACCAGAGCCACGGGAGTTCCGGCTCCCGCGGCAGAAGCACTTTTCGATGCCGAATCAGCATGTCTGCAAATCACCAGCTCTGAAGCTTCGAAATTCGGTCGGCAACTGCAGTATCGGGGAGGGTGATTTGATAGCCCATTCGACGAAGAGCCCCGACCGCCTCGGACGGGGCATCACGAACGACTGCGCGAGTTTGAATACGACGCCACCTCTCACGACCCTCGTGGACTGCGTCGAGCCATGTTGCCTTGCTATCGAATTGGCAGTCCTCGATGAGGAATTGGACGAAGTCTTCCAAGCAAGGACGAAACCGGTCACCCCCGAGCGGGAGATGCAAGGACTCGAGACTGTGTGGCGTCTTATGCTTCAAACGCGACAGAATATGGGAGAACGCACCCCGGTGTGCATGTACATGTAGGTGAGCAGTGGGTTTTCGGCGCGCGTTGCGCTCGTACTCCAGTCTGACCATCGGCGTCTTGTCGATCGCAGCCACCAACCTGTAGGTCGAATTCTCTACCGCCAAATATCGGTCCTGCGAGTCGAGACAGCACTTGATGGTTACCCCTAGGAACGCGAGCGGGTTAGGGGAAGAACCACCTCGAGGCGGCGCCTGCGTAAGGGGAACCGTCGCCTGGATGACGCTTCGAGGCTTGTCCGATCTAGCGCTCACCGTCACTTCCCAATCGGTCGACGGGAACGAGGCGTGAATCAGCTCAGCGGTTTCACTGGCGAAACTATTCGCCCTGTCGTGAAATTCTTCGACCGCTGTCTCCGAGTGAACAGGGGCGCTAGCAGTCGGTAAGGAGGAACTCGATTGATTCAAGGTCTTCCCATGCTTGCCATTCGTCACCTACAAGAGCGTACTGACTGGCTTTGTCCGCGAACTCGGAAAGAGACATACCGTGCTTGGCGAGAATCAACTCTCGGCGCGCTACCAACTCAGCCGGGGTGTAACTCGTTACTGTAGTCATCGGTTAGTCCTTTCTACTCGTTCAGCTGACAGCGACTGTGTCGATTGGACCAGTCTGACACGTGCAGCATCGGGGTGTAGACAAAGTATGCGCTTCGGCACCGACAGGCCGCGTCGGCACAGGTCTCGATTGTGGGCCCAGCTCAGCGCCCACGTCAGTAGCGCACCACCCCTCCGGCCTTACCCCTCCGTGACGTCTTCGAAGTGCACGGTGACGGCCGTGTCGTCGATGTGGTGGCCGAGCAGGTCGGTCAGCGTCGTGCGCGCGAGGTTGCCGAGGTCGAGCCCGACCGCATGCAAGTCGGTGCCGTACGCACCCGTCACGGTGATGGCGGCCCCGATACATGTGTGCCCGTCGAGCTCGAGGTCGACGGCGATGGGGTCGGCGCCGTGCACGCCGAGCAGAGCGCGTCGCACGGTCAAGCGCACGATGTGGTCACTGATGCGAAGGGTGTCGTGCCCCTGCTCGACGGACTCAGCCGGGTAGGTGGCGTCGACCGGCCAGGTGCGACGCGTGGTTGCCCGCACCTTTGCGAGCACCGAGCTGCTGATGTCGACCCAACGCGGTTCGCGATCGTGAGCCGAAAGCTCCTGCGCTGCTCGGGCGAGGAGAGCGTCGTCGGGTTCGTCGGGGGTCATCTCCATGTCGACATCCTTGCGCTCAGTGTGGTTCGGGCTCGTTGCAGTTGTCCGCGCACCGCGCCGGGCGACATGGACATGATCTGCCCGATTTCCACGTGGGTCATGCCTTCGACTTCCCGAAGGAGCCATGCTGATCTCTGACGGTAGGGCAATTCGGACAGCGCCGCGTCCAAGGCCGCCATGAACCCGGAACTCGCCGCCTGCCGTTCGGGGTCGCCGGAGGGGTCGTGGTCGGCCCGTTCGAACACCCAGTCCTCGGCCGGGGAGATGGCGCGTCGACGACGGTGGTCGACGACCTTGTGCGAGACCAGGCTGAACAGCCATGTCCGCAGGCTCGACGCGCCCCGAAAGTTCTCGAGCCCTTTCCAGGCTGCGACGAACGCGTCTTGGACGACCTCTTCGGCGGCCCCGGAGTCGCTGAGGAGGTTGCGGGTGAAGCGATACATGTCGGGGCCGTAACGCATCACGATGGCCTCGAACGCTTGCCGATCCCCCAGGACAGCCGCTGCGATCAGCGACTGATCCGACGCATCGCCGCCGCGTCGTCGCCACGCAGTGTCACCTGCATCGATGTCGTGTCCATCGTCGAGCATCCCCACGTTCCTTTCGAGGACCGCCCGACGCGTCCCACGGAATCGGCGGATGCCGACCCCGTTTCACAGTGCTCTGTTGTACCTCTGGGTTGTTCCGTCCAAACATCCCGGGTTTTCGGCCTTCACCAGTGTGATCCAGAACACGTATATCGGACGTGCGCTTTCCACGAGTCGCCACGACCAATCACCGAAGAACACACAATCGAACGAAGGGATATGGACGATGACCACCACGCAAGCAGCACCCACCGGCACGGCCCCCGCAACCACCACGAAGACGAGCCCCAAGCCGGTCTCCGATTCGGCATTGGTCAGCTCGGACGGCCGCACCACCATCGCGGACACGGTCGTCTCCAAGATCGCCGGCATCGCCACCCGCGAGGTCCAGGGTGTGCACGATGTGGGCGGCGGAGCTGTCCGGGCCATCGGTGCGCTGCGCGAGCGCATCCCGGGTGCACGCGTCAACCAGTCCCAGGGCGTGTCGGTCGAGGTCGGTGAGCGGCAGGCAGCCGTCGACATCGACATCGTCGCCGAGTACGGCGTCTCCATCGCCGACCTGGCCGCCGGAATCCGTCGCAACGTCATCACCGCGGTCGAGCGGATGACGGGCCTCGAGGTCACGGAGGTCAACATCACCGTTCACGACGTCTTCCTCGACGACGGCAGCGACGACACCGACGAAGCGGCAACTGTTCGCGTCCAATGACATCGGGTGACAGCGACAACGGCCGTTCCCGCCCCGACGTGGGCGGGGACGACGTCGACCTGTCCGAGGCAGTCGCCCGTACCGTGACGGCCACCGACGGCGTCGCGGGTCTGCACGGCGGCATGTTCGGAGAAGTGGCGACCTATCTGCCCGGTCGCCGCGTCGCCGGAATCCGGTTGGACCACAACGGGATCGACATACACATCTCGCTGCTGGCCGGTGCGCCTTTACGTGAGACGGCCGACGCCGTGCGCCGCGCAGTACACGCGGTCGCCGACGGTCCCGTGCACATCACCGTCGAGGACGTCGTCGAGGTGGCGAGTTCGTGACAGGTCAGGAGAGGTCGGCCGAACAGCGGCGTGCTGCTGCACTGAAAGCAGCGCGCCGCGAGATCGCCCGCACTCACCACCCTGATCGCGGCGGCGACCCCGACACGTACATCCGTATGCTCGCCGAGCTCGATCGCCGGCAGACCGTGCGCCCGACCTCGGGTGCAGCAGGGGTGCAGGGCATGTCTCGCCGCTCATTACGGCGTCGGGCGTGGCGCCGCACTATCGACGCCGTACGCCGCAAGGTCCGGCGTCGACTCACCGGCTCGTCCAAGCCGACACCGCGCTGAACACCCTGTCGGACATAACCATTCATTCCTTACACGTGGAGACCACATGAGAACGTCGACGATCGGACTTCTGGCAGGCTTGTTGATCGCCATTGCGGCTGCCGCGGGCGGCTTCACCGGATTCCTTCTCGCGCTGCTTCTCGGGGCGGGTGGCTACCTCTACGGCAGCTACCGCGACGGCGAGGTCGACCTTCAGTCGATCCTGCGGGGCCGTGGCCGTGGCTGACACGACCACCACCCTGGACGGTGGCGTCGCGCCTTCTGGTGCGACCGTCACCGATGCGCCGACGACGGCGTTGCGGGAACCGGATGATCGTGGTGCGCTGACCATCCGGGATTCGGTTGCCGAGACCATCGCACGCAAGGCGGCGCTCGCGGTGCCGCACGTCGTAGCGAAGTCGACAGGCTTGTCGAAACTGACCGGCCGCGGTCTGCCGCGTGTCGAGGTCACGATTCGCGGAGACCACATCCGAGCATCGCTGGACGTGGCCATCGTGTGGCCGGCACCCACGACGCGAACCGCTGCGCAGATCCAGGACAGCGTCGCCGCGGACCTCGCCCGATACACCGCATTGACGGTCGACACGGTCGACGTCACCGTCCTCGTCGTCACCGCAGAAGCAGTCGCGGCTGCGTCCGATTCTTCGATGTGGCAGACCAGGAGAGTGCAATGACCGCTCCGACCACGATTTCGAAAGACACTGCAAAACCGCCGGTTTCGGATGCGGCTGTCGCAGAGAAGAAGCCACTCGGCAGTGGTGCCGCGGCTGTGTTCGCGGTCCTGTTGGCTGCGGCCGTCGTCGCGGCCGGGGTGATCGCAGGCCGCGATGCCCTCATCGCCGCGGGCGCTCTGACCGGCGACAGGTGGATCGACGCCGGTCTGCTCTGGCTCGACGGCCTCACCGCGCAGAATTGGATGGCGCCTGCCGGCATCGGTGTCGCCGTGCTCGGTGTCGTACTCCTCGTCGCAGCCGTCGCGCCGCGTCGACGCCCGTATGTCGCGACTTCGATCCCGGGTGTGTGGCTTCGTCGTCGCGACCTCCCGGCGCTCGCGCACGCGGCCGTCGTCGATATGGCCGCGGTGACGTCGACCCGGGTTCGGGCTACGCGACGCAAGGTCTCGGTGGCACTGACGGCACATCCCGGAACCGACTGTGCCGCACTGCAGAAGCAAGCAAAGACGGCCGTCGACGACGCGTTGTCCTCGCTGACGAAGCCACCGAAGGTCACCGTTTCGGCCTCCACAGGAAGGACCCGCTCATGAACCGCGCAACCATAGCGTTCGACCGCATCGCAGTGGCGCTCGTGGGCCTGGCCTTGATCGCCGTCGGCGTAGGAGCAGCGGCATGGCAGTGGGGTTACCTGCCGGAGACGCGCCAGCGCGTCGAAGTTCCGTTCGCCGAGAACACGATTCAGGCGACGTGGTGGCCATGGGCTCTCGGAGCCGGCGCCGTCGTCCTCGTACTCGTCGGGCTTCGGTGGTTGTTCGCGCATCGGCCCGGCCGACGTGTCGGTCGCCTTTCGGTGTCGTCGACGGGTGATCAGGCCGGACAGTTGTCGGTCGACGTCGACACCATCGCGCGATGCGCAGCCGACGCCTTGGCCGCGTCCGATCACGTCCGAAGTGCGCGCGGCACAACGCGTTCCGATCGAGGAGAACGCGTCGTCGAACTGACTGCCACCCTCGAACCCTCCCCGTCGGCCCTCGCCCAGACCGCCCCGGTCCTGACCGACACGACTCGGGACATCGCACTCTCGCTCGACGACACCCGCGCGTCGACCCGCATCCTGTTGCGCCTCCCACCACCGGCACGGGATCGCCGTGTCCACTGAGTCTCGCGCTGTGCCCGTTGCGGGCTTCGACGCCCGCCTGAATCAGCTTCTCGCCGAGCAGGCCGAGAAAGCCGGCGAAACGGTGGACACCTTCATTCGGCGTGCTGTAGTGACTCGACTGGTCGAGGCGCTGAAAGCCGACGAGGAATCGGACGTCGGGCAGCTGCTACGCCACCTGCAATCCAATTTCGACAGCGGTAAGGACGGTTCCTCCGACCCGTCTCTGGCCGGTACCGCCATCCACGATCCCGAGCGCTTGCGCGCTGTCGAGGCCACGGGGTTGCTCGACACGGACGTCGAGGAGCGATACGACCGGCTCGCCGCGATGGCGTCGGATGCGTTGTCGGCGCCCGGCGCAGCGATCTCACTGTTGACCGACGAGCGCCAGTTCTTCAAGAGCGCGATCGGGCTACCGTCCGAGCTCGACGGTGCGCGCGACATCCCGCTGGAGCTGTCGATGTGCAAGTACGTCGTCAACGCCGGGGAAACGGTGGTCGTCGAGGACGCGCGACTCGACCCCAATTACAACGACCACGCAGCCGTCACAGGCGAGCTGATGGTGTCCTACCTCGGAATCCCGTTGTCCGACAACGACGGACATGCCGTCGGGACACTCTGCGTCTGGGATCAACAGCCCCGCCAGTGGACTACCGGTCACGTGCAGCTTCTGCAGGACTTGGCGTGGATAGTGCGCGAACGCATCTTCGAATAAGCACATCGGTGACTTGTGCTTGTCGAGATGCGGCGCGCACCGCTAGCTATCGACCTCACCTTCTTGGACCGAACTCACCCACCCCGACGAACGAGGCCGTGACTTCCCATAGTCCGCCGGTTCAGCTCCACGGCGAACAGCGCATTGGCCGTCTTCGACTGCCCGTACGCGGTCCAGCGATCGTAGTCGTCGCGAAAGTGCATGTCATTCACTCGGATTGGTGATTGAAGATGCCCGGACGACGACACCACAACTACTCGACAGTTGTCCGCAGTGGTGCCGCGGCTGCGGTTGCGGTCCTGTTGGCTGCGGCCGTCGTCGATATGCCCGCGGTGACGTCGACCCGGGTTCGGGCTACGCGACGCACGGTCTCGGTTGCACTGACGGCGCACCCCGGAACCGACTGTGCCGCAATGCAAAAGCAAGCAAAAACGGCCGTCGACGACGCGTTGTCTTCGTTGACGAAGCCGTCGAAGGTCACCGTCTCGGCCTCCACAGGAAGGACCCGCTCATGAACCGCGCAACCATAGCGTTCACCGCATCGCAGTGGCGCTCATGGGCCTGGCCTTGATCGCCGTCGGCGCAGGGGCAGCGGCTTGGCAGTGGGGTTACCTGCCGGAGACGCGCCAGCGCATCGATGTTCCGTCCGCCGAGAACACAATTCAGGCGACGTTTCCTGTCGACCACCAGGGGTACACGGACGTATCGCCTGGAAGCCGTAGTCGAGACCGCGCTGCCGCGTTGACGCGGGCGTCTGTCTACCGCACCGAGTGTTCTGCGCACTCGTGTAGCACCGAGAGACTACATATTCGGAGGTCGAACAATGGGTTCGAGGCTACGTCCGTTGGCCGAACAGGTCATCGTCATCACCGGCGCATCCAGCGGAATCGGGCTGGTCACCGCTCGCACGGCCGCACGTCGCGGCGCCACCACCGTGCTCGCTGCCCGCAACGAGGACGCACTGCGCGATCTCGTTCGTGAGATACAGGACGGAGGCGGGCAGGCGACCTACGTCGTGGCCGACGTCGGCAAAGAACAAGATGTGCAGAAGATCGCCGACGTCGCCATCACCGAGTACGGGCGGTTCGACACCTGGGTGAACAACGCCGGGGTGTCCGTCTTCGGCAATATCGTCGACGTGTCGATAGCCGACTACAGGCGCGTGTTCGACACCGTGTTCTGGGGTGTGGTCTACGGCTCGCGCGCGGCCATGGCACATTTCGCCACCCGCAAGCCCGATGATCCTGGCGCGTTGATCAATGTCGGTAGCTTCTTCGGCGATCGAGCAACCCCCGTCCAATCGACGTACGGGAGCGCCAAATTCGCTGTTCATGGCCTGACCGAGGCACTACGCGTCGAGGCCGCCCACGAGAAGACGCCGGTGTCCGTCACACTCGTTCACCCCGGACGCATCGACACCCCGTACAACGAGCACGCTCACAGCTACCAGGACACGCAGCCCGCACATCGAGGGATGATCTACCCACCGGAAGCCGTCGCGAAAGGCATTCTGTTCGCGGCGGAACATCCCAAACGAGACGTCTACGTCGGTGCGCAGGCCAAATTGCTCGTCATGGTCTCGAACGTCGCGCCGCGCGCGGTGGACAGAATCATGCGTGATTATCAGTACTGGTCTCAGCACGCCGATCGGCCGTCGAAGCCCCGTGACGAAAGCGCCTTGTACAACGCCGGTTTCGGTTTGCAGGAGCGCGGAACCCACGAAGGGTACGTCCGCGCACGCAGTTGGTACGTCACGGCGTCGACGTTGCCCGCCGCTGCGCTGGTCGCCACGGCCACCGTGGCCGGAAGCGTGGCCGCGGCCGCCGTCTCCATTCTTCGCCATCCAAGAACAAGCTTTACGACGACGGGACGCTGAACGCGGCCTGCGTCGTCGCCGAGGCGCTGGGAATCAGCACGCCGTCACAGCAGGAAGACGACGAGCGCTCCGGCGGTGAGGCCCACAACGGCAGCAAGGAGGAGGAAGCGTAGATCGGTGCCACGCGTTCGGTTCGGCAGTCGGTTACTCATGGGAGGATTTAACAGCATAAACGGGGTTTGTGCTTGCTCACATCCGAAAACCGGTCGCTCGTCCGATTCGGCTGCGGCCTGCCTCGCTGCTACGCGCCGATCACGACCCCGCAGGCTGGCGTACCTGTTCGGCGCGTCAAACGCGATTACGGCTATGCCCAGCAGCGCCGCGAACCCCTAACCGATCTAGGGAAACTCACGGGCCGGAGAAAGCACCTAGTTCGACACCGACATACCCGAGTAGGGATCTTGCGGTCCTGCTCGATACGGTCTGCCTTAAGCCTTGTGACCCTAGTGCCCCAACAGTAGCGACACCCACCGCGGACCCTCCGACCGACCTTCCGCTTTTTCACCATAAGCGCGAGCGACTCGTCCTGACACGCATTACGGGATCGTCAGAATAGGACCACAACAAGCCCCCCCCCGCAACAGGCCCAAGCCAGTTAAAAACCAGGAGGATCTGCAAGTCGGCTGCTCGCATCGTTCGCGAGCCGCTCCGCAAGCGGGATACGCTTGCGCTAGAACCTGGACTACTCGCCGACGACCGGAAGTCATCCAATCGGATGACCGCAACCAAACCTACGTACTACTGCCAGGGCCATCCCGGGTGTCAGATTGTTGGACATTAGCCGCCTCGGGCGACCAATCGCTTCTGCGCGCGACGCTATCTTTGAGAAAGTCGCGATGCGGCTTCGGCGCCACGTGCGTGGCGAAACTGACCCACCACGCTGGCGGCTCAAACAAATAGCGAGCAAGCCAAGCTCGGTACAAAAGGAGCGACGCCACGACGGTAGTGGCGACCAAAGCCAACGCCATGCCGATCGCGAAACCGACTGCGACAGCGCCCAAAACAATATCGAGAGCTACAACAAGAACGATCAGCAGTGGGTAATGGACTAGATATATTGGAAGTGTCTTTCGACCGACAGAAGCCAACGCCGACACACGAGACAGCATAACGCTAGCACCAATACCGGCAAAAGCCCCGAGCACCGCCAACGCGAATGACACGTGTCCTACCTCCGACCATCCTTTAATCTGCGCCGTGGCCGCAACTGCAACCCAAGTTGCAGCGGCGGACCCTCCCGTCACCGTAGTTACCCTGCCCGCGACGACAGACTTAATCTCATCGCTCCAATAGGCTCCAGCGACGAAGAAAGCGTAGTACGAAGCAACGCCCCGCCAGCCCAAGCCGGCAACCTGCACCACAAATTCGTCTGCAGAGGCCGGGAGGCACCTAGCAGCGAGCGCGACGATGGCGGCAAGCGCGAGCTGCGCTCTTCGGTCAACGTTTCGCGTCATCTTCGCAAAGAGAAACATCACGGCGAGGGCCCAAAGAAACCAAATTACTCCGGGTACGCGAACGGGAGACAGAGCCAGTGCGAACACCTGTCTAGGAAACGAGAAATCGTTCTGAAGATATGACGCAGCAAGCGCTTTCGTTGGCTGCTCCAAGATGGTCCACACAAGGTACACCCAAGCCAAAAAGGCCAACTTTCCTTGAACAAGTTGTCGCCATGATCCGCGCAACCACTTAGCGGCGAACAAGCCGGACAGCAGGAAGAACATCGGCATCCGTAGACCTGACGGCGCTCATCGAAATTCATCACTGACGCTCACTGAAATTCATCACCCGTGTGGCACCGCCAACGAGGGCGGGTCTCCAACGAAGCTGATGGTCTCTGACCACGCACCAGCTACTCGAAGGAGA